>NZ_CP155619.1:2808223-3120248 GCF_039697315.1 Pseudomonas abietaniphila | reverse complement strand
CGTGGCACAGGGGGACTGAATCAGGCCTGAACGTGTGCTGGCAGTCAGGCCTGATTCAACTGTGGATAACTTCAGTGTTTCTTGGTTTTGACCGGGCGCTTCCACCCATCGATGTTACGTTGGCGTGCGCGGGCAACCGCCAGCTGCTCTGCTGCGACGTTTTGAGTGATGGTCGAACCAGCTGCAGTCGTTGCCCCGGATGAGATATCCACAGGCGCGACCAGCGAGTTGTTCGAACCGATGAACACGTCTTCGCCCAGCACGGTCTTGTGCTTGTTGGCGCCGTCATAATTGCAGGTGATCGTCCCTGCACCGATGTTGGTGCGCGCGCCGATGACTGCATCCCCCAGATAGGCCAGATGACCGGCCTTGGCGCCCTCGCCCATCTCCGCGTTCTTCAGTTCAACGAAGTTACCCACATGTGACCGAGCGCCCAAGACGCTTCCTGGACGTAGCCGGGCGAAAGGACCTGCATCTGCCGCTTCACCAACGATGGCGCCTTCAAGGTGACTGTTGGCCTTGATGATCGCGCCTTTGCGCAGCGTGGTGTCCTTGATCACACAGTTCGGGCCGATGGACACGTCGTCTTCGATGATTACGCGCCCCTCAAGGATCACGTTGATATCGATGGTGACATCGCGTCCCACCGTGACATCACCGCGCACATCAAAGCGGGACGGATCGCGCAACGTCACGCCAAGCGCCATCAGGCGGCGTGCCTCACGCAGCTGATAGTGACGCTCCAGCTCGGCGAGCTGCTTACGGTCATTGGCACCCTGCACTTCCATTGGGTCGTGTGGCTGGGCCGTGGCGACAACCAGGCCGTCGTTCACCGCCATTGCGATCACGTCAGTCAGGTAGTACTCGCCTTGGGCGTTGTTGTTCGACAGACGCCCCAGCCAATCGGCCAGACGCTTGCCCGGCACAGCCAGAATCCCGGTGTTACCTTCCTTAATGGCTTTCTGAGAGTCAGTGGCGTCCTTGTGCTCGACGATGGCGCTGACGTTGTTTTGCGCGTCACGCACGATGCGACCGTAGCCTGTCGGGTCTTCCAGCGACACCGTGAGCAATCCCAACTGCTGATCGTTCACCAGCGTCAGCAGACGCTGCAATGTCTCCACTTCGATCAGCGGGACATCGCCGTACAGAATCAGAACGGTGTCAGCGCTTAACGCCGGCACGGCCTGGGCGACTGCGTGGCCGGTTCCCAGCTGTTTGTCCTGCAAGACAAAGCTCAAATCGTCGGCGGCAAGCTGTTCACGAACCTTATCGGCGCCATGCCCGATCACCACCTGGATGCTGTCAGGCGAAAGCTGGCGAGCACTGTGGATAACATGGCCCAACATAGAGTTACCGGCCACCGGATGCAGCACTTTAGGAAGAGCGGAACGCATGCGAGTGCCCTGACCCGCGGCAAGAATGACGATATCGAGAGACATGAGGGATTCCAGGCGAACGAGCCGCAGCGTGAGCCGGGCTGATGATTCAGGAGAAAGAGCCGAAAAAAGAAAAAGGGTAGCCGAGGCTACCCTTTTACTCAATCGCGCATGAAAGGCGCCGGCCTTAGCCGCCGAACTTCTTGCGAATTTGCTGAACGGTGCGCAGCTGAGCCGCGGCCTCCGCCAGACGTGCAGCAGCAGACCCGTAGTCGAAATCTGCGCCTTTTTCGTTCAGGGCGCGCTCGGCTGCCTTTACGGCTTCCAGAGCAGAGGCTTCGTCCAGGTCGGCAGCGCGTTGCACGGTATCGGCAAGCACTTTGACCATGTTCGGTTGAACCTCAAGGAAACCACCGGAGATGTAAAACACCTCGGCTTCTCCACCCTGCTTGATCAGACGGATCGGGCCCGGCTTCAGATCAGTGATCAGCGGCGCGTGACCTGGAGCAATACCGATATCACCCAGGTTACCGTGTGCAATCACCATCTCGACCAGACCGGAGAAAATCTCTCCTTCCGCGCTGACGATATCGCAATGGACTGTCATAGCCATTTGCTTGCCTCAACCTGATTAGCGCCCGTTGCCGGGCGCCTGGATTACAGTTTCTTGGCTTTCTCGATCGCTTCTTCGATGCCGCCGACCATGTAGAACGCTTGTTCTGGCAGGTGGTCGTACTCACCGGCGAGGATGCCTTTGAAGCCAGCAATGGTGTCTTTCAGGGAAACGTATTTACCCGATGCACCGGTGAAGACTTCAGCCACGAAGAACGGCTGCGACAGGAAGCGCTGAATCTTACGAGCGCGAGATACCAACTGCTTGTCGGTTTCCGACAGCTCGTCCATACCCAGGATCGCGATGATGTCTTTCAGCTCTTTGTAACGCTGCAGAACGTACTGGACGCCGCGAGCGGTGTCGTAGTGGTCCTGGCCGATAACGTTCGGGTCCAGCTGGCGCGAAGTCGAGTCCAGTGGGTCAACCGCCGGGTAGATACCCAGGGAAGCGATGTCACGGGACAGAACGACGGTGGCGTCCAAGTGGGCGAAGGTGGTCGCTGGCGACGGGTCGGTCAAGTCGTCCGCTGGTACGTATACCGCCTGGATCGAGGTGATCGAACCTTCTTTGGTCGAAGTGATGCGCTCTTGCAGCACGCCCATCTCTTCAGCCAGGGTCGGCTGGTAACCTACTGCAGAAGGCATACGGCCCAGCAGTGCGGATACTTCAGTACCGGCCAGTGTGTAACGGTAGATGTTGTCGACGAACAGCAGAACGTCGTTACCTTCGTCACGGAACTTCTCGGCCATGGTCAGACCGGTCAGAGCAACGCGCAGACGGTTTCCCGGCGGCTCGTTCATCTGGCCGTATACCAGTGCCACTTTGTCCAGAACGTTGGAATCCTTCATCTCGTGGTAGAAGTCGTTACCCTCACGAGTACGCTCACCCACACCGGCGAACACGGAATAACCGCTGTGCTCGATAGCGATGTTACGGATCAGTTCCATCATGTTTACGGTCTTGCCGACACCGGCACCACCGAACAGACCGACTTTACCGCCCTTGGCGAACGGGCAAACCAGGTCGATAACCTTGATGCCGGTTTCCAGCAGGTCGTTGCCGCCTGCCTGGTCAGCGAACGAAGGTGCAGGACGGTGAATGCCCCAGCGCTCTTCGGTGTCGATCGGGCCAGCTTCGTCGATCGGGTTACCCAGGACGTCCATGATCCGGCCCAGAGTCGCTTTACCGACCGGTACGGAGATGGCTGCGCCGCTGTCGATAACGTCCAGACCGCGCTTCAAGCCTTCGGTGGAACCCATCGCAATGGTACGAACTACGCCGTCGCCCAGCTGCTGCTGAACTTCCAGGGTAGTTTCCGCGCCTTGTACTTTCAGCGCGTTATAGATGCTCGGTACGCTGTCGCGTGGAAATTCCACGTCGATCACGGCGCCGATGATTTGAACGATACGTCCGCTACTCATTAGCTGGATCCTCTGAATATTTGAACCGTTAAACCGCGGCAGCGCCGCCGACGATTTCCGAGATCTCTTGGGTGATCGCTGCCTGACGCGCCTTGTTGTAGATCAGCTGCAAATCGCTGATCAGGTCACCGGCGTTGTCAGTGGCGTTCTTCATCGCGATCATCCGCGCGGCTTGTTCAGCTGCGTTGTTCTCGACCACCGCCTGGTAGACCTGCGACTCCACGTAACGGACCATCAAGCCGTCCAGCAGCTCTTTGGCGTCGGGTTCGTACAGGTAATCCCAGTGGTGCTTGAGTTCTTGATCCTGGGTGGCGACCAACGGAATCAACTGTTCGACCGTTGGCTGCTGAGTCATGGTGTTGATGAACTTGTTGGATACCACGGACAGGCGATCAATACGGCCCTCCAGGTAGGCATCCAGCATCACCTTGACGCTGCCGATCAAATCGTTGATCGATGGCTCTTCGCCCAAGTGGCTGATCGCAGCGACGACGTTACCGCCGAAGTTGCGGAAAAACGCCGCACCTTTGCTGCCGACCACGCACAGATCGATCTCTACGCCGTTTTCACGGTTCTTCGCCATGTCCTTGACCAAAGCCTTGAACAGGTTGGTATTCAAGCCACCGCACAGACCACGGTCACTGCTCACCACGATATAACCGACGCGCTTTACTTCGCGATCGATCATGAACGGGTGGCGGTATTCCGGGTTAGCGTTGGCAAGATGACCAATCACCTGGCGGATGCGCTCCGCGTAAGGACGGCTAGCAGCCATGCGCATTTGAGCCTTGCGCATTTTGCTGACCGCCACTTTTTCCATGGCGCTGGTGATCTTTTGCGTGCTTTTGATGCTCGCAATCTTGCTGCGAATCTCTTTTGCGCCTGCCATGTAACACCTATCAGGTTAGCAAGCGGGAGCCTCGCGGCTCCCGCTGCGGCTTACCAGGTTTGGGTGGCCTTGAACTTCTCGATACCGGCTTTGAGGCCAGAATCGATTTCGTCATTGAAGTCACCCTTCACGTTGATCTTCGCCATCAAATCGGCGTGATCGCGGTTGAAGTAAGCAATCAGCGCTTGTTCAAAGCTGCCGACCTTGGCGATTTCGACGTCAGTCAGGAACCCACGCTCAGCGGCATACAGCGACAGCGACATGTCAGCGATCGACATTGGCGCGTATTGCTTCTGCTTCATCAGCTCGGTAACGCGCTGACCATGCTCAAGTTGCTTACGGGTCGCTTCGTCCAGGTCAGATGCGAACTGGGCGAATGCCGCCAGTTCACGGTACTGAGCCAGAGCGGTACGGATACCACCGGACAGCTTCTTGATGATCTTGGTCTGAGCGGCACCGCCCACACGAGATACCGAAACACCGGCGTTCACAGCCGGACGAATGCCGGAGTTGAACATGGCCGATTCCAGGAAGATCTGACCGTCGGTGATGGAAATCACGTTGGTCGGAACGAACGCGGAAACGTCGCCAGCCTGGGTTTCGATGATCGGCAGCGCGGTCAGGGAACCGGTTTTGCCGGTCACTGCGCCGTTGGTGAACTTCTCTACGTACTCTTCCGAAACGCGGGATGCGCGCTCCAGCAGACGGGAGTGGAGATAGAACACGTCGCCTGGGTAGGCTTCACGTCCTGGTGGACGACGCAGCAGCAGGGAAATCTGGCGGTAAGCCACTGCTTGCTTGGACAGATCGTCATAAACGATCAGCGCGTCTTCACCGCGGTCGCGGAAGTATTCGCCCATGGTGCAACCGGCATAAGGAGCCAGGAATTGCAGCGCAGGAGATTCGGAGGCACTGGCGGCCACGATGATGGTGTTGGCCAGAGCGCCGTTTTCTTCCAGCTTGCGAACAACGTTGGCGATGGTCGATTGTTTCTGACCAATTGCTACGTAGACGCAGAAGATGCCGCTGTCTTTCTGGTTGATGATCGCGTCGATCGCCAGAGCGGTTTTACCGATCTGACGGTCACCGATGATCAGCTCACGCTGGCCACGGCCGACAGGAATCATGGCATCGACAGCCTTGTAGCCAGTCTGTACAGGCTGGTCTACCGACTTACGCCAGATAACGCCTGGAGCAACTTTCTCGACCGCGTCGGTCTCGGTGTTGTTCAGAGGACCTTTACCGTCCACAGGGTTACCCAGTGCATCGACAACGCGACCCAGCAGTTCCTTACCAACCGGAACCTCCAGGATGCGGCCAGTGCACTTGGCGCTCATGCCTTCGGCAAGAGAGGTGTATGCGCCCAGTACGACAGCACCCACGGAGTCTTGCTCCAGGTTGAGTGCCATACCGTAGACGCCGCCCGGGAACTCGATCATTTCGCCGTACATAGCGTCGGCGAGACCGTGAATCCGCACGATACCGTCAGACACGCTGACGACAGTGCCTTCGTTACGGGCTTGGGAGGCTACATCGAGCTTGTCGATGCGGCCCTTGATGATTTCACTTATTTCGGAAGGATTGAGTTGCTGCATTGCTCTGCTGCCCCTTCAAACTCAAGATTTCAATGCTTCGGCTAGTTGCGCGAGTTTGCCGCGAACTGAGCCATCGATAACCAGGTCGCCGGCGCGGATGATGACACCACCTATCAGGGCAGCATCCTCCGCAGCGTGCAGGCGCACTTCCCGGCCGAGCCGTGCACTGAGAACCTTGGCGAGTTTGTCTTGCTGTTCTTGGTTCAATGCAAAAGCACTGGTCACATCCACATCTACCGATTTTTCCTGCTCGGCCTTGTAAAGCTCGAACAGTTCGGAAATCTCCGGCAGAAGCTGGAGACGGTCGTTTTCAGCAACGACGTGGATGAAATTCTGTGCCTTGGCATCGAACTTGTCGCCGCACACTTCAACAAAAGTGGCGGCCTTGTCTGCGCTCGTCAGTCGCGGGGCCTTGAGCATGCGCTGCATGGTGTCATCTTGCGACACCGCAGCAGCCAGGCCGAGCATGGCTGACCAATTGGCCAGTTGCTGGTGCGCCTGTGCATGCTCGAAGGCTGCCTTAGCGTAAGGTCGGGCCAACGTGGTCAGTTCTGCCATGATCGCCCTCGCTTAAATTTCTGCAGCCAGTTTGTTAACCAGCTCCGCGTGCGCGTTTTGATCGATTGTGGCACCCAGGATCTTCTCTGCGCCGTTGACCGCCAGGCTACCCAGTTGGGCGCGCAGCGCGTCTTTGACGCCGTTCAGTTCCTGCTCGATCTCGGCCTGAGCCTGAGCCTTGATGCGGTCAGCATCGACACGAGCCTGTTCACGGGCTTCGTCGACAATCTGAGTACCGCGTTTCTTGGCTTGCTCAATGATTTCAGCTGCCTGAGCTTTCGCTTCGCGCAGTTGCTGACCCGCTTTATCTTGGGCCAGCTCCAGGTCGCGAGCTGCTCGTGTAGCAGCGTCCAGTCCATCCGCGATCTTCTTCTGACGTTCGTGCAAAGCCGCGATGACCGGAGGCCACACGAACTTCATGCAGAACAGCACAAAAATGAAGAACGCAACGGACTGGCCAATCAGGGTTGCATTAATGTTCACGCCAACACCTCGCTCGTTCGTTGTCCATCACACCAATCAACTCGAAAATTCGAGCGATTAGCCAGCGAGTTGACCAACGAAGGGGTTCGCAAAAGTGAAGAACAGAGCGATACCAACACCGATCATGGTTACGGCGTCGAGCAGACCAGCCACGATGAACATTTTAACTTGCAGCATTGGAACCATTTCTGGCTGACGCGCTGCGCCTTCCAGGAATTTACCGCCCAGCAGGCCGAAACCGATTGCAGTACCCAGAGCGCCCAGGCCGATCAGCAGTGCAACAGCGATAGCAGTTAGACCAACTACAGTTTCCATCTTTCCTCCCGACTTTTACGTCGTATTGGTTAGGTTTTTTTAGATTAAAGCGGTAAAACAAAATCGTTTTTTACATCAAGCCCTTGCGGGCGCCCCCTCACCGCAATGAGGGGATCATCAGACTCGCCAGGCGGGTCTTAATGGTTATCTTCGTGAGCCATCGACAGGTAAACGATGGTCAGCATCATGAAGATGAACGCTTGCAGGGTGATGATCAGGATGTGGAATACAGCCCACGCCCATTGCAGTACCACGCCCAGACCGCTGAGCCACAACAGGCCACTGCCGAACATGACCGCGATCAGGATGAACACGAGTTCACCCGCGTACATGTTGCCGAAGAGACGCAGAGCCAGAGAAACCGGTTTGGCGATCAGAGTCACGAATTCAAGCAGGAAGTTCACAGGAATCAACAGCGCCTGGACGACAACGTTCTTGCTGCCAAACGGGTGCAGGGTCAACTCGCCGATGAAACCGCCAATGCCCTTGACCTTGATGCTGTAGAAAATGATCAGTGCGAAGACCGAAAGCGCCATGCCGATGGTTGCGTTAGGGTCGGTCGTCGACACCGCACGGAACGGAATGTGGTGATCGCCGGAAATCATGACCGCCAACTGTGGAATCCAGTCAACCGGCACCAGGTCGACCGCGTTCATCAGGAAAACCCAGACGAAAATAGTCAGTGCCAGCGGCGCGATGACCGCGCTGCGACCATGGAAGCTGTCTTTAACGCTGCCATCGACGAATTCGATCAGGACTTCGACGAAGTTCTGCAGACCGCCAGGCTGACCGGAGGTCGCTTTTTTAGCGGCCATGCGGAAAAGCAGGACAAAGATCAGGCCCAGCGCCACCGACCAGCCAAGCGTGTCGAGGTGGAAAGCCCAAAAGCCCATTTCTTTTGCTTCTGCTGCGGAATGCGCGAAGCCCCAAGTGCCGTCAGGCAAATGACCGAAGGTCAAGTTCTGCAAGTGGTGCTGGATATAGCCCGAAGCTGTTTGCTCTGCCATGGTTGCCTCAAACGCCCTAAGGTCTCAAAAGTCTTGTTCTCATTAGCAGGGGTGCGAACCAGCTGACCAACTGGGTCAGCATGAACACGCCGAAAACCGCCAGCGGGGCCAGCGGCTTCACACCTGCGAAGGTCAGTGCAAACAGCACTGCCGTAAAAATCAGTTTGCCTGCCTCGCCGGCGTAGAACGACCGAACGATGGCTTGGGCAGCCCTGGCACCGGAAAACCGGAACGCCTTATGGGCAAAGTACAAATTGGGCAGCCAAGCTATCAGGCCTCCGCAAAGCCCTGAGTATCCAGCTACGACTCCATGCCACTGCCAAAGCGTCACCGCTGCCAGCAACAAGACAATCAATTGAGCCAGCAGTACCGGGAAAACAGCCAGACGATGGAATGGCAAGCGGTTTGGCGTGCGTGTCTCCATCACATGGGCTCCTCGTATGCCAGCCGCCAAAATCAATAACTTGGCATAATTTGTGCCGACAAAATGCGCGCAGAGTATAGGGGCGGTTCAGCCCCTATTCAACTGCCGGGTAGTGATTTCCGACTACACGCTACGCACGATGTGTTTCAGCGGATGTGGGCGAGGACGCCCTGCAACTCATCCAGTGAGTTATAACGGATCACCAACTGGCCTTTTCCCTTCTGACCGTGGCGAATCTGCACCGCAGAGCCTAGGCGCTCGGCCAGACGCTGCTCGAGTCGTGTGATATCCGGATCGGCTTTGACGGGTTCGGCAGGCTCCTGCTTGCCACTCAACCACTGCCGTACGAGTGCCTCAGTCTGGCGCACGGTAAGCCCGCGTGCGACAACATGTCGCGCCCCGTCGACCTGCCTTTCTTCCGGCAAACCTAACAAGGCCCGGGCATGACCCATTTCAAGGTCACCGTGGGACAGCATAGTCTTGATCACCTCTGGCAGCGCGATAAGACGCAAAAGGTTGGCCACGCTCACCCGAGACTTACCCACAGCCTCTGCAACCTGCTGCTGGGTCAACTGAAATTCCTGCTGCAGGCGCTGCAGCGCGATGGCCTCTTCAATCGGATTGAGGTCTTCGCGCTGGATGTTCTCGATGAGCGCCATTGCGATAGCGGCCTCATCCGGCACGTCACGCACCATCGCTGGAATCGTTTCGATGCCTGCCTGTTGGCTGGCACGCCACCGACGCTCACCGGCGATGATCTCGAAGCGGTTGTCGGCGATCGGGCGCACTACGATCGGCTGCATGACACCCTGAGCCTTGATCGAGTTGGCCAGTTCTTCCAGCGCCTGCGGATCCATGTCCCGGCGTGGCTGATACTTGCCGCGCTGGATCAGATCCAGCGGAATGTGCTGTAGCTCGCGTCGGTCGGCTTGAACAGCCTGTTCTTCCAGCGCGCTGACGGTGGGGCTGCTCAGCAGCGCGTCCAGCCCACGTCCGAGTCCTCGTTTCTTGACGGCCATGGGATTTCCTTAAGTGGGCTGGGCGGCGGCGCGGGATCCGCGGCGTTGACGGCGAACCATTTCGCCCGCCAAGGCCAGATAAGCCAGGGCGCCGCGAGAGGTCTTGTCATAAGCCAGCGCCGGCATCCCGAAACTCGGGGCCTCGGCCAGTCGAATGTTGCGTGGGATCACCGTGTCGTAAAGCTGATCGCCGAAATGCTCCTTAAGCTGGGCAGAGACATCGTTGATCAGGCTCAGGCGCGGGTCGTACATCGTGCGCAACAAGCCTTCGATCTTGAGCTGAGGATTGAGCAGCTCGGCGATGCGCTTGATGTTATCCACAAGGTCACTTAGACCTTCGAGTGCGAAGTACTCGCACTGCATGGGGATAATCACACCGTCCGCCGCCACGAGGGCATTGAGCGTGAGCATCGACAGGGATGGGGGGCAGTCGATCAGGATGTAATCGTAGTTCTCGCGAATCGGCGCCAACGCTGTGCGCAGGCGGGCTTCTTTCATCTGCATTTCCAGCAAGACGACTTCAGCGGCGGTCAGGTCGCGGTTGGCAGGCAGCAGTTGATAACCGCCGTGCTCGGAAAAGTGCATGGCCTGGTTCAGGTCGCATTCGCCGATCAACAGATCGTAGACGGAATGTTCCAGCCCATGTTTATCCACACCGCTACCCATGGTGGCGTTGCCCTGTGGATCGAGATCGATCAACAACACCCGACGCTTGGTAGCGACCAGCGACGCTGCGAGGTTGATGCAGGTGGTGGTTTTACCCACACCACCTTTTTGGTTCGCTATCGCGAATACCTTAGCCATTCTTGCGTGTGTTCCCTGTCATGCCGTGCGGCGCAGTATCAGCAGATGCCGTTGGCCTTGGCAACCCGGTACGGCCAAGGCTTGCGCGCTTTCCAGACGAAAATCTGCGGGCAATGCTACCAGTTCGTCAGCCGGATGCAGACCTTTCATTGCCAGCCATCGCGTCTGGGTATCCCCCATGTGACGCGTCCACTGCGTGAAGTCTTCGAGGCTGCTGAACGCGCGGGAGATGATTCCCGTGAACGGCTGTTCCGGCTGGAACGCCTCTGCACGGCTGTGGATAACTTGGAGATTGTCGAGTTTCAGCTCGAGTTTGACCTGGGTCAAAAACCGAGTCTTTTTGCCATTGCTGTCCAGACACGTGACGTTCATGTCCGGAAACAGGATCGCCAGCGGGATACCGGGCATGCCGCCACCGCTGCCGACGTCGAGTTGACGTTCGCCCTGGATGTACGGCACCACGCTCAGGCTGTCGAGCAGATGGCGAGAGACCATTTCGTCTGGATCACGGACAGCGGTCAAGTTGTAGGCCTTGTTCCACTTGATCAGCAATGCCAGATAGCCCAGCAGTTTTTCATGCTGGACTTCACTCAGATCAACGCCCAACTCGCGGGCGCCTTGGCTCAATTCTTCTGCATGCTGCGGGGTGACCATAGAACTCAAGCGCTTTGCTCCAACTGACGGCCCGCGCCGCGTTTTTTCAAGTGAATCATCAACAGCGAGATCGCTGCCGGCGTCACACCGGGAATGCGCGAAGCCTGACCAAGCGTTTCAGGACGCGTTATCCCCAGCTTGCTTTGAATCTCTTTCGACAGGCCGGAAATGGCCGTGTAGTCGATGTCGTCCGGCAGTTTTGTATTTTCGCTGGCACGTAGACGAGCAATCTCGTCCTGCTGGCGATCAATGTAACCGGCGTACTTGGTTTTGATTTCAACCTGCTCGGCGACCTGTGGATCGATTGAACCCTGGCCCGTCAACGCAACGAGGTTGGCGTAGTCGATTTCAGGACGGCTCAGCAGGTTGAGCAGATTGTATTCGTGGGTCAGTGGCGTTCCGAAATGCGCGGAAACGGCGTCGCCCTGCTCGGTCCCGGGACGGATCCAGGTCGATTTCAAACGCTGCTCTTCCAACTCGATCCCTTCGCGCTTGGCACAGAACGCAGCCCATCGGGCATCGTCGACCAATCCCAACTCGCGGCCCTTCTCGGTCAGGCGCAGGTCTGCGTTGTCTTCGCGCAAGATCAACCGGTACTCAGCACGAGACGTGAACATGCGGTAAGGCTCTTGCGTACCCAGGGTGATCAAATCATCCACAAGCACGCCGATGTACGCCTCATCGCGACGCGGGCACCAGCTTTCCCTGCCTTGAGCACGCAGTGCTGCGTTGGCACCGGCGAGCAAACCTTGTGCGCCGGCTTCTTCGTAACCGGTGGTGCCGTTGATCTGCCCAGCGAAGAACAGGCCGCCGATGACTTTCGTCTCCAGGCTGTATTTCAGGTCTCGCGGATCGAAATAGTCGTACTCGATGGCGTAACCCGGACGAACGATGTGGGCGTTTTCCATGCCTCGAATCGATCGCACGATCTGCAACTGCACATCGAATGGCAGCGAAGTCGAAATCCCGTTCGGATAAAGCTCATGCGTGGTCAGGCCCTCTGGTTCGATGAAGACCTGGTGGCTTTCCTTGTCGGCAAAGCGATGGATCTTGTCTTCGATCGACGGGCAGTAACGCGGGCCGACACCTTCGATTTCGCCGGCAGCGGAATACATCGGCGAACGATCGAGGTTCGCAGCGATGATTTCGTGAGTGCGCGCGTTGGTGTGGGTAATCCAGCAGCTGACCTGACGTGGATGTTGTTCCTTGGAACCCAGGAACGACATGACAGGGATAGGCGTATCGCCAGGTTGCTCGGTCATCACCGAGAAATCCACAGAACGACCATCGATGCGTGGAGGCGTACCGGTCTTCAGACGTCCGACGCGCAGGGGTAATTCGCGAAGACGACGTGCGAGCGCGATGGACGGTGGATCACCTGCCCGACCACCGGAGTAATTCTGCAAACCGATGTGGATAAGTCCGCCGAGGAAGGTGCCGGTGGTCAATACCACAGAGTCCGCCATGAAACGCAGACCCATCTGGGTCACCACGCCTCGTACCTGGTCCTGCTCGACAATCAGATCGTCACAGGCCTGCTGAAATATCCACAGGTTCGGCTGGTTTTCAATGATCTCGCGGATAGCTGCCTTATAGAGAATTCGGTCAGCCTGAGCACGAGTAGCCCGCACTGCCGGGCCTTTGCGGCTGTTGAGCACGCGAAACTGAATACCGCCCAGGTCGGTGGCGGCGGCCATTGCCCCCCCGAGCGCATCGATCTCTTTAACCAGATGACTTTTTCCGATGCCGCCGATCGCGGGGTTACAGCTCATTTGCCCGAGGGTTTCCACGTTGTGCGTAAGCAGCAGGGTTTTCGCACCCATGCGTGCAGACGCAAGTGCTGCCTCGGTACCGGCATGACCGCCGCCGATGACGATCACTTCAAAACGGGAAGGGAAATCCACCACGCACCTCGTGCCTGTTTTTTGGGGGGAATAGGAAATTGGCGGCAAGTATAGGGACTTCGCCCCCCTGAAAGGAACCTTTTGCGCAAAATTTAACCAGCTGTGGATGAAAGGCGGTTAAAGAAATTAAAAAGAAAGAAATTTATAAAATCTTTGTTTTTATGTTTATGTTTAGAGAGGCCCCTTTCTGTGGATAGATTTCTACAGGCCATATATTACGTGCTGTACAGAGATTTAAAAGTCTGTGTTCATGTGCCGATGAGGCCCTTGGATAACGTGTCTAAGCCTGTGGATTAAAGTGATGGTTGTCCACAGGCGAGGTTATCCTCCGATTTGAGGCCCACTTATCAACTGAGCTGAATCGTGGTTATGCACAGGGCTTATCCGGCCGGCTAGCCTCCTTTGGACGGACGAAAATTGCGCGTACGAATGCGCTCTGACGCTCAGAGGAGTGGATTAATTTTTAGGAGGGGGATAAAGCAAGGGCAGACAGGTCGGAAAATGACCTGTCTGTGGAGAAAAACCGCGATTATTTGCCGATGCAGAAGCTCGAGAAGATTCGTCCCAGCAGATCGTCAGAGCTGAACGCGCCGGTGATCTCTCCCAGACACTGCTGAGCAATGCGCAGATCCTCAGCCAGCAGTTCACCCGCACCCGCCAGGGTCAGCTGCGAGCGGCCGTGCTCGAGCGAGGCACTGGCCTTGTGCAGCGCCTCCAGATGCCTACGTCGAGCACTGAAGCTGCTTTCAGAGGTTTGTTGATAACCCATGCACGCCTTCAGATGATCTCGCAGAAGCTCAAGCCCTTCGCCGCCGGCCTTGGCACTGAGGTTGATCGTGACATGGCCATCTTCACTGACCTCAAGTCCTACGGGATCACCACTCAGATCGGCCTTGTTTCTGATGAGCGTGACCTGCGCGGGATCCGGACGCTGTTCAAGGAATTCAGGCCAGAGGGCAAACGGATCGACCGCCTCCGGCGCTGTGGCGTCCACCACCAGGAGTATCCGGTCAGCTTCCGAAATAGCCTTGAGCGCCCTTTCGACGCCAATCCGTTCTACTTGGTCCTCGGTATCGCGAAGGCCTGCAGTGTCAACAACGTGCAGCGGCATGCCGTCGATGTGGATATGTTCACGCAGCACGTCACGGGTCGTGCCGGCAATCTCGGTGACGATCGCTGCTTCCCGTCCGGCCAGCGCATTGAGCAGGCTGGATTTGCCAGCATTCGGTCGACCGGCGATCACGACGGTCATGCCGTCACGCAAAAGCGCACCTTGATTGGCCTCTCTCAAGACCGTGGATAACTGAAGCCGAACGTCATCCAGCATGCTGAGGACGTGCCCATCAGCCAAAAAGTCTATTTCTTCTTCCGGAAAGTCGATGGCGGCTTCTACGTATATCCGCAAGCTGATCAGTTTCTCGGTGAGGTTATCCACACGTTGAGAGAACGCACCCTGCAAGGATCGCAACGCATTGCGCGCCGCTTGTGCAGAACTGGCTTCGATCAGGTCAGCGATGGCTTCAGCCTGGGCAAGATCAAGCTTATCGTTAAGAAACGCCCGTTCGCTGAATTCGCCGGGGCGTGCCAGCCGGCTTCCCAGTTGTACACAGCGCTGCAGCAACATATCCAGAACGATAGGGCCACCATGGCCTTGGAGCTCCAGAACATCTTCGCCCGTGAAGGAGTTCGGTCCGGGGAAATACAGGGCAATGCCTTCGTCTATCACCTCCCCATACTCGTCCTGGAATGGGCCATAGTGCGCATGACGAGGCTGCAGTTCTTTTCCAATGATCGCCTTTGCGGCGGCGGCGGCCAAGGGACCGGAGATACGCACAATGCCAACGCCACCTCGTCCTTGGGCGGTGGCAATCGCGGCGATGGTTTCACGAGGGACGTTCATGGCCCGGCTCCTGAATAACTGACGGATAGCAAAACGCCCCACGAGGGGGCGTTCTGAGAGACTTATTCACAGGGTAGATCAAGCGGCGGCTTTTTTGGCCTTGGCTTCGATGCTGCGCGTGATGTACCACTGTTGAGTGATGGACAGGGTGTTGTTTACAACCCAGTACAGCACCAGACCCGCCGGGAACCACAGGAAGAAGAAGGTGAAGATGATCGGCATCAGCTTCATGACCTTGGCTTGCATCGGATCCGGAGGGGTGGGGTTCAAACGCTGCTGAATGAACATGGTCGCGCCCATGATGATCGGCAGGATGAAGAACGGGTCCTTGATCGACAGGTCGGTTATCCACAGCAGCCAAGGCGCCTGGCGCATCTCGACGCTTTCCAGCAATACCCAATACAGCGACAGGAACACTGGCATCTGTACAAGAATTGGCAAGCAACCACCCAGCGGGTTGATCTTCTCTTTCTTGTAAAGCTCCATCATCGACTGCGAAAGCTTCTGACGGTCGTCGCCGTGCTGTTCTTTCAGGGCCGCCAGACGTGGCGCAACGGCACGCATACGTGCCATCGATTTATAGCTTGCTGCGGACAGAGGGAAGAAAAGCCCTTTGATCAGCATGGTCAGGAAAATAATCGACCAGCCCCAGTTACCCACAATGCTGTGGATATGTTGCAGCAGCCAGAAAATCGGCTGGGCAATGAACCACAGGATGCCGTAGTCGACGGTCAGTTCCAGACCTGGGGACAACTCTTTAAGCACGGCCTGGCTCTTCGGACCGGCGTACAACGTGGTGGTCGTTTCAGCCTTCGCACCTGGCGCAACGGTCAATGCTGGACCGGTGAAACCGATGATGTAGTTACCCGCGCTGTCTTTGCGAGTGGTTACCGTGTTGCTGTCAGCCTTGTTCGGGATCCAGGCCGTCACGAAATAGTGCTGCAGCCAGGCGACCCAACCACCTTGAACCGTATCTTTCACCGAGCCTTTATCGATGTCCTTCATCGAAACCTTTTTGTAAGGCTCCGACGGTGTCCACATGGCCGCACCCAGATAAGTGGCGGTGCCGGTGGCGGTTGTCGACGATGGATCTGCGCTTGCATCGCGTTTCAGCTGAGCGAACAGATTACCGTTCCACGCCTGAGCGCTCTGGTTATCGATCAGATAAGAAACGGTCAGGTCATACAGGCCGCGTTTGAAGGTGAAACGCTTGATGTAGTTGACGCCGGCATCGCTGAATTTCAAATCGACAACGAGTTCGTTCTGCCCATCGGCCAACTGAAAACTTTTCTGAGTCGCAACGTAGACAGGGCGACCTGAAGCCCGGGCATCCGGACCGTTTGCGCCCGTCAGGCCGCTCTGTGCCAGAAAGGTACGCTCGCCGCCATTATCGAACAGCTGAAACGGAATTTCCGGATGGTCTTGACGGCGCGGATACAGTGGCAAGCGAAGTTGCACCACATCACCGCCGACTGGATCGATTTCCAGATTCAACACATCGGTTTTAACCTGAATCAAGTCTTTGCTGGCAACGACCGGAGTTTCGGTCGGTGCAGCGACTTCACCTGTTGCACTCGGAACGTCTGCGTTGGCAGCAGCCGTGCCTTGCGGAGTGTCAGGAAGAGCGGATGTATTGGTGTTGGCGGCAACATTCTGAGTCGGCAAGGCAGCCTGACCATAGTCCTGGTTCCATTTCAGGACACCGACATAGGTCACGATTGCCAGGGCGACGATCAGGATCGTGCGTTTAATATCCATGATTACTCGGCCATCGAAGAGGAACGGGAGGTGGGAGCTGGTGGAACCGGGTCGAAACCACCGGGATTCCACGGATGACAGCGACCTAGGCGACGCAAGGTCAGCCAGCCGCCGCGCACCAGGCCATGATTTTCAATGGCTTCGTACGCGTAGCAGGAGCAACTGGGGTAGAAACGACAGTGACTGGCCATCAGAGGACTAATGGCATAGCGGTAAAACTGGATCGGAACGAGCGCCAGTTTACGCATCAGGACTGTCTACCCCCGCAGTTTCGGTTTTGACTTCTGAGGTTGGCCGGCTGCGCGCCAGACGTTTCCAGAGCTTGCCGAAATGCTGAATCAATTCGGGGTTTTCAATGTCACCCAAGCCTTTGCGCGCGACAACCACGATATCCCAACCAATCAGGTTGTCTTGGTGGTGGCGAAACGATTCGCGCATCAGGCGTTTCAAGCGATTGCGCTCGACGGAGAGCTTCACGCTCTTCTTACCGATCACCAATCCCAAGCGGGCGTGATCCAGGTCGTTGTTGCGCACAAGGAGCAGGAGATTTTTCCCCGGAACCTTGCCGGTGGGGGAGTCAAAGACTGCCTTGAAATGCCGGGGTGTCAGCAAACGCTTTTCCCGACTGAAGTCTCGACTCACCACCTGTACCGATTAATCAAACTGCCAGACGCTTACGGCCTTTGGCGCGACGACGCGACAGAACTGCACGGCCGTTTTTGGTGGCCATACGAGCACGGAAACCGTGGGTGCGGGCGCGCTTGATAGTGCTGGGTTGGAAAGTACGTTTCATGGCGTGTTACCTGGTTCGTCCACAACGGGCCGGAATGGCCCCCGTTTTAAGAGACCGGGGATTCTAGAGAAAGCAAGCTCGCAGGTCAATTTCCAACCAACGTTTCTTCCATTTACTTCTTATGTGCATTCCTGAGGGGACAGGCACGGTCGGGAGTGACACATCGGAACCTTAGACATAAAAATAAAGAAGGAAAGTATTTAAAGCTTTTCTGTAAAGCTTATAAAGACTGGGGTCGCTGCTCTCTGTGGATAAGTAGCTTAAGCGCCTTTAAATCGCGGTGTAC
The DNA here is from genome assembly GCF_039697315.1 of Pseudomonas abietaniphila. NCBI lineage: Bacteria > Pseudomonadati > Pseudomonadota > Gammaproteobacteria > Pseudomonadales > Pseudomonadaceae > Pseudomonas > Pseudomonas abietaniphila. Next base: position 3,102,449 of record NZ_CP155619.1, on the reverse strand, counting down.
AGAGAATCACAACTCTGTCTAAAAGCGGTGTCGGTCCTGTGCTGCGCCCTCGGAAAACCTGTGTGTGAAACGTGACGTTATCCACAGGGCAGTTACCCACAGATTTCCGACCCGAGTTATGCAATGGGCTGAGTTATGGTTATCCACAGGGCTTATGCACATGCCACCGGTCGGGATTTATCCTCATAAGATGTTGATTTTGAGATGCCCGTTAGCGACCTACATGTGGATAAGTCTGCTGGGGGTGGTTACAATGGGCGCTTGTTTTTGCCTCACCGGCTTTCGAAACTTAGGGGATATCCGTGTCAGTGGAACTTTGGCAGCAGTGCGTGGAGCTTTTGCGCGATGAGCTGCCTGCCCAGCAATTCAACACCTGGATCCGTCCGCTACAGGTCGAAGCCGAAGGCGACGAGTTGCGTGTCTATGCGCCCAACCGGTTCGTGCTTGACTGGGTCAATGAAAAGTACCTTGGTCGCGTGCTCGAATTGTTGGCGGAACAAGGCCAGGGCATTGCGCCTTCCCTTTCCTTATTAATAGGCAGCAAACGAAGCTCTGCTCCCCGGGCCGCGCCCAATGCTCCGTTGGCGGCTGCCGCTGCCGCGTCGCAGGCTGCTCAAAGCGCAGCAAACCACGCCCCCGGTTCATCTGCTCCGGCTCCCACGCCCGCGTCAGCACCTGCTTCGCCGGTGGTGCAAGTAGCGCTGGATGTAGATGACGAACCTTCGCGCGCAAGTTTCGATCCGATGGCAGGCGCAAGCTCTCAGCAGGCCCCGGCTCGTGCTGAGCAGCGCAATGTTCAGGTTGAAGGAGCGCTCAAGCACACCAGCTACCTGAACCGCACCTTCACGTTCGAGAACTTCGTCGAAGGTAAGTCCAACCAGCTGGCGCGGGCGGCAGCGTGGCAGGTCGCGGATAACCCCAAGCATGGGTACAACCCGCTCTTCCTTTATGGTGGTGTCGGTTTGGGTAAAACCCACTTGATGCACGCTGTGGGTAACCACCTGCTCAAGAAGAACCCGAATGCGAAGGTTGTTTATCTCCATTCGGAGCGTTTTGTTGCAGACATGGTTAAAGCGCTGCAACTGAACGCCATCAATGAATTCAAGCGTTTCTATCGCTCTGTCGACGCCCTGCTGATCGATGACATTCAGTTTTTCGCGCGCAAAGAGCGTTCACAGGAAGAGTTTTTCCACACCTTCAACGCCCTCCTTGAAGGCGGCCAGCAGGTCATCCTGACCAGCGACCGTTATCCAAAGGAAATCGAAGGGCTTGAGGAGCGTCTCAAATCCCGTTTTGGCTGGGGATTGACCGTAGCGGTCGAACCGCCCGAGCTGGAAACCCGTGTGGCGATCCTCATGAAGAAAGCAGATCAGGCGAAGGTCGAACTTCCACACGATGCCGCTTTCTTTATCGCGCAACGCATTCGATCCAACGTGCGTGAGCTGGAGGGTGCGCTCAAGCGTGTCATCGCTCACTCCCACTTCATGGGACGCGACATCACCATCGAGCTGATTCGCGAGTCGCTCAAGGACCTGCTGGCATTGCAGGACAAGCTGGTGAGTGTGGATAACATTCAGCGCACTGTCGCTGAGTATTACAAGATCAAGATCTCCGACCTTCTGTCGAAACGTCGTTCCAGGTCGGTTGCACGGCCGCGGCAAGTCGCGATGGCGTTGTCCAAGGAATTGACCAACCACAGTTTGCCGGAGATTGGCGATGTGTTCGGTGGGCGCGACCATACCACCGTGCTGCACGCCTGCCGCAAGATCAATGAGCTTAAAGAATCCGATGCGGATATCCGCGAGGACTACAAGAACCTGCTGCGTACTTTGACTACGTGATGCTGACGCAGCTTTTCAAGGCAAGGGACTAGACCATGCATTTCACCATTCAACGCGAAGCCCTGTTGAAACCCCTGCAACTGGTCGCGGGCGTTGTAGAACGCCGCCAGACCTTGCCGGTTCTGTCGAACGTGTTGCTGGTTGTCGAAGGACAACAGCTGTCCTTGACCGGTACCGACCTGGAAGTCGAGCTGGTTGGACGGGTTCAGCTGGAAGAGCCTGCTGAACCGGGCGAGATCACTGTACCTGCTCGCAAGCTCATGGATATCTGCAAAAGCCTGCCGAACGACGCCTTGATCGATATCAAAGTCGATGAGCAAAAGCTCGTCGTGAAGGCCGGCCGCAGCCGCTTTACCTTGTCGACGTTGCCGGCCAATGATTTCCCGACGGTAGAAGAAGGTCCAGGTTCGCTGACGTTCAACCTGGTGCAAAGCAAGCTGCGCCGTTTGATCGAGCGCACCAGCTTCGCCATGGCTCAACAAGACGTTCGCTATTACCTGAACGGCATGCTGCTGGAAGTGCAATCAGGCGTTCTGCGCGCTGTCGCTACCGATGGCCACCGTCTCGCGATGTGCTCGATGGCTGCAGAGATTGAGCACGCTGATCGTCATCAGGTCATCGTGCCGCGCAAGGGTATCCTGGAACTGGCACGCCTCCTCACCGAGCAGGACGGTCTTGTCAGTATCGTGCTGGGTCAGCATCACATTCGCGCAACGACCGGCGAATTTACCTTCACCTCGAAACTGGTGGACGGCAAATTCCCGGACTACGAGCGCGTGTTGCCTAAAGGTGGCGACAAACTGGTGGTGGGTGATCGTCAGGCGCTGCGCGAAGCATTCAGCCGTACCGCCATTCTGTCGAACGAGAAGTACCGCGGCATTCGTCTGCAACTGGCCAGCGGTCAGCTGAAAATTCAGGCAAACAACCCTGAGCAGGAAGAAGCAGAAGAAGAAATCAGCGTGGACTACAACGGCAGCTCGTTGGAAATCGGCTTTAACGTAAGCTACCTGCTCGACGTGTTGGGCGTTATGACCACTGAGCAAGTGCGTCTGATCCTTTCCGACTCGAACAGCAGTGCGCTGGTTCAAGAGTCCGGCAATGACGATTCGGCTTACGTTGTCATGCCGATGCGCCTGTAATCAGCAGACGATAGATGTCTCTCAGTCGCGTCTCGGTCACCGGGGTGCGCAATCTGCACCCGGTGACCTTCTCCCCCTCTCCTCGCATCAATATTCTTTATGGCGCCAACGGCAGTGGTAAAACCAGTGTCCTCGAGGCGATCCATCTGCTTGGGCTTGCTCGTTCGTTCCGCAGCGCTCGCCTGCAACCCGTTATCCAGTATGAACAGCCTGCGTGCACCGTCTTCGGACAGGTTGAACTTGCTGAAGGTGGGCACAGCAATCTAGGTATTTCCCGTGATCGCCAAGGCGAATTTCAAATTCGTATCGACGGGCAAAACGCTAAAAGTGCGGCGCAACTGGCGGAAACGTTGCCGCTGCAGCTGATCAATCCTGACAGTTTTCGCCTCCTTGAAGGTGCTCCGAAGATCCGTCGCCAGTTCCTGGATTGGGGAGTGTTCCACGTGGAACCTCGCTTTATGCCCACTTGGCAGCGTCTTCAGAAGGCCCTCCGGCAGCGAAACTCGTGGCTTCGGCATGGTACACTTGACGGCGCTTCGCAGGCGGCCTGGGACCGGGAACTGTGCCTTGCCAGTGACGAAATCGATGAGTTTCGCCGGGCTTATATCAAAGCCCTGAAACCCGTGTTCGAGCAGACGTTAAGCGAACTGGTTCAGCTTGAAGGTTTGACCCTGAGTTATTACCGCGGATGGGACAAAGAGAAAGACTTGAGCACTGTGCTCGCCTCATCTCTCTATCGCGATCAGCAGATGGGTCACACGCAAGCAGGACCGCAGCGCGCTGATTTGCGTCTTAGGCTCGGTGGCCATAACGCGGCGGACATCCTGTCACGCGGACAGCAGAAACTCGTGGTCTGCGCGTTACGCATTGCTCAAGGCCATCTCGTTAGTCAGGCTCGCCGCGGCCAATGTATTTATCTCGTCGACGATCTGCCATCGGAGCTCGACGAGCATCACCGCAGCGCATTGTGTCGCTTGCTGGAAGAATTACGCTGCCAGGTATTTATCACCTGTGTAGATCATGAATTGTTGAGGGAAGGCTGGCAGACGGAAACGCCAGTGGCTTTGTTCCACGTGGAACATGGCAGTATCACCCAGACCCACGACCATCGGGAGTGAATGCATGAGCGAAAATCAAACGTACGACTCGTCCAGCATTAAAGTGCTGAAAGGACTTGATGCCGTACGCAAGCGTCCCGGTATGTACATCGGCGATACGGACGATGGCAGTGGTCTTCACCACATGGTGTTTGAAGTGGTGGATAACTCCATCGACGAAGCTTTGGCTGGCCACTGCGACGATATCAGCATCATCATCCATCCGGACGAATCCATCACCGTGCGCGACAACGGTCGCGGAATCCCGGTTGATGTGCATAAGGAAGAAGGCGTCTCCGCAGCAGAGGTCATCATGACCGTGCTACACGCTGGCGGTAAGTTCGATGACAACTCCTACAAAGTATCCGGCGGTCTGCACGGTGTAGGTGTCTCCGTTGTGAACGCACTGTCTGAAGAGCTGAACCTGACCGTTCGCCGCAGCGGCAAAATCTGGGAACAGACCTACGTTCATGGTGTTCCACAAGAGCCGATGAAAATCGTCGGTGAGAGCGACACCACGGGCACCGAGATCCATTTCAAACCCTCCGCCGAGACATTCAAGAATATCCACTTCAGCTGGGACATCCTGGCCAAGCGCATTCGCGAACTGTCGTTCCTGAACTCTGGTGTAGGTATCGTCCTTAAAGATGAGCGCAGCGGTAAGGAAGAGTTGTTCAAGTACGAGGGCGGATTGCGTGCATTCGTCGAATACCTGAACACCAACAAGACGCCCGTGAACCAGGTCTTCCACTTCAACGTTCAGCGCGATGACGGCGTGGGTGTCGAGATTGCCCTGCAGTGGAACGACAGCTTCAACGAAAACCTGTTGTGCTTCACTAACAACATTCCTCAGCGGGACGGTGGTACTCACCTTGTGGGCTTCCGCTCCGCGCTGACGCGCAACCTGAACAACTACATCGAGCAGGAAGGTCTGGCGAAGAAGCACAAAGTCGCGACCACTGGCGATGATGCGCGTGAAGGCTTGACGGCGATTATCTCGGTTAAGGTTCCGGATCCGAAGTTCAGTTCGCAGACCAAGGACAAGCTGGTTTCTTCCGAGGTGAAGACCGCAGTCGAGCAAGAGATGGGTAAGTACTTCTCTGACTTCCTGTTGGAAAACCCGAACGAAGCCAAGGCAGTTGTCGGCAAGATGATCGACGCGGCCCGTGCCCGCGAAGCTGCGCGTAAAGCGCGTGAGATGACCCGCCGTAAAGGCGCCCTGGATATTGCCGGTCTGCCAGGCAAACTGGCTGACTGCCAGGAGAAGGACCCTGCCCTCTCCGAACTGTATCTGGTGGAAGGTGACTCTGCTGGCGGTTCCGCCAAGCAGGGACGTAACCGTAAGACTCAGGCCATCCTGCCGCTCAAGGGCAAGATCCTGAACGTTGAAAAAGCCCGCTTCGACAAGATGATTTCCTCGCAGGAAGTCGGCACCTTGATCACCGCACTGGGCTGCGGCATCGGTCGCGACGAGTACAACATCGACAAGCTGCGCTATCACAACATCATCATCATGACCGATGCTGACGTCGACGGTTCGCACATCCGTACCCTGCTGCTGACATTCTTCTTCCGTCAGTTGCCGGAGCTGGTCGAGCGCGGCTACATCTATATCGCTCAGCCGCCGCTGTACAAGGTCAAGAAAGGCAAGCAAGAGCAGTACATCAAAGACGACGACGCCATGGAAGAGTACATGACGCAGTCGGCCCTGGAAGATGCGAGCCTGCACTTGAACGAGTCGGCGCCTGGGATTTCCGGTCCTGCACTGGAAAAGCTGGTTAATGACTTCCGTATGGTCATGAAGACGCTCAAGCGTCTGTCGCGTCTGTATCCTCAGGAGCTGACTGAGCACTTCGTGTACTTGCCGCCTGTAGCGATGGAACAGTTGTCGGATCACGCCGCTATGCAGGACTGGCTGGCCAAGTTCGACGAGCGCCTGCGTGTCGGCGAAAAATCCGGTCTGGTTTACAAGGCCAGCCTGCGGGAAGACCGTGAACGTAACGTATGGTTGCCGGAGGTCGAACTGATCTCTCACGGTCTGTCCAACTACGTGACGTTCAACCGCGACTTCTTCGGCAGTAACGATTACAAGACCGTTACCGCTCTGGGCGCGCAGATCAGCACGCTGCTTGAAGAAGGTGCCTACGTACAACGTGGCGAGCGCAAGAAGCCGGTTACCGAGTTCAAGGAAGCCCTCGCCTGGCTGATGGCCGAAAGCACCAAGCGCCACACCATTCAGCGATACAAAGGTCTGGGTGAAATGAACCCTGATCAGTTGTGGGAAACCACGATGGACCCGAGCGTGCGTCGCATGCTGAAGGTCACCATCGAAGACGCGATCGCTGCCGATCAGATCTTCAACACGCTGATGGGCGACGCCGTAGAACCTCGCCGCGACTTCATCGAAGCCAACGCCCTGGCGGTCTCGAACCTGGATTTCTAAGGTTCAATCGCCCCAACAAAAACCCCGGCCGATACGCATCGGCCGGGGTTTTTATTTTTCAGGCCGACCCGCTTCGCACACCTGCCCAATACGTTTTCAAGTCTGTCATCGTGGACGCAAGCTGCGCAGCAAATGCATGTCGTCGCGCCATGGCTGGCTTTTCGATGACGTGCCAAGAGAAGATCGCGGCAACCAGGACGATAGGGAACGCCACCAGCATCATGCTGATCGGATCAATGCCTTTGACCTGATGCGCGAGGATCTCCTGCACAGGGAAGGCATAGATATAGACGCCATATGAGTAGTCGCCCAACTGGTTGTAGCGGTCCACAAAACGGTTGGTGGCGAAGCCCAGGTAGAAGATCAGGTAAGTCCAGGCGGCCACGAAGCACTCGAAGAACCAAGGCTTTTGATAAGACCACGCAGCCAACGCCGCCAGCGGCAAGAACCACACGAAGCGGTGTTGAATGTGCTGACGATAACGGTACAGCGACATGCCGAGTACGAACGGAAGGCTCCAGGTGAAGAAGAACTGTGCCCGGTGTAGTTCGTTCAGCATCGTGGTGTTTGCCAAAGTAATCTTGAAAGCGATGTAGACGATCGCGTAAACAAGCAGAAACCCGGCGAACCGCACGCCTCGTCCGTAGAACGCAAAAGCGCCTAACCCGCCGACCAGCACATACAGCGTCACTTCGTAGAACAGCGTCCACAGTGAGCCGTTGATACCAGGCCACGGGTTATCCTCGAAGACGCCGGGTAGCTGAAACTTCATGCTGAATAGCATGAGGTTATTACTCAGGTAACTGTAAATTGCACCCGAGCGGAAATATTCCAGCGTGCCCAGTGTCGTAAAGAGGGGGCCGATCAGAAAGACGCTCAGTAGCAGGACGAGGGACAGACCCGGGTAGATGCGCAGAAACCGCGCTGAGAAGAAATCCAGATTTGTCGGCGCACGGTCACGGCTAAGGGAAATGAAGAAGCCGGAAACGCAGAAGAAGGTGATCACCGCCAGCTCACCGAGCGACAGCCCCAGCCAACCGGATAAAGGCTCAACGGCTGTACTGCCCAACGCAAGTGGATAACTGTGGGAGATCAGAACCGCCGTTGCAGCAAGCATTCTGATCAGGCTGAAGTTATTGTTTCGTCTGGACGCCAAGTCACCCAATGTATTCATACCGCCTCCGCCCGCGATCAGGGCAACTGCATTTCGATCCGTTCACCGCTGTGATGCTTCACGTCCTGAGCAACGCGCAATACCGAGAGGCAAAAAGTGTGGTCCCACGCTCGAACCATACACCGGCGGTGTACAGGGTCTAATTGCCATGCGTAATCGCCCTTTGAATTACCGGGTTGCCAATAATTTGACCGAACGCGGCCCCCGATAGATTTCCTTGCAATCAGCGCCTGTCTTGAACCGGCCAATCTGACTTTCTGGAAAGTGAACATGCCTGCCGAAACAATCAGTAAAGCCCTGCAGCAGACCACCGAGGGATTACGCCTTGTAGGGGACGCAGCCGACCCTTGGCGGGAATGGGGACCGTATGTCAGTGATCGTCAGTGGGGGACGGTGCGAGAGGATTACAGTGCCGACGGCGACGCGTGGGCTTACTTCCCGCATGATCATGCTCGCAGCCGAGCTTACCGGTGGGGCGAAGATGGTCTGGCGGGGTTCTCTGACAAGTCGCAGCACTGGTGTATCGGACTGGCGTTATGGAACGAGCGTGATGCGATTCTCAAGGAGCGCCTGTTCGGTTTGAACAACGCCGAAGGCAACCACGGCGAGGACGTGAAAGAACTTTATTTCCACGTTGACGGTTTGCCGAGTCATGCCTACATGCGCATGCTCTACAAATATCCACAAGCTGCCTTTCCTTACAGTGATCTCGTTGAAGAAAACGCACGACGCGGGCTGGACGATCCCGAGTACGAAGTGCTCGATACCGGAGTGTTCAACGACAATCATTATTTTGATGTGACCATCGAATACGCCAAGCACACGCCCGATGACATCTTCATGCGGGTGACCGTGGTCAACCGATCCGATTGCTCGGCCAGTCTGCGCGTGTTGCCACAGCTGTGGGCGCGGGATATTTGGAGCTGGACCGGCGAGCCCGTCGACCGCCCTGCCCTCTCGCTGCAGAACGATCGAGTGGTCGCTCGTCACCCATCACAGCCTGACAAGGAAGTCACCGCCTGGGGAAAGCAGCCCTGCGACTGGCTGTTTTGCGAGAACAGCACCAACACTCCTCGACTGTTCGGCGAGCCTGCCAGTGGGCCTTTCAAGGATGGCATCAATGATTACATTGTCGGCGCCCACCCCGATGCGATTCGACGTGATACAGGCACCAAGGTTGCCGCGCATTTCCGCATGCACCTTGAAGCCGGCGCATCTGAGGTCGTTTACCTGCGCTTTGCGCCGGCCGGGTCGGCTCACGTGAATGCCAGGGCCCTGTTTGAACAGCGCACGTCCGAGGCCAACGAGTATTACGGTGCGCTTCAGCACGCGCTGAAGGATGAGGATGCCCGCAATGTCCAGCGTCAGGCGCTGGCGGGATTGCTATGGTCCAAGCAGCTTTACTATTTCGACGTCAAAGCCTGGCTGGAGGGTGATTCAGGAAAGGGCCCTGTGCCCACAGGGCGCTCGCACATTCGCAACAACCAGTGGCGCCACTTGTGCAATTTCGACATCGTCTCGATGCCCGATAAATGGGAGTACCCGTGGTACGCCTCATGGGATTTGGCGTTTCAGGCCGTGGCATTTGCATTGATCGACATCGAGTTCGCCAAGGACCAGTTACTGATGCTGGTCAAAGACCGCTTCATGCATCCCAACGGCCAGCTTCCAGCTTATGAGTGGCGTTTCGACGACGCCAACCCACCGGTCCATGCCTGGGCGACGTGGCGTGTCTATCAAATGGAAAAAACGCAAACCGGCAAGGGAGACGTGGTTTTCCTGGAGCGAGTTTTACACAAGCTGCTGCTGAATTTTTCATGGTGGGTCAATCGTAAGGATGCCGAGGGGCACAACATCTTTCAGGGAGGCTTCCTGGGACTGGATAACATTGGTCTGTTCGATCGCTCAGCCGCCCTCGCCCCCGGTTACCAGCTGGACCAGGCGGACGGCACTGCGTGGGTTGCGGGCTACGCGCTGGACCTGATGCGTATTGCGCTGGAGCTTGCTCAGCACAATGAGGTGTACGTCGACATTGCAGTGAAGTTCTTCGAGCACTTCCTTTATATAGCCGGGGCGATCAACGAGGTCGACAAGGAGGATGTAGAGGGACTCTGGAATGAAGACGACGGCTTTTTCTACGATGTTCTGCACCGACCTGACGGTCTGCGCGAATCCGTTCGGCTTCGCTCTTTCGTGGGGCTGATCCCTCTGTTTGCCGTGCGTGTTCTGGAGCAGCGCGAGCATGAAGGTTTGAAGGGACTGCGTGAGCGTTTGCTGGGCTTTCTCCACCATCGCCCCGACCTTGCGGCGTTGATCTCTCGCTGGACCGAACCGGGCAAGGGCAACCGCTTGCTGCTGGCACTGTTGCGTGGACAGCGCACCAAAGATCTGATCAAGCGCATGCTCGATGAAAGCGAGTTTCTTTCGGGCTTCGGTGTGCGGTCTTTGTCCCGTTACTATGGCGATCAGCCGTTCAAGATGCAGGTGGATGGCAGCACGCTGTGTGCCGATTATCAGCCAGCGGAATCGAACTCTCGTTTGTTCGGCGGCAACTCGAACTGGCGCGGGCCGGTGTGGATGCCGCTGAACTACATGCTGATCGAATCCTTGCGAGAGTTTCATCGCTACTACGGCGAGAATTTTTCCGTTGAATACCCCAACGGCTCGGGGTATCTGGCGTCACTGGATGAAGTGGCAGACGGGCTAAGCCATCGCATAAACAGCCTTTTCCTACGAAATGAGGCAGGCAATCGCCCTTCCATGGCGGGTTATCCACAGCTTGAAATAGATCCCGAAAGTCGGGATCTGGTGTTGTTTCATGAGTATTTCCACGGCGAAAACGGGCGCGGTTTAGGGGCGTCACACCAGACTGGCTGGAGTGCGCTGGTGGCCCTTCTCCTTCAGCCGAAGGAATAGACTTGCCAACCGCTCGGTGAACATCGGAATCGCGGTACCAGGAAAAAGACGGGTCAAGGAGCTGTAACCGGATGTCGTTTCGCAAATACAAGAAAGTGCTGGCGATCCCGAGGGTATTGCCGGCCACGCTGTTTATGTTCGTCGCGGGTCTACCGCTGACGATCATGACGCTGACGTTAAGCCTTCACGTCCTCAATGAGATGGGGCGCAGTTATTTCGATGCCGGCCTGGTGGCGACGGCCACGGCATTGGGATTTGCGGTGGGATCACCGTTACTGGGACGCATGATGGATCGGCACGGTCTACGCCCTGTGGTCGCGGTCTGCGGTGCGTTATCCACAATCGCCTGGGTTCTGCTGCCACTGGTGAACTACTCGCTGTTCGTCGCGCTGGCCTTCGCTGCCGGCGTTTTCACTATACCCACCGGCTCCCTCTCAAGGCAGTTCGTCGCCAGTCTGGTACCGGAGGATCAGCGTCGTCCTGCTTATTCGCTGACGACGATGCTGATGGAGCTCTCTTTTGTCATCACGCCTGCTGTCGGCATTCTGTTGATAACGGCTTATTCGGCTACCGCGGTGCTGGTGGGTATCGGCATTTGGCGTGCGCTGTCGTACGTGGCGCTTTACCTGTTGAACTGGCCGATCCGCAATCCCGATGAAGTCGTCGCGGTGACGGAGCCTGCCCGGCCGAAGTTGCGTGAGTGGCTCAATGCACGGTTGATCAGCGTGTTGCTGATCAGCTCGGGCGCACTGTTTGTGCTGTTCGGGACGGAACTGGCGTTGATTGCGGTGTTGCGGGAAAACGGCGAGATCGCTTACACCGGCTATGTCATCGCAGCCATGTCGATTGCGTCGATTGCCGGTGGTTTCGTTCACGGGATTGTCCACAGGTCCTGGTCGTTGAACCGGCTGGCAGTGACCATGAGTCTGTTATTGCTGCCTGTCGTCTTCTTCGACCATGTCTGGTGGTGGCTGTTACTGGCGCTGTTGCCGACCAACCTGTTGTGTACGCCGACGCTGGCGGCGAGCTCCGAAGCGGTCGCGCAGCTCGCCCCAGCCAGTGTGCGAGGTCAGGTCATGGGGCTGCAGGACTCAGCGAATCGAATGGGCCAGACCCTGTCCATGCCGTTGGTGGGGTATGCAATTGATAGCCTGTCACCCGCAATGGGGTTCGTGGCAGCGGCGTGTGGCGGGCTGGTTTTAATCGCAATCGCGGCGTTGTGCGATCTGTGGATATCGAAACGGACTCAAGCGGCCTGAAAACAAAACCGGCCTTGACCGAGAAGGCTCAAGACCGGTAGGTTCAGCGCTGAAAATGAGTGCTCAGAAAAACTTATGCACGTTTTAGGCTTGATAATGACCGACAGAAATAAGTAATTAAATTAGACACTTAGATCGGTTTATCAAAAATCTCACACAATTGGTGCACAGGTTATCCACAATTCACGCGGGTGATTTTTCAGGTGTGGGCACAGGCATGGCTGGCGAGCCCAAAGCCTTCTGAGTGGCTTCATTCCAGGCATAGACACGGTCGTTCAGCGCTGCGATAGCGCGCGGCCCTGTGCCTTCCGCATACATGGGTTGGCCGATCACCAGCTCAATGGTCCCAGGTTTTTTCCCCCAACCTTCTTTCGGCCAATATTTGCCCGCATTGTGGGCGATTGGAAGCACCGGCAACTCGGCGTTGACGGCCATCGCTGAACCACTGCGCGAGAATTTTCCGATCTGGCCGTAAGGCACCCGCGTTCCTTCCGGAAAGATCATTACCCATACGCCGTCCTTCAACAGCTCATCGCCCTTCTTCGCCACGACCTTGAGCGCGGCCTTGGGGTTGTTGCGGTCGATGGCGATCGGTCGCAGCATCGCCATGGCCCAACCGAAGAACGGCACGTACAGCAGCTCACGCTTGAGCACCTGACTCAGCGGCTGGAAGTGCGCGGACAGGAAGAACGTTTCCCACGTGCTTTGATGATTCGAAACGATCACACAAGGCGTCTTGGGGACGTTTTCCTGGCCTGTGACATTGACCCGGATGTTGAGCAGCACCTTGGTCAGCCAGACCGCACAGCGACACCAATAGACATTGATGAAGCGATAACGAATGCGGAATGGCAGGAAAGGCGCGATGAAAAAACTCAGCGAGCACCACAGCAGAGCGCTGGTGCCCAGCAGCAGGTAAAAGAAGAAGATCCTGATGGCCTGCACTATCGACATAGCTGCTTTTACCATTACGGGCAGTGCCCGGATTGAGCGTGCCGTTGAACGACCGGTCAGCCGTTCAACGAAGCGCTGTTGTGGATAAGTTCGGCGGCAACCGCCGCCAGATCGTCAAAAATCAACGTTCCCGCGGGCAATGGATTGCTCCGCGTCTTGTGACCTTTGCCCGTCATGACCAGAACAGGTTGAGAGTCGACGGCCACCGCCGCCTCCAGGTCACCCTTGCTGTCGCCGACAAACCAGATTCCGTGCAAATCGACGGCGTAATGGCTGGCAATGGTCCGCAACATGCCCGGCTTCGGTTTGCGGCAATCGCACCCTTCATCCGGCCCATGAGGACAATAAACAATCAGACCGACCTCGCCGCCATGCGCCGCTACGAGTTCACGCAACCGTGCGTGCATGGCGTCCAGGGTGGCCAGATCGTAATAGCCGCGAGCGATGCCGGACTGGTTGGTGGCGACTGCCACCGTCCAGCCGGCCTTGCTCAGTTGCGCGATCGCCTCGATCGAGCCGGGGATCGGAATCCACTCTTGCACCGACTTGATGTAAGCATCGGAGTCTTCGTTGATCACTCCGTCCCGATCGAGAATCAGCAGCTTCAAATCATGTTCTCCTGCTTCAGCCCGGCTTAACCCAGAAGGGAAATGTCGGCGACGCCGAGGAACAGGTTGCGCAGACGTGCCAGCAACGCATAACGGTTGGCCCGCACGTTCGCATCTTCTGCGTTCACCATCACGGCTTCGAAGAAGGCGTCCACGGGTTCGCGAAGGGCGGCCAGACGTGTCAGGGCTTCGTTGTACTGACGGTTGGCAGACATCGGCGCGACGGCCTGATCAGCCTGTTGAATCGCCGAGTACAGCGAAAACTCGTTGGCGTTGTCGAAGTACTTCGGCTCGACGGTGTGGGCAATGCTGCCCTCCGCTTTGCTCAGCAGATTCGACACACGCTTGTTCACGGCCGCCAGTGCCGCCGCTTCAGGCAGCTTGCGGAATGCCTGAACGGCTTGCACCCGCTGATCGAAATCCAGGGCCGAGCCTGGTTGCAGGGCACGTACCGACAGGTAAACCGACACATCCACGCCTTCGTCTTCGTAACGCGCACGCAGGCGGTCGAAGATGAACTCAAGGACTTGCTCGGCCAGACCGGCCGATTTGACCTTGGCACCGAACTGGGTGACGGCGAACTGCACGGTCTTGATCAGATCGAGGTCCAGCTTCTTCTCGATCAGGATGCGCAAGATGCCCAGCGCTGCACGACGCAGTGCGTACGGATCTTTGCTGCCGGTCGGCAACATGCCGATCCCGAAGATGCCGACCAGCGTGTCAAGCTTGTCGGCGATCGCCACGGCCGAGCCGGTCAGGGTGCTTGGCAAGTCGGCGCCAGCGCCACGCGGCATGTACTGCTCGTTGAGCGCCAGCGCTACGTCTTCCGGCTCGCCATCCGCCAGCGCGTAGTAGTAACCCGCTACGCCCTGCATTTCAGGGAACTCGCCGACCATTTCGGTCGCCAGGTCGCACTTGGACAGCAGGCCAGCGCGGCCGGCGCGCTGAGCGTCGCCGCCAATGCGCGGCGCGATGAACGCGGCCAGTTTGGAAACGCGCTCGGCTTTGTCGAAGACGGTACCCAGCTGAGCCTGGAAAACGACGTTCTGCAGACGCTGGTTGAAGGTTTCCAGCTTCTGCTTCTTGTCCTGCTTGAAGAAGAACTCGGCGTCGGTCAGACGTGGGCGAACGACTTTCTCGTTACCCAGGACGATCTGCGACGGGTCCTTGCTCTCGATGTTGGCGACGGTGATGAAGCGCGGCAGCAGCTTGCCGTCGGCATCCAGCAGGCAGAAATACTTCTGGTTGTCCTGCATGGTGGTGATCAAGGCTTCCTGAGGGACTTCCAGGAAACGCTCTTCGAACGAACACACCAGCGGAACCGGCCACTCGACCAGCGCGGTCACTTCGTCGAGCAGTGCAGCCGGGACGATCGCAGTGCCTTCGTGCTGGGTGGCCAGCTCGTCGACGCGCTTGCTGATCAGCTGACGGCGCTCGTTGAAGTCGGCCAGGACATGGGCCGCGCGCAGGTCGCTGGCGTAGTTGGCTGGCGAAGTGATGCGCACGCTTTCAGGGTGGTGGAAGCGATGACCACGGGACTCACGCCCTGCGGTTTGAGCCAGGATCGTGCAGTCGATCACTTGATCGCCAAACAGCATCACCAACCATTGGGTCGGACGAACGAACTCTTCCTTGCGAGCACCCCACCGCATGCGCTTAGGGATCGGCAGGTCATTCAACGAGTCTTCGATGATGGTCGGCAGCAGGCTCGACGTCGGCTTACCGGCGATGCTCTGGCTGTAACGCAGCTTGGGACCGCTCTGGTCGATTTCGCTCAGATCGACGCCGCACTTCTTGGCGAAGCCCAGTGCTGCCTGGGTCGGATTGCCTTCGGCGTCAAACGCAGCCTGACGTGGCGGGCCGTCCAGATTGACGCTGCGGTCCGGTTGCTGAGTCGCCAGTTCGGTGATCAGCACCGCCAGACGACGCGGCGCGGCATACACCTGCTTGGCGCTGTAGGTCAGACCCGCAGCCTGCAGGCCTTTTTCGATACCGGCCAGGAATGCATCGGCCAGGGTGTTCAGGGCTTTGGGTGGCAGTTCTTCGGTGCCCAATTCAACCAGGAAATCTTGAGCACTCATTGTGCAGCCTCCAGCTTAGCCAACACTTCATCGCGAATATCAGGTGCGGCCATCGGGAAGCCAAGCTTGGCCCGGGCCATCAGGTACGCCTGGGCAACGGAACGCGCCAGCGTGCGCACGCGCAGAATGTATTGCTGACGCGCGGTCACGGAAATCGCGCGACGGGCATCCAGCAGGTTGAAGGTGTGCGACGCCTTGAGCACCATTTCGTAGCTCGGCAGCGGCAGTTCAGCAGCGATCAGGCGCACGGCTTCGCTTTCGTAGAAATCGAACAGTTCGAACAGTTTGTCGACATTGGCGTGTTCGAAGTTGTAGGTCGATTGCTCCACTTCGTTCTGGTGGAACACATCGCCGTAGGTCACTTTGCCGAATGGACCGTCGGTCCAGACCAGGTCGTAGACCGACTCAACGCCTTGCAGGTACATCGCCAGACGCTCGAGACCGTAGGTGATCTCGCCAGTGACCGGGTAGCACTCGATGCCACCGACTTGCTGGAAGTAGGTGAATTGAGAAACTTCCATGCCGTTCAGCCAGATTTCCCAGCCCAGGCCCCACGCGCCAAGGGTTGGCGATTCCCAGTTGTCTTCGACGAAACGCACATCGTGGACCAGTGGATCGAGGCCGACATGTTTCAGCGAGCCCAGATACAGCTCCTGGAAGTTGTCCGGGTTTGGCTTCAGAACAACCTGGAACTGATAGTAGTGCTGCAGGCGGTTAGGGTTCTCGCCATAACGGCCATCAGTAGGACGACGGCTCGGCTGTACGTAGGCGGCGTTCCAGGTCTCCGGGCCGACGGCGCGCAGAAACGTGGCGGTGTGGAAAGTGCCGGCGCCCACTTCCATATCGTAGGGCTGAAGTACCACACAACCTTGCTCTGCCCAGTATTGCTGGAGGGCGAGGATCAAGTCTTGGAAGGTACGCACGGCTGGCGTAGGCTGGCTCACGAAATTCACCTGTACTGGGGGGCTGCGATTTAAAGAGCGGGAGTATACCCGATTCAGCAGCGCCTCCACCCTTGGGAGCCCTATGCCACGCTGCTTTTGGTGCAACGAAGATCCGCTTTACATGGACTATCACGATCAGGAGTGGGGCGTGCCGTTGCGCGACGCGCAGATGCTGTTCGAGTTTCTATTGCTCGAAGGGTTCCAGGCGGGTCTGTCGTGGATCACGATTTTGAAGAAGCGCGCGCGGTATCGCGAAGTGATGTTCAACTTCGAAGTGCAGCGCATTGCAAACATGACCGATGCCGAGATCGAGGCATTGATGCTTGAGCCGGGCATCATCCGCAATCGCCTGAAACTCAACGCCGCGCGAAAGAATGCACAGGCCTGGCTGCGTCTGGAAGACCCGGTTGCTTTCGTCTGGTCGTTCGTCGGTGGCCAGCCCAAGGTCAATCACTTCAAAGACCGCAGCGAAGTCCCGGCCATCACGCCCGAGGCCGAAGCCATGAGCAAGGCCCTGAAAAAAGCCGGCTTCACTTTCGTCGGCCCAACCATTTGCTATGCGTACATGCAAGCCACAGGGATGGTCATGGACCATACGGTGGATTGTGATCGGTATGCGCAGTTGGTTGGGGTTCAAGCGGTCTGTTTCTCTGAAGCGCCACTTGGCTAGCGAAGATCCCTGTTGGAGTGAGCTTGCTCACGAAGAGGCCGGCACATCCGTTAAATCTTTGGCGGTTGAGTGTCAGTCTTCGTGAGCAAGCTCACTCCCACAGGGGGCGGCGTCTCTTTATAGGCGGCAGTGCCGATGGTTTGGCGAACCTTTAATGCTGAGCGGTTACAATGCCCAACTCATCGATTCAGGAGTGATCTGTGGATAAGTTCAAAGGCGCCATGATGGTCGGGGCGTTGCGGTTGTTTGCCCTGTTGCCGTGGCGTGCTGTGCAATGGGTCGGTACCGGCATCGGCTGGTTGATGTGGAAGCTGCCCAACCGTTCCCGCGAAGTTGCCCGCATCAACCTCTCCAAATGTTTTCCCGAGCTGAGCCCTGCCGAGCTTGAGGCGCTGGTCGGTCGCAGTCTGATGGACATCGGCAAGACCCTGACCGAAAGCGCCTGTGCGTGGATCTGGCCTGCTCAAAAATCGATCAACCTGGTCCGGGAAGTCGAAGGCCTTCAGGTGCTGAAGGACGCGCTGGCTTCAGGGAAAGGTGTGGTCGGTATCACCAGCCATCTGGGCAATTGGGAAGTGCTCAACCACTTCTACTGCAGCCAGTGCAAACCGATCATTTTCTATCGTCCACCCAAGCTCAAGGCAGTGGATGAACTGCTGCGTAAGCAGCGCGTGCAGTTGGGTAACCGCGTGGCGGCGTCGACCAAGGAAGGGATTCTCAGCGTGATCAAGGAAGTGCGCAAAGGCGGTTCTGTGGGAATTCCGGCGGATCCGGAGCCAGCTGAGTCGGCCGGTATCTTCGTGCCTTTCTGCGGCACCGTGGCGCTGACCAGCAAGTTCGTGCCGAATATGCTGGCGGGCGGCAAAGCGGTCGGTGTGTTTCTGCACGCCATGCGCCTGGACGACGGCTCAGGCTACAAAGTGGTTCTGGAAGCAGCGCCGGAAGACATGTACAGCACCGACACCGAAACCTCGGCTGCGGCGATGAGCAAGGTCGTTGAAAAGTACGTGCGCGCTTACCCGAGCCAGTACATGTGGACCATGAAGCGCTTCAAGAAGCGGCCTGAGGGTGAGGCGCGCTGGTATTGAGTCTGGCCTGAGCAAGCTCGGTCATTACTGTAAGAGCCGGCTTGCTGGCGAATGGAGCCGTCCTGATGCATCAATGTTGAATGACGCATCGGGTTCGCCAGCAAGCCGGCTCCTGCAATCAATTGCATTCCGATGTGGGATCTGTGGCGCTACGCTTTGCGATCCAGCTTTTTAAGAAACACCGTCATCTCTTTTTCGGCCTGTTTGTCGCCATGGCCGACTGCCGCTGAAATCCCCTGCTCCCAGGCCTGACGGGCTTGTGCGGTATCCCCGGACGCCAGCCAGGCCTTGCCGAGCAGTTTCCACGCCGCGGAATATTTCGGGTCGAACTCGACACAGCGCTGCAAGTGCTCGACGGCTTTCTGATGATCTCCCGCATCGAGATAACCCTTGCCCAGCCCGAATCTGAGCAAGGCGTTGTCCATGCCCTTGGCGAGCATCTTTTCCAGCGATTCGAGCACGTCGGTCCTCCCGGCTTAAAAAAAACTCAGCCCTACCTGAAACAGCCGTTCAACATCGCGGATGTACTTTTTATCCACAAGGAACATCACCACGTGGTCGCCGGATTCGATCACGGTGCTGTCGTGGGCGATCAACACTTGTTCGGCGCGGGTGATGGCGCCGATGGTCGTGCCGGGCGGTAGATTGATGTCCTTGATGGCCTTGCCGATCACCTTGCTGGACTTGGCATCGCCGTGGGCCACGACCTCGATAGCTTCCGCAGCGCCGCGCCGTAACGAGTGCACGCTGACAATGTCGCCGCGCCGCACGTGAGCGAGCAAGGTGCCGATGGTCGCCAACTGCGGGCTGACCGCGATGTCGATTTCCCCGCCCTGCACCAGGTCCACATACGCCGGGTTGTTGATGATGGTCATGACTTTTTTCGCGCCCAGCCGCTTGGCCAGCAACGATGACATGATGTTGGCTTCATCATCGTTGGTCAGCGCAAGGAACAGGTCGGCATTGTCGATGTTTTCTTCCACCAACAGGTCGCGGTCCGAAGAGCTGCCTTGCAGGATCACGGTGTTGTCGAGCGTGTCCGACAAATAGCGACAGCGTGCCGGGTTCATCTCGATGATTTTTACCTGGTAACGATTTTCGATGGCCTCGGCCAGACGCTCGCCGATCTGCCCGCCACCCGCAATGACGATGCGTTTGTAGCTCTCGTCCAGACGGCGCATTTCGCCCATCACCGCACGAATGTCCGCCTTGGCTGCAATGAAGAAGACTTCGTCATCCGCCTCGATGACGGTATCGCCTTGGGGAATGATCGGACGGTCCCGGCGGAAAATGGCCGCGACGCGGGTGTCGACATTTGGCATGTGCGCGCGCAACTGACGCAGTTGCTGACCCACCAACGGGCCGCCGTAATACGCCTTCACGGCAACGAGTTGCACCTTGCCCCCGCTAAAGTCTATGACCTGGAGGGCGCTTGGGTATTCGATCAGACGCTTGATGTAATTGGTGACCACTTGCTCGGGGCTGATCAAAACGTCCACCGGAATGGCGTCGTTGTCGAACAGTCCGGCACGGGTCAGGTAGGCCGATTCCCGAACCCGGGCGATCTTGGTCGGGGTATGAAACAACGTGTAGGCGACCTGACAGGCGACCATGTTGGTTTCATCGCTGCTGGTCACGGCCACCAGCATGTCGGCATCGTCGGCGCCGGCTTGCCTGAGTACGGTCGGGAAAGAGCCGCGGCCCTGAACGGTGCGGATATCCAGACGGTCACCCAGCGCGCGGAGCCGATCGGCGTCGGTGTCGACCACGGTGATGTCGTTGGCTTCACTGGCCAGATGCTCCGCCAGCGTGCCACCGACCTGTCCTGCACCGAGAATGATGATCTTCAATCAATCTCTCCCTTGAAATGATGATTCCCACGACGCCGATCTCTGCAGGAGCGCGCTTGGTCTGGACCGCACCCGGGCGAAAGGGTCGTGTCAGTCGACGAATGCGCCACAGACATACCGCAATAGCGGGCAAGCGCGCTCCTACAGAAATGGATTATGACGTTGCGGCGATCTTGATCAGTTTGGCGTAATAAAAGCCATCATGGCCACCTTCCTGCGCCAGCAGCTGGCGGCCGTGGGGCTGTTTCAGGCCCGGCGGCGGATTGCCTTGCTGACCGGCGATGTCCAGCTCTCGTGCGCCGGGCGTGCGGGCGAGGAAGGCGTCGATCACTTCGGTGTTCTCGGTGGGCAGGGTCGAGCACGTGGCGTACAGCAGAATCCCGCCCACTTGCAGGGTCGGCCACAACGCATCCAGCAGTTCGCCTTGCAGCGTCGCAAGGGCCGGAATGTCATCGGCCTGACGGGTCAGCTTGATGTCCGGGTGACGACGAATGACGCCCGTCGCCGAACACGGCGCGTCGAGCAGAATGCGCTGGAACGGCTTGCCGTCCCACCACTGATCGGTCGCACGGGCGTCGGCGGCAATGAGCTCGGCGCTCAGGCCCAGACGGTCCAGGTTTTCCTTCACGCGCACCATGCGCTTGGCTTCCAGGTCCACGGCGACAACGCCCGCGAGCCCCGGCTGTACCTCAAGCAAATGGCAGGTCTTGCCGCCCGGTGCGCAACAGGCATCGAGCACCCGTTGACCCGGCGCCAGCTCCAGCAGATCGGCCGCCAGTTGTGCAGCTTCGTCCTGCACGCTGATCCAGCCCTCAGCGAAACCCGGCAGCGAGCGGACGTCACCCGGTTCGGTCAGCACGATACCTTCCTGACTGAAGGTGCTGGCAGTGGCGGCAATGCCTGCGTCCTGCAGCAACTGAAGGTACTGATCACGGGTTTTATGACGACGATTGACCCGCAGGATCATCGGCGGGTGTGCGTTGTTCGCAGCACAAATCGCTTCCCAATGCTCCGGCCATGCGGCTTTCAGGGCTTTTTGCAGCCAGCGCGGATGAGCGGTTCTCACGACAGGATCGTGTTCGAGCTCCGTCAGCAACGCTTCGCCCTCACGCTGAGCACGACGCAGGACCGCGTTGAGCAAGGCCTTGGCCCACGGTTTTTTCAGTTTGTCTGCGCAACCGACGGTTTCGCCGATGGCCGCATGGGCGGGGATGCGCGAATAGAAGAGCTGATACAGACCGACCAGCAGCAAAGCTTGAACGTCGTTGTCGGCGGTTTTGAACGGTTTCTGCAGCAGTTTCGCGGCGAGTGCTGACAACCGGGGTTCCCAGCGAGCGGTGCCGAACGCCAGGTCTTGGGTCAGGCCGCGATCACGGTCGTCGACCTTGTCCAGTTGAGTGGGCAGCGAGCTGTTGAGCGACGCTTTACCGCTGAGTACGGCAGCCAATGCCTTGGCAGCGGCGAGACGCGGATTCATTGGCTGTCCACCTGAGCGCCCAATACGGTGCCGACAGCGAATTTCTCACGGCGACTGTTGAACAGATCCGCGAAGCCCAGCGGTTTGCCGCCCGGCAATTGCAAGCGCGTCAGGCGCAGGGCGTTTTGTCCACAGGCCACCACCAGACCGTCCTTGCTGGCGCTGAGTACCGTACCGGGCTCGCCCTCGCCTTCGGCGACGTGAGCAGCGAGCACTTTCAGCGCTTCACCGTTGAGGGTGCTGTGGCAGATCGGCCAAGGGTTGAAGGCGCGAACCAGGCGCTCCAGTTCATCCGCCGGGCGCGTCCAGTCGATGCGTGCTTCGTCTTTGTTTAGCTTGTGAGCGTAGGTGGCGAGACTGTCGTCCTGCACTTCGCCCACCAGTGAACCCTCGGCCAGGCCTGCGATGGCCTGTAGAACGGCAACGGGTCCGAGTTCAGCCAGGCGATCGTGCAAGGTGCCGCCAGTGTCTTCGCCGGTAATCGCGGTTACGGTCTTGAGCAGCATTGGTCCTGTGTCCAGCCCGGCTTCCATGCGCATGACCGTGACGCCGCTTTCAGCATCGCCGGCCTGCACGGCGCGCTGGATCGGCGCTGCACCACGCCAGCGTGGCAGCAGAGATGCGTGGCTGTTGATGCAGCCCAGGCGCGGAATATCCAGCACCACCTGCGGCAGGATCAGGCCGTAGGCGACCACCACCATCAGATCGGGCTTGAGAGCGGCGAGCTCGGCTTGTGCTTCAGGCGCACGCAGAGTGGGCGGTTGCAGCACAGGGATATCGTGCTGCAGGGCGAGTTGCTTGACCGGGCTAGGCATCAGCTTCTGGCCACGGCCCGCCGGGCGATCGGGCTGGGTGTAAACCGCGATCACGTCATAAGGGCTGTCGAGCAGGGCTTTGAGGTGTTCAGCGGCAAATTCAGGGGTGCCGGCGAAGACGATGCGCAGTGGCTCAGTCATGGGCTTCTCGTTGAGGAGTATGGCCGCAGGAAAGCGTCTGCCCGGGATTGCAGGGTGTCAGCCGCCGGGTGCGTCAAAGACAGATTGCAATCGCGGGCAAGCGCGCTCCTACGGATAGAGAGGGGTCAGGCGTTCTGCTTGTGCAGTTTTTCCAGCTTCTTCTTGATCCGGTCACGCTTGAGATTGGACAGGTAGTCCACGAACAGCTTGCCGTTCAGGTGATCGCATTCGTGCTGGATGCACACGGCGAGCAGGCCTTCGGCGATGAGTTCGTAAGGCTGACCGTCACGGTCCAGCGCCTTGATCTTGATCTTCTGAGGACGGTCGACGTTTTCATAGAAGCCAGGAACCGACAGGCAGCCTTCCTGATACTGATCCATTTCGTCGGTCAGCGCCTCGATCTCGGGGTTGATGAAAACCCGTGGCTCGCTGCGATCTTCGGAGAGATCCATTACAACGACGCGCTTGTGTACGTTAACCTGCGTCGCCGCCAGACCGATGCCAGGAGCCTCGTACATGGTTTCAAACATGTCGTCGACCAACTGGCGAATGCCGTCGTCCACAGCAACCACCGGCTTGGCGATGGTGCGCAGGCGCGAATCGGGGAATTCGAGAATGTTTAAAATGGCCATATACGTAAGAGCTGCACTTGTAGGGTAAAGTCAAAATCGGCTGCTAGGCTGTGGACGTCACAAGCGGGCAACCCTTGTAAAACCGAAGTCTCGCAAGACTCAATGTTTCACGCGAAGCCAACATGATAAAGGGATTCACCGCATGAGGAAATCACTACTCGCCCTGCTGCTGTTGGCCGCGACAGGCCTTGTCCAGGCGCAAGTACAACTCAGGGATGGCCATCCACAGAGTTACACCGTTGTCGCCGGTGACACACTCTGGGACATTTCCGGCAAGTTTCTGAGCCAGCCGTGGAAGTGGCCGCAGCTCTGGCGCGCCAACCCGCAGGTCCACGACCCTGATCTGATCTACCCTGGCGACACGCTGAACCTCATTTATGTGGACGGCCAGCCGAGGATTGTCCTCAACCGCGGTGAGTCTCGTGGCACGATCAAACTCTCCCCGCGCGTGCGCAGCACGCCTATCGCCGATGCGATTCCGACCATTCCGCTGGGTGCCATCAATGCCTTCCTGCTCAACAACCGGATCATGGACACCGCCGAGCAGTTCGAGGATGCGCCGTACATCGTCGCCGGCAATGGCGAGCGCGTCCTGAGCGGCGCCGGGGACCGGATTTATGCGCGCGGCAGTTTTGACCCGGCCCACGTGTCCTACGGCATCTTCCGCAAGGGCAAGACCTACTACGATCCAGAAACCGATGAGCCCTTGGGTATCAACGGCGACGACATCGGCAGCGGTGAGGTGGTAGCCCGCGAAGGTGACGTGGCGACGGTGCAGATGCAGCGTTCGACTCAAGAGGTCCGGCTGGGCGACCGCCTGTTCGTCAGTGAAGAGCGCGCGATCAACTCCAACTTTCTGCCGAGTGAGCCGAAGCAGGAGATCAGGGGCATGATCATCGATGTGCCGCGCGGCGTCACACAGATCGGCGAGTTTGACGTGGTCACCCTGGACCGTGGACGCCTCGACGGTCTGGCTGAAGGTAACGTGCTGGCGATCTACAAGGCGGGCGAAACCGTTCGCGACCGCATCACGGGCGAGCAGGTAAAAATCCCGGACGAGCGTTCCGGTCTGCTGATGGTATTCCGTACTTACAATCGCTTGAGCTACGCGATGGTGCTTCATGCGTCCAGATCTCTGGCGGTGAACGACCGGGTGCGCAATCCGTAATGCTATGTATCAGCTCCAAAACACTTTTTCCCACCGGCATGCTTCACTTATCTAATTGTTGTTAACAGACTTATCCACAGGTTTGCCCACTCATTGAAGTGGGCCACGGATCAAGGAAGATCTCATGCCGTTGTTCGAAAAAGCCGGGCAGTCGCCTGCAGAGCTGGAGGCGCGTCTGCGCCTTCATCGATTGCCCGAAATCGGTCCGAAGCGTTTTCATACCCTTATCGATGCCTTCGGCAGTGCTTCTGCTGCCCTGAGCGCTCCAGCCTCTGCGTGGCGATCCTTGCGGCTGCCGGCCGCCAGTTCCGACGCCCGGCGCAGCCCGGAAGTGCGTGACGGCGCCAGCGCCGCATTGGCCTGGTTGGAGCGTCCGGGCCAGCATTTGCTGATGTGGGACGATGCTGACTACCCTGCTTTACTGGGTGAAATTTCCGATCCCCCTCCGCTTCTTTTCATCGCCGGTGATCGCACGTTGCTTGATCGTCCGCAGCTCGGAATGGTCGGCAGTCGACGCGCTTCCAGGCCGGGACTCGATACGGCGAAGGCGTTTGCCCGCAGCTTGGCGGGGGCTGGATTTGTCGTCACCAGCGGCCTCGCGCTCGGCATTGATGCTGCTGCCCATCAGGGTGCGCTGGATGTAAAAGGTGCCACGATCGGGGTACTTGGCACAGGCATCGAAAAACTTTATCCACAGCGGCATCGTCAACTTGCAGCAACCATGGTGGCGCAGGGTGGCGCGGTGATTTCCGAGCTTCCGCTGGATGCCGGTCCCCACGCCAGCAATTTTCCGCGACGCAACCGAATTATCAGCGGCCTGTCGTTGGGCGTACTCGTGGTGGAGGCCAGTGTCGCCAGTGGCTCGTTGATCACGGCGCGCCTGGCGGCTGAGCAGGGCCGGGAGGTCTATGCGATTCCCGGATCGATTCATCACCCGGGCGCTCGGGGCTGTCATCAACTGATCCGTGAAGGCGCGGTGTTGGTGGAGACGATCGATCACATTCTGGAAGCGCTGCAAGGCTGGAAAAACCTGCCGCCGAGCAATGAGCCAGGGGAAACCAAGCCTGGGCCCACCCATCCCCTTCTGGCGTTGCTGCATGCGGCGCCGCAGACCAGCGAGGGATTGTCAGCCAGCAGTGGCTGGCCGTTGCCCAAGGTACTGGCGGCCCTGACCGAACTTGAACTCGACAACAGCGTGGCGTGTGACGCCGGGCGATGGTTTGCCCGGGCCCCCTGAGGTTAAACTGCCCGCCAGCGTTAATTCGGAGAGTGAACGATGGTCAGCAGTTGGCGTGTGCAACAAGCCGCACGAGAGATCCGGGCCGGGGCGGTGATTGCCTATCCAACCGAAGCGGTATGGGGGCTGGGGTGCGACCCTTGGGATGCGGAAGCGGTTTACCGCCTGCTGGCAATCAAGGCGCGGCCTGTTGAAAAAGGCTTGATCCTGATTGCTGACAACATTCGCCAGTTCGATTTCCTCTTCGAGGATTTCCCCGAGCTTTGGATTGATCGCATGGCCAGCACCTGGCCGGGTCCGAACACCTGGCTGGTGCCGCATCAGGGCCTGTTGCCTGACTGGATCACGGGCGGCCGTGACACCGTGGCGCTGCGTGTCAGCGATCATCCTCTGGTGCGTGAGCTA
The DNA here is from genome assembly GCF_039697315.1 of Pseudomonas abietaniphila. NCBI lineage: Bacteria > Pseudomonadati > Pseudomonadota > Gammaproteobacteria > Pseudomonadales > Pseudomonadaceae > Pseudomonas > Pseudomonas abietaniphila. Next base: position 3,076,510 of record NZ_CP155619.1, on the reverse strand, counting down.
TGCGCCTTGACCGGCCCGCTCGTGTCAACGTCGGCCAACCCGACCGGCCGACCTGCCGCGCGTTCGCGGTTGCGGATCGAGCAGTACTTCCACAACCAACTGGACATGGTTCTGGGTGGCTCGCTGGGTGGGCGGCGTAATCCGAGTGTGATTCGTGATCTGGTGACGGCCGAGGTCGTGCGCGCGGGGTGATGTCGGTTGCACGACCCTGTAGGCGCTGCGCGAGGTTACGAGAGTGGCGAATGCGGTGTGTCAGGCAGAACGCATTCGCCACCGTCGTAACCTCCGGCAGCTCCCACAGTTGGGCGTTGTAATCCGAGTGTGATTCGTGATCTGGTGACGGCTGAGGTCGTGCGAGCGGGGTGATGCCGTTTGCACGACCTGTAGGCGCTGCGCGAGGTTACGAGAGTGGCAAATGCGGTGTGTCAGGCAGAACGCATTCGCCACCGTCGTAACCTCCGGCAGCTCCTACAGCTGGGCGGCGTAATCCGAGTGTGATTCGTGATCTGGTGACGGCTGAGGTCGTGCGAGCGGGGTGATGCCGTTTGCACGACCCTGTAGGCGCTGCGCGAGGTTACGAGAGTGGCGAATGCGGTGTGTCAGGCAGAACGCGTTCGCCACCGTCGTAACCTGCGGCAGCTCCTACAGGTATTGAGTCGTCGGACTAAGGCACCAAAATAATCGACCCGGTGGTGCGTCGTGCCGACAGCTCGGTGTGTGCCTTGGCCGCGTCCTTCAAGTCGAATTTTTTCAGGTCGTCCACCTTGACCTTGCCGTTGGACACCATCGCGAACACCTCGTCGGCCATCGCCTGCAACGCTTCCGGGGTGTTGGCGTAGGAACCGAGGGTCGGGCGGGTCACGTACAGCGAGCCTTTCTGCGCCAGGATCCCCAGGTTAACGCCCGATACAGCACCTGAAGCGTTGCCGAAGCTCACCAGCAGTCCGCGCAGCTCCAGGCAGTCCAGCGAGGTTTCCCAGGTGTCTTTGCCGACGCCGTCGTAGACCACCGACACTTTCTTGCCATCGGTCAGTTCAAGCACGCGCTTGGCGACGTCTTCCTTGCTGTAGTCGATGACTTCCCATGCGCCGTTGGCTTTGGCGTGGGCGGCTTTCTCCGGCGAGCTGACCGTGCCGATCAGCTTCACACCCATGGCGCTGGCCCACTGGCAGGCGATTGAGCCTACGCCCCCGGCGGCGGCGTGGAACAGGATGATTTCTTCAGGACGAATTTCGTACGTCTGACGGAACAGGTACTGCACCGTCAGGCCCTTGAGCATGATCGCGGCGGCCTGCTCGAAGCTGATGTCGTCGGGCAGTTTGACCACGTTGGCGGCCGGCGTCAGGTGCAGGTCCGCGTAGCTGCCCAGCGGACCGGTGCCGTAGCCCACGCGGTCACCGACTTTAACGTGGGTGACTTCTGCTCCGACCGCCTCGACCACGCCTGCACCTTCGTTGCCCAAGCCCGAGGGCATTGAGGCAACGGGATACAGACCGGTGCGGAAATAGGTTTCGATGAAGTTGACGCCAATCGCTTTGTTGCGCACGAGCACGTCTTTCGGACCGGGAGCGGCCGGCTCGAAGTCAACGTACTCAAGAACTTCAGGGCCGCCGTGGGCGCGGAACTGGATACGCTTTGCCATTTGCTTTCTCCGTCATGGATCGAAACTTTTGTACGAAAGGGCTCTATCGGACTCCTTCGTTCGGTCTTCGTCAACTGCGGCACCGGCCAAGCCGGTGATATGCTACGCGCCACTTTCGCGGCAGCGTTTTGATGAGCAACGGTCTTCTCAGCGGGAGACTGCGCCCAAAACGATGCTCACAAACACCGGTTTCACGTTCTCTCAAGGTACTGCCATGTCCTTTCGCACCGACGCCGTCAAAGCCTACCTGCTGGATCTGCAAGACCGGATCTGCGCCGCGCTGGAACAGGAAGACGGCAGCGCACGTTTCGTCGAAGACGCCTGGGAGCGACCTGCCGGTGGCGGCGGACGAACCCGAGTGATCGAGAACGGCGACGTTATCGAAAAAGGCGGCGTCAATTTCTCCCATGTCTTCGGTGCAGGACTCCCTCCTTCGGCCAGTGCTCATCGTCCTGAACTCGCTGGACGCGGCTTTGAGGCGTTGGGCGTGTCGCTGGTCATGCACCCGCATAACCCACATGTTCCGACCTCACATGCCAACGTGCGTTTCTTCATTGCTGAAAAAGAAGGCGAAGAGCCGGTCTGGTGGTTCGGCGGCGGTTTCGACCTGACGCCTTACTACGGCGTCGAAGAAGACTGTGTGCACTGGCACCGTGTTGCCGAGCAGGCCTGCGCCCCGTTTGGCGCCGATGTCTATCCGCGCTACAAGGCGTGGTGCGACCGGTATTTCCATATCAAGCATCGCAATGAGCCGCGCGGCGTGGGCGGTCTGTTCTTCGATGACCTGAACGAGTGGGACTTTGATACCAGCTTCGCTTTCCTGCGGGCCATCGGCGATGCCTTCGTGGACGCCTATCTGCCCATCGTGCAGCGTCGCAAGGCCACGCCTTACACGGCACAGCAACGCGAATTCCAGGAATTCCGCCGTGGTCGTTACGTGGAATTCAACCTCGTCTACGACCGGGGCACGCTGTTCGGATTGCAGTCGGGTGGCCGTACCGAATCCATCCTCATGTCCCTGCCGCCGCAGGTGCGTTGGGGCTACGACTGGAAAGCCGCGCCGGGCAGCGAGGAAGCGCGCTTGACTGAATATTTCCTGCAGGATCGCGACTGGCTCGCTGAGGAAAACAAGTAATGACTGACCATTACGTCGTCTTCGGCAACCCGATCGCACACAGCAAGTCGCCGCTGATTCATCGCCTGTTTGCCGAGCAGACCGGGCAGGCGCTGGATTACCAGACCGCTTTGGCGCCACTCGATGACTTCACGGCGTTCGCCAAACAGTTCTTCGTGTCCGGGCTGGGTGCGAACGTCACCGTGCCGTTCAAGGAAGAGGCCTATCGGTTGGCGGATCAACTGACTGAACGCGGTCGTCGGGCCGGTGCGGTGAATACCCTGGCGAGACAAGCGGACGGCAGCCTGTTGGGCGATAACACCGATGGTGCGGGTCTTGTGCGTGACTTGACGGTCAACCACGGCGTGACTCTCAAGGACAAGCGCGTGCTGTTGCTGGGTGCTGGCGGGGCGGTACGGGGCGCGCTGGAACCACTGCTGGCTGAAGAGCCGTACGTGTTGGTCATCGCTAACCGCACGGTGGAAAAGGCTGAACGGTTGGCACAGGAATTTGCGGATATTGGTCCGGTGCTGCCCGCTGGTTACGACTGGCTTGAAGAGCCGGTGGACATCATCATCAACGCGACGTCCGCCAGCCTTTCGGGAGACGTCCCGCCGATTGCGCCAAGTCTGATTCAACCGGGCGAAACCTTCTGCTACGACATGATGTACGCCAAGGAACCCACGGCGTTCTGCCGGTGGGCAACCGAGCATAAAGCCGGGCAAGCCGTCGATGGTCTGGGGATGCTGGTCGAGCAGGCGGCGGAAGCCTTTTTCCTGTGGCGCGGCGTGCGCCCGGACTCAGCGCCGGTGCTGGCCGAGTTGCGGCGGTTGATGGCTGAGGGTTGATCAAGAAGTGGATGCTGCTGGCGGTCGCCGATCTACTTGATGCTGTCGATCTACTGTGGGAGCGAATTCATTCGCGATTCGCCGTTACATCAGACACATTTCTGTCGCCTGTACCGCCGCCTCGCGAATGAACTCGCTCCCACAGGTCAGTCTGCAGCCTTGAGATCAAATTGATCCCAAGGTCTGGAGGACGCTTACAACTTGGCTTTGACCGCTGGCAGCGCATCTTTGTCGTCGATGGTTTTCACGCCGCTCAACCACTTCTCAAGCACTGCCGGGTTTTCCTTGAGCCAGGCTTTGACCGCTTCGGTATTGCTGACTTTATTGTCCACCACGTTCTTCATGATGGTGTTTTCCATGTCCTGGGTGAACGTCAGGTTGGAGAACAGCTTGGCCACGTTCGGGCAGGCATCGGCGTAGCCCTTGCGGGTCACGGTGTAGACGCTGCCGGTGTCACCGAAGTACTTCTCGCCACCTTTCAGATAGTGCATGCCTTTGATCTGCACGTTCATCGGGTGCGGCGTCCAGCCCAGAAACACCACGAACTCCTTCTTCTTCACGTTGCGCTGCACTTCGGCCAGCATCGCCTGTTCGCTGGACTCAACCAGCTTCCAGTCGCCCAGGTCGAACTCGTTCTTCTTGATGATCTCCTGAATCGACGCGTTGGCCGGAGCCCCCGAGCCGATGCCGTAAATCTTCTTGTGGAACTTGTCGGCGAACTTGTTCAGGTCGGCAAAGTTATGCACACCGGCGTCGTAGACGTAGTCCGGCACGGCGAGGGTGAACTCGGTGCCTTCCAGGTTCTTCGCGTATTGCGTTACATCGCCGGTGGCGATGAACTTGTCATAAAAGCCCTGCTGCGCAGGCATCCAGTTGCCCAGGAAAACGTCCATTTGACCGTCTTTGAGACCACCATAGGCAATCGGCACTGCCAGCGTATCGACCTTGGTCTTGTAACCCATGCCGTCGAGCAGAAAGCCCGCCGTGGCATTGGTTGCAGCGATGTCGCTCCAACCTGGATCGGCCATCTTGACCGTACTGCAGCTTGCGTCAGCGGCGTGTGCAACGACGCTGCTCAAGCTCATCACCGCAACCGCCAGCGTTGTGAACAACTTCTTCATGGTGTGCCCCTTTTTGGTTTTCTAAGTGTTGGCAGGGTTCAAGGTTGTGGATAACGGGCCTTGCGCTCCAGATCGTCGAGATCGATATGGTTGCGCATGTATTGCTGACTGGCGTCTACCAGCGGCTGGTGATCCCAACTCTTCAGCTTGCCGAGGGCCAGCGACTGGGCGACGAAACGCCGACGACGCTGGCTGGCGAGCACCTGGTGGTGTATCGCCGGAATGTCCCATTTGGCCTTTGCTTCGGCCAGGAACGCGTTGAACAGGTCGCGATGAGCCTCGGACTGGCTCAGCTCTTCCTGCTCTTTCGGATCGTTGTACACGTCATACAGCAGACATGGATCTTGTTCCGAATAGATGAATTTGTAAGCACCGCGACGAATCATCATCAAGGGGCTGTTTGTGCCTTCGGCCATGTACTCGCCGAACACTTCATCGTGACCGCCAGTCCCCTCCAAGTGCGGCAGTAACGAACGGCCGTCGAGTGGAAGGCCCGCCTCAAGCTCGCCTTGCGCCATCGCGACAAAGGTCGGCAACAGGTCGGCGGTGGACACGGCGGCCTTCACGCGGCCGGCTTTGAACTGACCCGGAGCGTACACGAGCAGTGGCACACGGGCGGACATTTCAAACCAGTGCATTTTGTACCAGAGACCACGTTCGCCGAGCATGTCGCCATGGTCGCCGGAGAACACGATGATGGTGTCGTCGGCCAGGCCGGTGTCTTCCAGAGTCTTGAGCAACTTGCCGACGTTGTCGTCGATGTAGCTGCACGCACCGAAGTACGCGCGGCGAGCGTCGCGGATTTTCTGTTCCGGGAGCGGCTTGTCCCACAGGTCATAGACCTTGAGCAGGCGCTGGGAGTGCGGGTCTTGGTCGGCCTGCGCGGGCGGTGCAGACGGCATGGGAATCTCGTCGTCGGTATAGAGATTCCAGAACGACTTGGGAATGGTGTACGGGTCGTGCGGGTGAGTCATCGACACGGTCAGGCAGAAAGGTTGGTCGCCGTCTTCACGCACATGGTCGAACAGGTATTGCTGCGCCTTGAAGACCACTTCTTCGTCGAAGTCGAGCTGGTTGGTCCGCACGCACGGGCCGGCTTGCAGCACCGACGACATGTTGTGATACCAGCTTGGGCGAACATCAGGCTCGTCCCAATTGACCGCCCAGCCATAGTCGGCGGGGTAAATGTCGCTGGTCAGGCGCTCTTCATAGCCGTGCAGTTGGTCCGGGCCGCAGAAGTGCATCTTGCCCGACAGCGCCGTGCGGTAGCCGAGGCGACGCAGATAGTGGGCGTACGTAGGGACGTCGGCCGGGAAGTCGGCGGCGTTGTCATACGCGCCAATCTTGCTCGGGAGCTGACCGCTGACGAGGGTAAAGCGCGATGGGGCGCACAGTGGGCTGTTGCAGTAAGCAGCGTCGAACACCACGCCTTCAGCAGCGAGGCGGCTCAAATTCGGCATTTTGATTGGAGATGAGGCGTAAATCGGCAACATCGGCGCGGCCATCTGATCGGCCATGATGAAAAGAATGTTCTTGCGCTTCATGTCTTCGCGGCATTCCATAGTGAATATTTATGCGAAATTGCTGCTCCAGAGAATGAGACCCATGGGATCAGCGGTAAAGCCTATAAAACGCAATGCCTAGGATAAGCCACGCTTATGTTTGAAGCCCTCGGTGATATGTCGCTGGACCTGCTGCGCGGTTTCGAAGCCGCCGCCCGGCTTCGCAGCTTTACGGCCGCTGCCGTTGAACTCGGCACCACTCAACCGGCCATTAGCCAGCAAATCAAAAGGTTAGAAGAACAACTGGCAACGCGCCTCTTCGATCGCATCTACCGAGGCATTGAACTCACCGACGCCGGCGAGATTCTGTTCAACCACGTGCAAAGTGGATTGCAGTCGATGGATGCCGGTTTGAGCCTCATCACCGAGCAGCGTCAGCATGAGGTGCTACAGGTCGCGACCGACTTTGCCTTTGCCGCTTATTGGCTAATGCCACGCCTGCATCGTTTCCACAAAGACAACCCTGATGTCGACGTAAGCCTGGTGACCAGTGAACGCAGCCACAGCATGTTACGGGCCGATATCGACGTTGCCGTGCTGTTTGGTGACGGGCGCTTCAAGCAGGGAGAGAGCCACTGGTTGTTCAGCGAAGAAGTGTTCCCGGTCTGCAGCCCGAAACTGCTCGCCGCACGTCCCCTGCCCTTGCCCAATGAGGCGCTGAAGGAATTTCCCTTGCTGCACCTGCGTGGCGAAAACAGCACCAACTGGTTCGACTGGGGTGGCGTGTTCCGCGCGCTGAACATCGCCCAGGCACCCGCGCCGGGACAGCTGCGATTCGACAACTACACGTTGCTGATTCAGGCCGCGATTGGTGGCCAAGGTGTTGCCATTGGCTGGCGGCACCTGGTGGACGATCTGCTGGATCAAGGCTTGTTGTGCCGTCCCATCGAAGCGACCGCGATCTCTGGTTATGGGTATTACATCGTCTTGCCGCAGCGCAAACGACGGGTGCAGATCGTGCAACGTTTCGTCGATTGGTTAAAAAGTGAGCAGGCGTTGAGTGGGGATTCGTTGGTCGGCAAGCCAATGCCGTCGATTGCTATCTGATCTTTAAAAAAATACCCGCATGGGCCATCTGGAAACACCTGCTCAAACTGTCAGCCGATTATAAAACAGTGTGCTTGTTTAGGAAATTTCCTACGGTTCGATAGGACCTATTGGGGTATGCATGATCGAAAAATTAGAGTTATTTAGTTGATGTCGCTTGAACACCAGCAACATTTTTCTTAGTGAAAAATAGATAATGGCCGCATCGCGGTTAAGGAACGATGACTAAACTAAGTCCTGTATTTTTTGCCATCAGAGTACTCGTTATCACGACGTGGCGATGGTTGGGTGAAAGGATTAACAGGCAGTATATTAACGTCTTCCTCAACCTGATCAGGTTTTCACTCATCGCGTTCATACTGTTTTGCTTCGCAGGTTATTACAGTATGTCTACGTTCTTCTAAGTTTCTATGAGTCAATAAAAATAAAAGGAGATAACAATGCCAGATATTTTAACGAAAAAAGATTTAGACACACTTGAGATTTTACTGACCTACGATTCTGCATCAAGCATGTACGCCATGTTGCAATCAAAGGGTTATAAGTATGCTGTCCTCGCGGATGGTGTCGTACGTGACAACTCACTCTCAGGGGCCGCCGCCGATCATTTCATGCGCGTTACTGCACGAGGAGAGGGAATAGCAATCTCCGACGATATCGTAGAATTTATATACCGTCGGATGGCTCGCGGTTATCTTGACGCGCTGACTGCCCAGTATAAGGCGCAGGGAATGGTCAATCGAGATATTAGCCATCGCGAAGCTTGGGATTTTCATAGCCAATCCTTTGCCGCTTTTGGATTGTCGCCAGATGCGTGGACGCTGAATTCAGTTTTCGCAATTATGGCGAATGATACGGTGAGGGAGCGTTACTGGTCCGAGATTCTTGCCGCCGCGGGTGATCCTGTTTCGGAGGCTATCGTTTTAGTCAGGACAGAAAGCTTCATGGCAACTGCATCAGTAGTAGGGTCGCAGGACGTGAAAAAAGTAGTGCAAAACTGGCGCGACAGACTTGATACGCCGGCGGCCATCGTGGCCACTGGAAAAAACGCGGCGGGTATGGTCGCGGATCGGATTAACGCATTCTTCAATGAAATATCAGAAAGTGTTCTTGGCCAAGTACCGCCAGGGGCAATCATTCCCGATTGGGTGCCTGTTCCTCCGCCGACCCCGTTACCAACACCCAATATGACAACCGTCCTTCCTTCAATCCCGGCCGCGCCGAACGTGCCCGTCAGCCCTGCCCATAAACCTCGTAAAAGACCGAGACTTCCGCCGCCCACGACTCATCAAGGTCATCCAGGCAGTGGATATGGGCAAAGCAGTTCAGCCAATACTGGTCCTCGGCTTAGACTGGACCCTTAGAGTGCAATGGTTGTTGGCTTCTTCGCTGTGCCGCGCGAAGAAGCCGTTACGGCTCAAACCACGAAATTCACATACTGACGAACGTGCATGTTGAGCTTCAGCTCATCGGCAATCCCCGATGCCACCCTGCCCAGCACTTCAAGCGGGATTTCCAGCCCGGGTTCGACGATGCTGCTGGTGTGGCTGAAGTGCTCGATGCTCAAGCCCGCAACGCCCTGCGGCGCGCTGACCAGCGTCCAGTCGGCGTCGCTTTTACGCAGGGCATCGACGATCAGGGCCGAGGCCTGGTGCTGGTCGAGGTCAGGGTCTTGGTAATCGGCCAATGGCTGGTTGTGCAACAGCTGGATGTCCGCAACCAGTATCAGGCGTCTGATTTGCGCGGTCCTCAAGCACCTCAGCAACGTGTGGGTGGCGATGAGTTGTTCTTCGGGGGTGAGGCCAATCGGTGCGCGGGTGTGCTCGGCGCCAACGGGCAGCACTTTGGCGTCGAGCAGGCAGACCACCGCCGAGCAGCCCGCGATGCTTTCACTCACACGCTGACTGTCGAACAGATTGCCGGTTTTGGTGCGCAGGCCCGGACGCGGTGCCAACGCATTGAGGTCGTCGACAATGGCGATGACTTCGTGCTGGCGACGCAGCATCTCCGCCATCAGCGCACTGCCAAAGCTGCTGATCGCGCCAAACAGCGTCACCTTCATCACCGGCGTTTCTGCATTCTTCATGGCAATTGATCCGGGTCTGTGGATAACTCTTATCCTTCATTCAGACTAGCAGCGAAAGGGCTGTTCTACGTTTAAGGAGGACCGGACATGTCAGCTGTTCAGGGTTACCACGCCCACGTTTATTTCGATGCCCAGACCATCGAGCAGGCGCGCGCGTTGTGCGAGAGCGTTGCGGCGAAATTCGATATCCGCATGGGGCGAGTGCATGAGCGTCCCGTAGGCCCGCACCCGGACTGGAGCTGTCAGTTGGCGTTCGAGCACGAAAAGTTTGCCGATGTGATGCTGTATCTGGCGCTGAATCGCAACGGACTGGTGATCTTCACGCATCCGGACACCGGCGATGACCTCGCCGACCACACCGAGCATGCGATCTGGATGGGCGGGATGCGGGAATTGAATGTGGGGATGTTCAAGAAGTGATATCGGACGCATAACCCTTGTAGGAGCGCGCTTGGTCTGGGCCGCATCCGGACGATTGCGTTTTCTCTGACACATCAATGCTGCCTGGCACACCGCAATCGCGGGCAAGCGCGCTCCTACATGGATCGGGTGTGGCTTAGTTCAAAACACCTTCCAGAATCTCGTACACGATCCCGCTGCCTACCGCGATCAGGACGATATCTGGCCCCAGACGACGCCATTCGTAACCGTCGTAACGCGGCAGGTACTGCAGCGAGCGTTCATCCAGACGACGGCCATAGCCCCGTGGCAGTGGATGGCCTCTCACAATGTGAACATTGGGCGGCAGCGGCTGGCCGCGGCCGATGATTTCGCGATGCTCCTGGATCGTGCGGCGTACATCGCCGAAATCTGAAGGCGGACGGCCGCCGCGATGATCGTTGCCACGGTTGTCAGGACGCGGGTCATTGCGATGGTCGTTGCCGTGATCATTGCCTCGATTGTCTTGGGGACCGCCTTGCGGGCCGCGGTCCTGATGTTGGCCAGGGCCATGGTCGTCATTGCCGCCACGTTGATCCGGTGGTGCTGCGTGGACCAGCGCACTGGCACTGACCATCAGCACGCCCAACCCGGCGATCAAACGATTCGAGACTTTCATGTAGCGTGCTCCTGAGCAAATTCGAGTCAGCAAAAAGGGGTTCAGAATCAGGTTCTGAACCCCTTTGCTGTACTGCTTAGTCTGCTAACAAAGGTGGAGATTCCTCTGTATCAGAAACTTTACCTTCAGGACACACGGGCCTTACGCACGCCTTCGGACAACTCGGCACAAAGCTTCAGCACACCGCTGACGGCTTGGTCGGCGGACTGCGCGTTGGCGATCTGATCGATCAACGCAGACCCGACTACCACACCCTCGGCGACACGGGCGATCGCAGCGGCTTGATCCGGTGTGCGAATGCCGAAACCGATGCTGATGGGCAGATCAGTATGGCGACGCAAACGTGTCACGGCTTCCTTCACGTGCTCAATGGTTGCCGCGCCAGCACCCGTTACACCGGCCACCGACACGTAGTAGACGAAGCCCGAACTGCCATTGAGAACCGTCGGCAGACGATTGTCATCGGTAGTCGGCGTGGTCAGGCGGATGAAGTCCAGGCCGGCGTCCTGCGCAGGGTCGCACAGCTCGTTGTTGTGCTCAGGAGGCAGGTCGACCACGATCAGACCGTCGACACCCGATTCACGCGCTTCGGCAATAAAACGCTCCACGCCGTAGTTGTGGATCGGGTTGTAGTAACCCATCAGTACCAGCGGCGTGGTGCTGTCGTCGACGCGGAACTCGCGAACCATCTGCAGGGTTTTCGCCAGGTTCTGCTTGGCGTCCAGTGCGCGAATGTTCGCCAGCTGGATCGCCGGGCCGTCGGCCATCGGGTCGGTGAAGGGCATGCCCAGTTCGATCACGTCGGCGCCGGCTTTTGGCAGGCCTTTCAGGATCGCCAGCGACGTGTCATACGCCGGGTCGCCCGCAGTGATGAAGGTCACCAGGGCGGCACGGTTTTGTTCTTTGAGGTCGGCAAAACGCGTTTGCAGGCGGCTCATCAGTGTTTCTCCTGCTTGGACAAATCCAGGTGATGCATGACGGTTTGCATGTCCTTGTCGCCACGACCGGACAGGTTGACCACCATCAGGTGATCTTTTGGCAGCGTTGGCGCGCGCTTGAAGACTTCAGCCAGGGCGTGAGCGCTTTCCAGTGCCGGGATGATGCCTTCCAGGCGGCAGCACTGGTGGAACGCGGCCAAGGCCTCATCATCAGTGACCGAGGTGTATTCGACGCGACCGATGTCGTGCAACCACGCGTGTTCCGGGCCGATGCCTGGGTAGTCCAGACCGGCAGAAATCGAGTGTGCGTCGATGATCTGGCCATCGTTGTCCTGCAGCAGGAACGTACGGTTACCGTGCAGTACGCCCGGAACGCCGCCGTTCAGGCTCGCCGCGTGCTTGCCGGTTTCGATGCCGTGACCGGCCGCCTCGACGCCGATGATGCGCACGGAGGTGTCATCGAGGAACGGGTGAAACAGGCCCATGGCGTTGGAACCGCCGCCGATGCACGCCACCAGGCTGTCTGGCAGACGGCCTTCTTGCGCTTGCAGCTGCTCGCGAGTCTCTTTGCCGATGACGGCCTGGAAGTCGCGAACCATCGCAGGGTAAGGGTGTGGGCCTGCAACGGTGCCGATCAGGTAGAACGTGCTGTCGACGTTGGTCACCCAGTCACGCAGGGCTTCGTTCATCGCGTCTTTCAGCGTGCCGGTGCCGGCAACGACCGGAATCACCGTGGCGCCCAGCAGTTTCATGCGGAACACGTTGGCCTGCTGACGCTCGATGTCAGTGGTGCCCATGTAGATCACGCATTCCAGGCCAAAACGCGCGGCCACGGTGGCGGTCGCCACGCCGTGCATGCCTGCGCCAGTCTCGGCAATGATGCGCTTCTTGCCCATGCGACGGGCCAGCAGGATCTGGCCGATGCAGTTGTTGATCTTGTGCGCGCCAGTGTGGTTCAGCTCTTCGCGCTTGAGGTAAATCTTGGCGCCGCCGCAGTGCTCGGTCAGGCGTTCTGCGAAATACAGCGGGCTTGGACGACCCACGTAATCGCGCTGGAAATAGGCCAGTTCCTTGAGGAAGGCGGGGTCTTCTTTCGCGATCTCGTACTCACGGTTCAAGTCGAGGATCAGCGGCATCAGGGTTTCGGCCACATAGCGACCGCCAAACGCGCCGAACATGCCGCGCACGTCCGGGCCATTGCGATATTGGGTCTCAGTCTGGGACATAGGAACCTCCAAAGTGACGAATAGGGTGAGCCGTTGAGGCAGTGAACACACTTTAACAGCGCCATGGCAGATGAAAACCGATAAGATCGCCGTAACCTGTCAGGAAAACTCACAGATACCATGAGCCGAGACCTTCCCCCGCTGAACGCGTTGCGCGCCTTTGAAGCCACCGCCCGTCTTAACAGCGTCAGTCAGGCTGCGGAACAACTGCACGTGACTCATGGCGCCGTCAGCCGACAGCTGAAGGTTCTGGAGGAGCACTTGGGCGTCAGCCTGTTCAGCAAGGACGGTCGCGGCCTGAAACTCACAGATGCGGGCATTCGTCTGAGAGATGTCAGCGGCGAAGCGTTCGATCGACTGCGCAGCGTCTGCGCCGAACTGAGTCAGGGCAGCGCCGATGCGCCATTCGTACTCGGCTGCTCGGGAAGTCTTCTGGCGCGATGGTTCATCCCTCGGCTGGGAAGGCTGAACAGCGACCTTCCTGATCTGCGGCTGCATTTGTCCGCTGGCGAAGGGGATCTTGATCCACGACGACCGGGTCTGGATGCATTGCTGGTCTTTGCAGAGCCGCCCTGGCCTGCGGACATGCAGGTCTTCGAACTGGCGAGTGAACGCATCGGCCCGGTCTTGAGCCCTCGTTTCGCGCGATTCGAGACACTCCGCCACGCGCCGGCGCACGCATTGCAGGGCGAGCCTCTTCTGCAAACCTTGTCACGTTTGCAAGCATGGCCCAGTTGGGCGAAGCAGAACGGCATCGATCCCGACGCGCTGCACTACGGCCAGGGTTTCGAGCATCTTTATTACTTGCTGGAGGCTGCCGTTGCAGGACTTGGAATTGCCATCGCCCCGGAGCCGCTGGTCGCGGACGACCTAAAAGCAGGACGCCTCGCTGCGCCATGGGGTTTCAGTGAAACCCCGGCGCAACTGGCGTTGTGGGTACCCAAACGTGCTGCGGACGGACGCGCGCAGCAGCTTGCTCAGTGGCTCAAAAACGAGCTTGAGCGTTCGGGTCAGGTGTAATCAGTGACCGCGCTTGACCAGCAGATATGCTGCCAGCAGACCGATTGCACCCACGGCGACACCCGCAGTGGTCCAAGGGTGTTCCTGGGCGTAGTCACGCGTGGCAACGCCGGTTTCGCGTGTTTTCACTTTGACGTCTTCATAGACATCGCTCAGCAGGCTGCGCGAATGGCTCAGCGCGCTTTCGGCGTTGGCTTTCAGGGTCTTCAAGGTCTTGCGCGACTCGTCCGAAGCGTCCGACTTCAAGCTCTCAAGTGACTTGAGCAGACTCTCGATCTCGGCTTCCATGCTTTGCAATGACGCTTTACGGGATGACGTGAATGCCATGATTTGACTCTCCTGCGATGATGAGTGGCGTGTGTTGTTTCCGACTACAGGGTTTTCAGAAAGTGCAGTGCGCGTTTCGAAGAGCCGCTTTTTATGAACTTTTCAGCTCAATTGGGCGCCTCAAAGGTAGGCAAGCCACACCGGATGTCAGCAGCACATTCGCTGCTACGCTCCAATCGAAGACCATTTGAGGAAAACTGCCATGACTGATCACCACACCTACAAGATGCTCGAACTGGTCGGCTCGTCGACCACCAGCACTGATGATGCGATTCAGAATGCGATTGCCCAGGCCGCCAAGAGCGTCAAGCTCATGGAGTGGTTCGAAGTGCTGGAGACCCGCGGGCACATCAAGGACGGGAAAGTGGCTCACTTTCAAGTGACCATCAAAGTGGGCTTCCGCATCGATAACAGCTGAAAAACCTGAACTTTTGGACTGGCCGAGTGCCACAACCTTCGCTATACATACCCCGCCGTTCGTGAACTCGGACGCGAGGACTCTGTGACGGGCCGCTGATCACCAGCGGCCTATTACGCTTGAAAGCGCCTGACGAGGGAGTGTGACCGATGAAGAAGATTCTTTTGGCGGTTGGGTTGTTGAGTATTGCGGGCACCACCTTGGCGGCCGGGAAGTCGTGCGATGACGTGAAGGCGGACATCGACGCGAAGATCAAGGCCAAAGGTGTGTCGTCCTACACGCTGGAGGCGGTGGACAAAGGCAGCGCCGCAGACGGTAAGGTCGTAGGCACCTGCGACGGCGGCAGCAAGGAAATTGTCTACAAGCGCGGCTGATTCAGCCCGTTGTACACAAAAAACCGACGCGTTTGGCGTCGGTTTTTTTGTGTGCGGAAACTAGCCTTTCGCGACCTGCGCCAGAATCTCGTAAGAGCGCAGCCGGTCAGCGTGCTCATACATGTCGCAGGTAAAAATCAGCTCGTCGGCGTCGGTCTGCTCCAGCAACACGTCCAGCTTGGCGCGGATCTTCTCCGGGCCGCCCACCATCGCAAGCCCCAGGAAGTCCATGACCGCTTCGCGTTCATGGGGCAGCCACAGGCCGTTCATGCTCTCGACCGGGGGTTTCTGCATCAGGCTCTGCCCGCGCATCAGGTTAAGAATGCGCTGGTACACCGACGTCACCAGATACTCCGCCTGCTCGTCTGTATCGGCGGCGGCCAACGGCACGCCAAGCATGACGTAAGGCTTGTCGAGCACCTCGGAAGGCTGGAAGTGGTTGCGATAGACCCGAATGGCTTCGTGCATGTAACGCGGTGCGAAGTGCGAGGCGAACGCATACGGCAATCCACGCTGACCGGCCAGTTGGGCGCTGAAAAGGCTTGAACCCAGCAACCAGATCGGCACGTTGGTGTTGGTGCCTGGTACGGCGATGACGCGTTGGTGCGGCTGGCGCGGACCGAGGTAGCTCATGAGTTCCGCGACGTCATCGGGGAAGTCGTCAGCGCTGCCGGAGCGTTCACGGCGCAGGGCGCGTGCGGTCATCTGATCGGAGCCCGGCGCGCGGCCCAGACCCAGGTCGATACGGCCCGGAAACAGACTGGCAAGGGTGCCGAACTGCTCTGCGATCACCAATGGCGCATGGTTGGGCAGCATCACGCCCCCCGAACCGACGCGGATGGTCGACGTGCCGCCCGCCAGATACGCCAGCAGCACTGAAGTCGCCGAACTGGCGATGCCGTCCATGTTGTGGTGTTCAGCGACCCAGAATCGGTTGTATCCCCATTTTTCGACGTGTTGCGCCAGGTCCAGCGAATTGCGCAGCGAGACGGCCGGGCCTTTGTCCTCGCGAACCGGCACCAGGTCGAGGGTGGAAATCTTCACATCAGCTAATCGTTTCATAGGCCGCCGTTGATCCTCTTGGGGCTTGGTCTGACGCCTTAAACGTTTGAGGCGTGAGAGCAAAGCCTGCGTTAAGCCTAAATATTTGCGTTAAGCCATAGGATAAGGCCGGATTTTGAGGTTGCAATGGGCAGAGAGAAAATTCCTACTAATTTGGTCGGATTTTCCATCTTAAAAAAAAGACAAATTCAGCACGCATGTCATAACCGTTGAACTAACTCCCGCCTACACTCCTCAGACTTTTGGTCCACGTGCGATCACTCGCACTTTTTCATTCATGAGGAGACACCATGAGCATCGTCAAGAAAGCATCCGCCCACTGGGAAGGCGACCTGAAAACAGGTATCGGTAGCATCTCCACTGAAACCGGCGTACTGCGTGAAGCCCCTTACGGTTTCAAGGCCCGCTTCGAAGGCGGTAAAGGCACCAACCCTGAAGAACTGATTGGCGCAGCCCACGCGGGTTGCTTCTCGATGGCCCTGTCGATGATTCTGGGCGGTGAAAACCTGAAAGCCGACAGCATCGACACCACCGCTGACGTCACACTCGATCAGGTCGATGGCGGCTTCGCGATCACTGCTGTGCACCTCACCCTGAAAGCCAAGGTGCCAGGCGCGACTCAAGAGCAATTCGAGAAATTGACCGCAATGGCCAAAGAAGGCTGCCCGGTCTCCAAAGTGCTGAACGCCAAAATCACGCTGGATGCCACGCTGCTGAGCTGATCCTTCGGTGTTGCAATACCCGATGACCCGCACATGCGGGTCATCTGCGTTTTGGGCCTGAGAGAACCGGCTCGTCGCGGCAAGGTCATATGCAGGGCCGATGCGACTCGCACGGCATCGAAGGAGTCGAACATGAAACGCATCGCCGCAACCTTGATCATCAGTGCACTGACCACCAGCGTGTTCGCTGCTCCCAAACCCTGCGAAGAACTCAAGGCCGAAATCGAAGCCAAGATCCAGGCGCAGAACGTCAGTTCATACACGCTGGAAGTCGTCAGCAACGAAGAAGTTCACGACCAGAACATGGTCGTGGGCACCTGCGAAAACGGCACGAAGAAGATCATTTACCAAAAGAATGATCAGTGAGTTCGTACACCGAACACTCTACTGTGGGAGTGAGCTTGCTCACGAAGAGGCCGTGACAACCATCACGCTTCCGGGTCTGTCACCCAGTATTCGAGCAAGCTCTCTCCCACAAATCATCACCCGGCAAAACACCGTGTAGCGACGAGCGATGTCACGGAATACAGAAAATATCGCCCTCTTCCGCCAAGACCTTGCGTTGTTCGTCTCGTAGCTGGGCGTCGATGCTGTTGGCGATATGGCGCACGTCGAGGCGATAACGGTGGCCTGCCTCGAAATGGTCGTAATTGATCGTCACGTAGCAGGTCAGCTCGTTGTAAATGTCCATCGAAAGCCCCAGTCCACCGGGCGCGTACTCATAGTCGTAGCGCACTTCCAGCTTGTGCTTGCCTGGCGTGACCTGAAAATAGCGGCCATCTTCCGTACGTACACCGTCCAGCTTGTCAGCCATCAGCGTCTTGCCGGTGTAGGTGTGAAGGTCGACCCAGGCTTGTTGCGGATCGACCGCGGGCAATGGCCCTGCGCATCCGGCCAGCAGAATCAGGGCAATGATCGACAGGGGCAGGCGCATGGCAGACTCCGCATTCAGGCTGATGACGAGGGTGGTTGCGTC
This sequence comes from Pseudomonas abietaniphila, assembly GCF_039697315.1. Taxonomy (NCBI): domain Bacteria; kingdom Pseudomonadati; phylum Pseudomonadota; class Gammaproteobacteria; order Pseudomonadales; family Pseudomonadaceae; genus Pseudomonas; species Pseudomonas abietaniphila. The sequence continues at coordinate 3,058,970 of NZ_CP155619.1, read as the reverse complement.
GCAGGCCGGCTCTGCGGCATAACAGCTGACGCTGTGCATCTTGTGTTTTTTCTTCGTTAAGGCCGCTGAATGAATCGATTCAAAATGACGTGGTTCCGGCGCGGCTTGCCGATGCTAGCGATTTTACTCCTCAGCGGCTGTTCCAGTCTTTCCTATTACACGCAGTTGGCCAGCGGCCAGTTGGCCTTGCTCCGGGCGCGCGAGCCAGTGAGCGATGTCATTGCCGATCCGCAGCGTGATCCCAAGCTGCGCGACCGGTTGCTCAAGTCGCAGCAGGCCCGCGAGTTCGCCAGCCAGCATTTGCATCTGCCGGATAACCAAAGCTATCGACTGTTCGCCGACATCCACCGGCCCTATGTGGTCTGGAACGTCTTCGCCACGGGCGAGTTTTCCCTTGATCCGGTGACCCACTGCTTCCCCATCGCAGGTTGCGTCGCCTATCGCGGTTACTACGACCAGAACGCGGCGCGAGGGGAAGCGGCGTTGCAGAAGCTTGAAGGCAAGGACGTTTACGTCAGCGGCGTCGAGGCCTATTCGACCTTGGGCTGGTTCAACGACCCCATCATCAGCTCAATGATGACTTGGGGTGATGAACGGCTGGCGACGCTGATTTTTCACGAGCTGGCGCACCAGCGGTTTTATGTGAAGGACGACAGTGAGTTCAATGAGTCCTACGCCACCTTCGTTGAACAAGAAGGCACTCGGCAGTGGCGGGCGGCTCGAGGATTGCCGCCCGAGACAGCGTCGTCGGAAACGCAACGTCGCGATCAACTCACGCAACTTGTGCTCAATACCCGGGATCGTCTCAAAGCGCTTTACGCCGAGCCTCTCGACGCGGACGCCATGCGCCAGCGAAAAGCGGCAGAATTCGAGCGTCTGCGCAGTGAATACCAACAGATGCGCGACAGCCAATGGGGCGGCGACAAGCGTTTCGACGCGTGGGTGTACGCGCCCATGAACAACGCCCGGCTATTGCCGATCGGGCTTTATGATCAGTGGGTGCCGTCGTTCGAGGCGCTGTTCAGGCAGGTGAACGGTGACTGGACGGCGTTTTATGCAGCCGTCGAAAAGATCGGCGGCTTGCCCAAGGACGAGCGCAAGGCCGCGCTGGAGCGATTGGCGAAGCCTTGAGCGTTACCTCGGATCCTACAACGGGATGCGGGGCTGTCAGGACTTGAGAAACGCCTGATGCAGCGCCATCAGCGACTCAAAATGATACGTCGGCGCTTCAGCTTCCAACTCTTCGCGGCTGCCAAACCCATACCCCACCGCCGCCACGTCCAGCCCGTTGCGCTTGCCGCCAATCAGGTCGTGTTTGCGGTCGCCGATCATCAATGTCTGCTTGGGATCGAGTTTTTCCTCGTCCAGCAGGTGACGAATCAATTCGACCTTATCGGTCCGCGTGCCGTCCAGCTCGCTGCCGTAGATCAGCTTGAAGTGCCGCGCAAAGTCGAAATGCCGGGCGATCTCATGGGCGAATACCCACGGCTTGGACGTCGCGATAAACAACGTGCGGCCTTGATCGGACAACAAGTCGAGCAGCTCGAAAACGCCATCGAACACCAGGTTTTCGTACAGGCCGGTGACCTTGAAACGCTCGCGATAGAAACCTACCGCTTCCCACGCTTTGGCCTCATCGAAATCGTAGGCGCGCATGAATTGCTGCAACAGGGGCGGCCCGATGAAGTGCTCAAGGCGAGTGATGTCGGGCTCATCGATCCCCAGTTTGCTCAGGGCGAACTGGATCGAACGCGTGATGCCTTCGCGTGGATCGGTCAGCGTGCCGTCCAGGTCGAACAGAATATTCTGGTAATGCATGTCGTCTCTCAGAAGCTTGAAGAGAATGTGTGGGTGATGCACTTAGCCTGTGGGAGCGAATTTATTCGCGAGAGGCCCGTAGTTCTTTAGAAAATGCGTCGAATGGACCGACGTCTCGCGAATGAATTCGCTCCCACAGGTTGATCAGTGTCCAGGGGAAAGCTGTCTAGCTCAGCAGGGTTTGTCGAAACCCTCGGCCAGATGCTGGTCTTTGAGCTTCACGTAATTGGCCGCGCTGTAGGGGAAGAAGGCGATTTCCTTCTCGGTCAGCGGGCGAGCCTGTTTCACCGGCCGGCCGACATACAGAAACCCCCTTTCCAGGCGCTTGCCCGGCGGCACCAGGCTGCCAGCGCCAATGATCACTTCGTCTTCGACGACGGCGCCGTCCATGATCGTGCTGCCCATCCCGATCAGGATGCGGCTGCCGATGGTGCAGCCGTGCAGCATAACTTTGTGGCCGATGGTCACTTCGTCGCCGATCAACAGCGGAAAACCGTCCGGGTTGAAGGGCCCGGCGTGGGTGATGTGCAGCACGCTGCCGTCCTGAACGCTGGTGCGGGCGCCGATACGGATGCGGTGCATGTCGCCGCGAATTACCGTCAGTGGCCAGACGGAGCTGTCAGCGCCGATCTCAACATCGCCTATGACGACGGCTGAATGATCGACAAACGCCCGGTCGCCAAGGGCCGGGGTGTGATTCTGGAAAGTGCGAATAGCCACAATAGGCTCCTTCTCTGGCGCTGATAGCTGCGGTCAGCGCCGATTGTAATTAAGATGCTCAGGTGTTTCTTCCAGCCAAGGTGCCAAACCGTGAGCGCGAACAACCCTCTTTTGCAATCGTACGACCTGCCACCTTTCTCGGCGATCCGCGCCGAGCACGTAAAACCTGCCATTGACCAGATTCTTGCCGACAACCGCGCCGCGATTGCCGACATCCTCGCCAAGCAAGGCAAGCAGCCTACATGGGCTGGCCTGGTGCTGGCGATGGACGAGCTGAATGATCGTCTGGGCGCGGCCTGGAGCCCGGTCAGCCACTTGAACGCCGTGTGCAACAGCGCCGAACTGCGCGAAGCCTACGAGTCGTGCCTGCTCGCATTGAGCGCGTACTCCACTGAAATGGGCCAGAACCGCGAACTGTTCCAGGCATTCGAAGCCTTGGCCAACAGCCCGGAAGCCGCCGGTTTCGACGTGGCGCAGAAAACCATTCTGGAACACTCGCTGCGTGACTTCCGTTTGTCGGGCATCGACCTGCCGCCCGAGCAGCAGAAGCGTTACGCCGAAGTGCAGAGCAAACTGTCGGAGTTGGGCAGCCAGTTCTCCAACCAGTTGCTCGATGCAACGCAAGCCTGGACCAAGCACGTCACGGACGAAGCGGTTCTCGCCGGTCTGACCGATTCGGCCAAGGCGCAAATGGCCGCTGCGGCCAAGGCCAAAGACCTCGACGGTTACCTGATTACCCTGGAATTCCCGAGCTACTACGCGGTGATGACCTACGCCCAGGACCGCGCGCTGCGCGAAGAAGTTTATGCCGCCTACTGCACCCGTGCGTCGGACCAAGGCCCGAACGCCGGCAAGAACGACAATGGTCCGGTCATGGAACAGATCCTCGACCTGCGCCAGGAGCTGGCAAAACTGCTGGGTTTCGCGAGCTTCTCGGAGCTGAGCCTGGCGACCAAGATGGCCGAGTCCAGCGATCAGGTGCTGAGTTTCCTGCGTGACCTGGCCAAACGCAGCAAGCCGTTCGCCGCTCAAGACCTGCAACAGCTGAAAGCCTATGCCGCCGAACAGGGCTGCCCGGACCTGCAAAGCTGGGACAGCGGCTTCTACGGCGAAAAACTGCGTGAACAGCGTTACAGCGTCTCTCAGGAAGCACTGCGCGCTTACTTCCCGATCAACAAGGTGTTGACCGGCTTGTTTGCCATTGTGCAAAAACTGTACGGCATCGAAATCGCCGAGCAGAAAGGCTTTGATACGTGGCACCCGGACGTTCGCCTCTTCGAGATCAAGGAAAACGGTCAGCACGTCGGCCGCTTCTTCTTCGACCTCTATGCCCGCGCCAACAAGCGTGGCGGCGCATGGATGGACGGTGCGCGTGACCGTCGTCGCACGTCGGCCGGCTCGCTGCAAAGCCCTGTCGCCAATCTGGTGTGTAACTTCACCCCGGCGGCACCGGGCAAACCTGCCCTGCTGACCCACGATGAAGTCACGACGCTGTTCCACGAATTCGGCCACGGTCTGCATCACCTGCTGACTCGCGTCGAACATGCGGGCGCCTCGGGCATCAATGGCGTGGCGTGGGATGCGGTCGAGCTGCCAAGCCAGTTCATGGAGAACTGGTGCTGGGAGCCGGAAGGTCTGGCGCTGATCTCCGGTCACTACGAAACCGGCGAGCCGCTGCCACAGGACCTGCTGGAAAAAATGCTCGCGGCGAAGAATTTCCAGTCCGGCCTGATGATGGTCCGCCAACTGGAGTTCTCGCTGTTCGACTTCGAACTGCACGCCACCCACGGCGACGGTCGCACCACGCTGCAAGTGCTGGAAGGCGTGCGTGACGAGGTGTCAGTGATGCGTCCGCCTGCGTACAACCGCTTCCCCAACAGCTTCGCGCACATCTTCGCGGGCGGTTACGCGGCAGGTTATTACAGCTACAAGTGGGCTGAAGTGCTGTCGGCAGACGCCTTCTCCAAGTTCGAAGAAGACGGCGTACTCAATGCCGAAACCGGTCGCGCGTTCCGTGAAGCGATTCTGGCCCGTGGCGGCTCCCAGGCGCCGATGGTGCTGTTCGTCGATTTCCGCGGACGCGAGCCTTCGATTGACGCACTCTTGCGCCACTCCGGCTTGAGTGAGGAAGCGGCAGCATGACCGATACACCGCACGTGATTACCAAGAAACGCTTCATCGCCGGGGCGGTCTGCCCGGCGTGCAGCGAGCCTGACAAGTTGATGATGTGGAGCGAAGACGATGTCCCGCACCGCGAATGCGTGGCCTGCGGGTATTCCGACACGCTCAATGCCCAGGGTCAGTCGATCCCGAAGGAACTGGGGACTCGTGTCAACAAGGCGCCGGTAAAACCCGCCGATCCGAAGGTTCAGGGCGTGCAGTTCTTCCCGAACCCGAAGCTGAAAAAGCCGGTGGATCCCAGCTAGAAAAAAACGTGGAAATCCTGTCATGCCTCACCCGTGGGCATGACAGGGGGCGGCGTGTAACCTCACAACCGCCACAGAATGGTCTGCACCCCCACAACATCAGTCTTCTGAAACCAGCCTTTTATCGCGCAACGGGCAAATGCGCTGGTGCTGCACGCGCCGCTGTCCAGCGCTGTCTTCAGCGCATTTACATCGACCTTGTTGATGTAGTCGATGCCGTGTTTGAGGTTGTCTTCATCGCCATACCCGCCGTGCTCCATCTCATCGAGCGCTGCCTGTTTGCTCCAGTCCTGCACGACAATGCGATACATCGCCGCCACCAGACCCGTACGGTCCAGGCCGTGCTTGCAATGAATCAATACCGGTCCGTTTTGTTGGGCCTTCTGTATCGCGCGAAGACTTTCAATCATGTCGGCATCGTCGACGTGTACGGTTTGCAGCGGGATCTGTACTTGCGTGATCGATGGGTCCGACAGCCAGTTGCTGTCGCTCACCTTGATGAAGTTCACGACTGTATGCACCCCGAGGTGTTCGAGCAACGGCTGCGCAGCAGCGTCCGGTTGGCGGCTGCGGTACAGCGTCGGCGTGATGCGATAGAGGTTGTAGTGGGGATCGACCGGCTGCGCCCATTCGCTCGGACGCGTGGTTGGTGTGGGCAATGTCTCGTCGGCCTGAGCAATATCCAAAACAGAAAGCGCCAACAAGCAGGCAACCAATGGGGCAAGCAAGCGAATGCGCATCGAAAACACACCGTGCGAATGAAGGGTTAAAAGGTGCGGCGAGTCTCTGCCGTCCAGGGTCAAGACGATGTGAGGGCTGTGTAAAAACTTTGTGGAACGGGTAGCTGCCGCTCATCAGCGAACCGACCTTTCTGCGGCGCAAGCGTGGAGGGCGTCGAATTTCCGCTGTACTGTATGTATAAACAGTTATCGGGATTGATCGCATGTCCACTTCATTGCCCCCGCGCGGTCGCGGCACCGCCACCAATCCGCATAATCGTTTTGCGCCGAATCGATCAGTGGCCGAGGACGATGGCTGGTATCAGGAGGTCCCTGTCACTCAAGGCACCACCGTCACGCTGGAAACCGCCAAAAGCATCATTGCGCGTAATTCCTCGCCGGACATTCCTTTCGATCGGTCGATCAATCCTTACCGTGGTTGTGAGCACGGCTGTATCTACTGCTACGCGCGGCCCAGTCATGCCTACTGGGACATGTCGCCGGGGCTGGATTTCGAGACGAAGCTGATTGCCAAGACGAACGCTGCGGCGTTGCTTGAGCAGCAATTGTCCAAGCCGGGCTACAGTGTTGCGCCGATCACCCTGGGCGCGAACACCGACCCGTATCAGCCCATCGAGCGTGAGTACAAGATCACTCGCGCCACGCTGAAAGTGCTGCTGCGCTACCGTCATCCGGTGACGATCATCACCAAAGGTTCGTTGATTCTGCGCGATCTGGACCTGTTGGCGGAATTGGCAAAGCAACGCCTGGTATCGGTGTTCATCAGCCTGACGTCACTGGACGACGAGCTCAAACGCATTCTCGAACCGCGAGCGGCGGCGCCCAAGGCCCGATTGCGGGCCATCAGGGTGCTGCGCGACGCCGGTGTGCCCGTGGGCGTGCTCCTGGCCCCGATCATTCCCATGATCAACGACATGGAACTTGAAAAGCTGATGAGCGAGGCCAAGGCCGCCGGTGCCTTGAGTGCGAGCTACGTGATGCTGCGGCTGCCGCTGGAGGTCGCGCCGCTGTTCGAGGAGTGGTTGCAGGCGCACTATCCGCAACGGGCCGAGCACGTGATGAGCCTGGTCCGGCAGAGTCGTGGCGGTCAGGTGTACGACAGCCGCTTCGGTTCGCGAATGCGCGGCGAAGGAGTATTCGCAGAGCTGCTGGCACAGCGCTACAGTATTGCGGTGAAGAAACTGGGCCTGAACGCGCGAGACAGTTTCAAACTCGATTGCGAGGCGTTCTGTCCTCCGGGTGGGCAGATGTCGCTGTTGTGACTCGAGTGGCGTCTTAACTGTATTGCGGCTGATCTGTAGGCGCGTGGCTGTTTCTGGGCCGCATCCGGACGATCTGCCGCGAAGCGGTAGCACGACGGCTACCTTCGGAAGCGACCCCGAAGCAATCGCGGGACAAGCCACGCGCCTGCAGACTTGCCGAGATTAAGATTTTCTTAAGCAAGACCCGCGGTCTAGAGCGATGCATTCAGTTTCAATTAAGTTTGGGCCGTTAGGGTAACCGCAAGTGACCGGCTGGTCGCGTGCAAAGGGAATTGTCCGTAATGCCAGAAAAAAGTGGGTCGTCCACCGGGAAACACGGGAAAATCCACTTCAATCCGACAGTGAGGATCAGACATGAGTAACCAGGATAAGCCGCAGTCGGCCGCCTCGGCAGGCGCTTCGACTACAGAGTCCGCTGATGTAGCGCTGCAGCACATCGTTGATGGCTTCAAGCATTTCCGCCATGACGTTTTCCCGCAGCAGGAAGAGCTGTTCAAGAAACTCGCGACGGCACAGCATCCAAGAGCGATGTTCATTACCTGTGCCGATTCGCGCATCGTTCCTGAGCTCATTACCCAAAGCTCGCCGGGCGATCTTTTCGTGACGCGTAACGTGGGCAACGTCGTACCGCCTTACGGGCCGATGAACGGGGGCGTTTCAACCGCCATCGAGTACGCCGTGCTGGCGCTGGGTGTGCAGCACATCATCATTTGCGGACATTCCGATTGCGGCGCCATGCGTGCCGTACTCAACCCGGACACCCTGGAGAAGATGCCGACGGTAAAAGCCTGGCTGCGTCATGCCGAAGTCGCCAAGACCGTTGTGCAGGACAATTGCAGCTGCACGGGCGAGCACGAAACCATGCACGTGCTGACCGAAGAAAACGTTATCGCGCAATTGCGCCATTTGCAGACGCATCCTTCGGTGGCCTCGAAGATCGCCGCCGGGCAGTTGTTCATTCATGGCTGGGTGTACGACATCGAGACCAGTGAAATCCGGGCGTACGATGCCGAGCAAGGGACATTCCTGCCCCTCGACGGCGAACACTCCATTCCAATGGCGACGCCTCGAAAGCGCTATTGACGATCAGCGACTGATCACACCCAAGAGCCTGTGAATCCACTTCACAACTGACGGTTCGAACCTCATTCAAGCTCGTAGCGGCCGCGCTTTGCGCGTGCCGTCGGGCGTTGTCACGTCTGAAGATTTACCGGAGAGTCGTCATGGCTACTACTGATCTCAAATCCTTGTTACCACGGGAGCTGCTGGCTTCCGTGGTGGTGTTTCTGGTGGCCCTGCCACTGTGCATGGGTATCGCCATCGCCTCGGGCATGCCGCCAGCCAAAGGCCTGATCACCGGCATCATTGGCGGCCTGGTGGTCGGCTGGCTTGCGGGTTCGCCGTTGCAGGTCAGCGGTCCGGCGGCAGGTCTTGCGGTGTTGGTGTTCGAGCTGGTTCGTGAGCATGGGATGGCGATGCTCGGGCCGATTCTGCTGTTGGCCGGCGCCCTGCAACTGCTGGCGGGCCGCTTCAAGCTCGGTTGCTGGTTTCGCGTGACGGCGCCTGCGGTTGTCTACGGGATGCTCGCCGGGATTGGTGTTTTAATCGTGCTATCCCAAGCCCATGTGATGTTCGACAGCGGGCCCAAACCCTCCGGTCTGGATAACCTGATCGCCTTCCCGCAGACCCTGTTGGGCGCTGTCGGTCCGGGCAGCGGCATGCAAGCCGGTCTGCTCGGCCTGGGCACCATCGCTGTGATGTGGTTGTGGGAAAAGCGCCGGCCTCATGCACTGCGTTTTGTGCCAGGTGCGCTGCTGGGCGTGGGCATTGCCACGGCGGTGAGTCTGTTCATGAGTTTGCAGGTCAAGCGCGTGGAAGTGCCGGCCAACCTCGCTGAAGCCATCGACTGGCTGCGCCCTGCCGACCTGCTGAACCTGGCTGACCCTGCGATCCTGATCGCGGCCATCGCCGTGGCATTCATTGCCAGCGCCGAGACGCTGTTGTCCGCTGCTGCGGTGGATCGCATGCACGACGGCCAGCGTTCGGATTTCGATAAGGAACTCAGCGCTCAAGGTGTTGGCAATATGCTCTGCGGTCTGGTCGGCGCGCTGCCGATGACAGGCGTGATCGTGCGCAGCTCGGCCAACGTGCAAGCCGGTGCGAAAACGCGCCTCTCGGCGATGTTCCACGGCCTGTGGCTGCTGGCGTTCGTGTTGCTGCTGTCCAGCGTGCTGCAAAGCATTCCGGTGGCGAGTCTGGCGGGCGTGCTGGTGTACACCGGTTTCAAACTGGTGGACCTCAAGGCATTGCGGGGTCTGGGTCGTTATGGCCGGATGCCGATGTTCATCTACGGCGCGACAGCGTCGGCGATCATCCTGACGGATCTGTTGACCGGCGTGCTGATTGGCTTCGGACTGACACTGGTGAAGCTGGCGCTCAATGCATCCCGTCTGAAGATTAACCTCGTGGACCTGGAGGCCGAGGGAGAGATGGAGTTGCGTCTGAACGGCGCCGCGACGTTCCTCAAGGTTCCGGCGCTGACCCAGGCGCTGGGGGCGGTGCCGCCGGGCACAACGCTGCACGTACCGCTGAGTAACCTGAGTTACATCGACCATTCCTGTCTTGAGTTGCTGGAGGAATGGGGGCGCGCCAATGCCGCGCAAGGCTCGCGCTTATTGCTGGAACAGCGCTTGCTCAAGCGGCGCGTTGAAGGGCGGATCCGGACGTCGATTGGTGGCGCGGCGTTGCATTGATGTCAGAGTGAGGCAGCCCTCCACCATTCCCCGTGGGAGCGAGCTTGCTCGCGAAGCGACATGACAGCCGACAGATGGATGTCGACTGTATTGGCCTCTTCGCGAGCAAGCTCGCTCCCACAGGATTTGTGTCGGGCAACACCCACAGGGTTTGTGCCGGGCGGTATCCATCGCATCACGCGGTCTCTGTGGGAGCAATCCGAGGTTACGAGGGTCGCGAAGGGACCGGGGCAGTCAACACACCTCTGCCGGCCAAAAGACCGCATTCGCCACCGTCGTAACCTCCGGCAGCTCCCACAGGGTCTGTGCCGGATGCCTCCAAAGGTTCTGTGCCGGGCAGCCCCGAAAGGCTGGGTGTCGATGGCGAACACGCGGTCTCTGTGGGAGCAATCCGAGGTTACGAGGGGCGCGAAGGGGCCGGGGCAGTCAACACACCTCTGCCGGCCAAAAGACCGCATTCGCCACCGTCGTAACCTCCGGCAGCTCCCACAGGGTCTGTGCCGGATGCCTCCAAAGGTTCTGTGCCGGGCAGCCCCAAAAGGCTGGGTGTCGATGGCGAACACGCGGTCTCTGTAGGAGCAATCCGAGGTTACGAGGGTCGCGAAGGGGCCGGGGCAGTCAACACACCTCTGCCGGCCAAAAGACCGCATTCGCCACCGTCGTAACCTCCGGCAGCTCCCACAGGGTCGGTGCCGGATGCCTCCAAAGGTTCTGTGCCGGGCAGCCCCAACAGGCTGGGTGTCGATGGCGAACATGCGGTCTCTGTGGGAGCAATCCGAGGTTACGAGGGTCGCGAAGGGGCCGGGGCAGTCAACACACCTCTGCCGGCCGAAAACCGCATTCGCCACCGTCGTAACCTCCGGCAGCTCCCACAGGGTCTGTGCCGGATGCCTCCAAAGGTTCTGTGCCGGGCAGCCCCAAAAGGCTGGGTGTCGATGGCGAACACGCGGTCTCTGTGGGAGCAATCCGAGGTTACGAGGGTCGCGAAGGGGCCGGGGCAGTCAACACACCTCTGCCGGCCCAAAGACCGCATTCGCCACCGTCGTAACCTCCGGCAGCTCCCACAAGTTATACCGGGCAAGCTCCCACGGGAATCGCGTTGCGGCATCATGCCTGCGTTATGACCCCAACCCCGTCAATCTTTGGTGCATTCCATCTCAAGCCCTACCCCTAGCTGGCGAGACAGACTCGGCCAGCGCTTCCAGGCCGCTTCGGTGTCCGGGCTGGCGAGCTGGTCGCGGTAGGCTTCTACCGACTCCAGCGAGAAACTGTCCTCGTCCAGCAATTCATCGATGGCGTGATGCACCACTTCATCGAGCTGGTTGGCGAAGTCCTCACCGATCAACTGATGCGCGATGACGCTGGCGACGGTCGTGTTCACCGGGATCAGCGGCTGTCCGAAATGCACGATGTACAGGTCGTTGACCTCTTCCACCAGACGATGAGCGAGGTAGGCTTCGTCGAGCAGGCCATCCAGGCCTTCATGGCCGTCCATGATTGCTGGCGGTGCGCTGAAGAACTGCTCGGCGATTTTCAGCACGGGTTTGATCTGGCTGTCGATCCCGGCTTGCAGCGCCACGTCGTGGGCGGCGTCCAGCAAATCCGGAACCTGTTCGATATAAGCGATCACAAAACGCGCCAGTACACCTCTGGCATCGACATCGGGCAAATGGATGGCAGGGTGCAGATGGGGAAGTTGCGATTCGAGTTGGCGCAATAACTGACCGGTCTGGGTCTCGTGTTCCTGTGCTCGTGTGATCTGCTCGCGCAATGCGGCGGTGTTCATGGATGCTCCATAAGGCAATAAAACCAGGCGGTCATTATAGGGAAGTCATACGTTAGCTTGCTTATCAACGACGCTAAGACGTAATTGTCATAACCACTTCATGGTTATGTGCATCCGCTATTAAAAGGCCACTTTTCCCCGTTTTCTCTCGTTTTTTTTCAGTAAATGCGCGTGCGTATAGCTGGATTTTGCGGATTCTCCAGTGCATTGCGGACGGATTGCCCGTGTCTATACTCGGGTTTGTGATGAGTTGGCTGATGAAACTGGAATGTGACGCAGGCCTGGCCCCGGTCCTCTAGCTGCTTACTTGACCGCTCCCTCGCCCGCACAGGCACTTGTGACGACGCTGCGCTCGGCATCGTTTTCACCCCGCCTGAAATGACTGCTGGCTAATAAGAAGAACAAGAGGGGAACCCGCAATGATGCGACATCCACATGTCTGGATGGGCCTCCTGTTGTGGTCGATATTCGGTCAGGCGCATGCCGCCTGGACCACGAATATGGCACCTGGAGCGACCGAGGTAAGTCACGAGGTCTTTGACCTGCACATGACCATTTTCTGGATATGTGTGGTGATCGGGATCATCGTGTTCGGCGCGATGTTCTGGTCGATGATCGTTCATCGGCGCTCAACCGGGCAGGTTGCCGCCAAATTTCATGAAAGCACCACGGTGGAAATTCTCTGGACCGTCGTGCCTTTGTTGATTCTGGTCGTCATGGCAATCCCTGCGACCAAGACCCTGATCCAAATGTATGACAACACTGAATCGGGTCTGGATATCCAGATCACCGGTTACCAGTGGAAGTGGCAGTACAAATACCTGGGTCAGGACGTCGAGTTCTTCAGCAACCTGGCCACTCCCGCCGATCAGATCCACAACAAGGAAGCCAAGGGCGAGCACTACCTGCTTGAGGTGGATCAGCCGTTGGTGGTGCCTGTGGGTGTGAAAATCCGCTTTCTGGTGACGGCCGCCGACGTTATCCACTCCTGGTGGGTGCCTGCGTTCGCGGTCAAGCGCGACGCCATTCCCGGTTTCGTCAATGAGGCCTGGACCCGGATCGAGAAACCCGGGATCTATCGCGGCCAGTGTTCGGAACTGTGCGGCAAGGATCACGGCTTCATGCCCATCGTGGTCGAGGCCAAGACCCAGGCCGATTACGACACCTGGCTAGCCGAGCGCAAGGCTGAATCCGCCAAACTCAAGGAGCTGACCAGCAAGGACTGGACGCTTGAAGAGCTGGTTGCCCAAGGCGACAAGGTCTATCACACCACCTGTGTGGCCTGTCACCAGGCCGAAGGTCAGGGCCTGCCACCGATGTTCCCGGCGCTCAAAGGCTCAAAAACCGTGTTGGGCCCGAAAGAAGAACACCTCGCCACCGTATTCAACGGCCGGCCGGGCACCGCGATGGCTGCGTTCGGCAAGCAACTATCGGAAGTCGATATCGCCGCCGTCGTGACCTACGAACGCAATGCGTGGGGCAACAACAAGGGCGACATGGTGACCCCGAAAGACGTGCTGGCGCTCAAACAGGCGGCCGCGAAATGAACGCAATAAAGCAAGCACGCCGGGAAACCTGTGGGAGCGAATTCATTCGCGAGAGGGCGGTACATCCGATACCTATTGATCGGCTGTACCACAGCATCGCGAGTGAATTCGCTCCCACAGGGGTGTGTATCTTCACCGGATTCAGAGCTTGGCGCGAGATTTGCGCAGGAGACAGGACATGAGTGCAGTGATTGACGACCATGGCCACGAGGGCCATGCGCATGGTCCGGCCAAGGGCCTGATGCGTTGGGTGCTGACCACCAACCACAAGGACATCGGCACGCTGTACCTGTGGTTCAGCTTCTGCATGTTCCTGCTCGGCGGCTCGTTTGCCATGGTGATCCGTGCCGAACTGTTCCAGCCCGGTTTGCAGATCGTGGAGCCAGCATTCTTTAACCAGATGACCACCATGCACGGGCTGGTGATGGTGTTCGGTGCAGTGATGCCGGCCTTCGTCGGGCTGGCCAACTGGATGATCCCGCTGATGATCGGCGCGCCGGACATGGCGTTGCCGCGCATGAACAACTTCAGTTTCTGGCTCCTCCCTGCGGCGTTCCTGCTGCTGGTGTCGACCCTGTTCACGCCGGGCGGCGGACCCAATTTTGGCTGGACCTTCTACGCCCCGCTCTCCACGACATACGCGCCGGAAAGCGTCACCTATTTCATCTTCGCCATTCACCTGATGGGGATCAGCTCGATCATGGGGGCGATCAACGTCATCGCCACCATCCTCAATCTGCGCGCGCCCGGCATGACCCTGATGAAAATGCCGCTGTTCGTCTGGACCTGGCTGATCACGGCGTTCCTGCTGATCGCGGTGATGCCGGTGCTCGCGGGGTGCGTGACCATGATGCTGATGGACATTCACTTCCACACCAGCTTCTTCAGCGCGGCGGGTGGCGGTGATCCGGTGTTGTTCCAGCATGTGTTCTGGTTCTTCGGGCACCCTGAGGTGTACATCATGATCCTGCCGGCATTCGGCGCGGTCAGTTCGATCATTCCGGCGTTTTCGCGCAAGCCGCTTTTTGGCTACACCTCGATGGTCTATGCCACGGCGAGCATCGCGTTCCTGTCGTTTATCGTCTGGGCGCACCACATGTTCGTGGTCGGCATCCCGCTGGTGGGCGAATTGTTCTTCATGTACGCGACCATGCTGATCGCCGTGCCGACCGGGGTGAAGGTGTTCAACTGGGTCAGCACCATGTGGCAAGGCGAACTCACGTTCGAGACGCCAATGCTGTTTGCCGTGGCTTTCGTGATCCTCTTCACCATCGGCGGGTTCTCCGGGCTGATGCTGGCCATCGCGCCGGCTGACTTCCAGTACCAGGACACCTATTTCGTCGTCGCGCATTTCCACTACGTGCTTGTACCGGGTGCGATCTTCGGCATCTTCGCGTCGGCCTATTACTGGCTGCCGAAATGGACCGGCCACATGTACGACGAAACCTTGGGCAAGCTGCATTTCTGGCTGTCCTTCATCGGCATGAACATGGCGTTCTTCCCGATGCACTTCGTCGGATTGGCGGGCATGCCGCGTCGGGTACCGGACTACAACCTGCAGTTCGCCGACTTCAACATGGTTTCTTCGATCGGCGCGTTTACGTTCGGCGCCACGCAGATCTTCTTCCTGTTCATCGTGATCAAGACCATCCGTGGCGGTCCGCCAGCACCGGCCAAACCTTGGGACGGCGCCGACGGGCTGGAGTGGACGGTGCCTTCGCCTGCGCCGTATCACACCTTCGTGACGCCGCCGGAAGTCAAATAAGAGAGCGACGTGAGATGAGCGATACACCGCGCCCGAACAAGCGACTCGTCACCCGCCTGCTGATATTGGTGGTGGCGATGTTCGCGTTCGGTTTCGCGCTGGTGCCGCTGTATGACGTGATGTGCAAGGCGCTGGGCATCAACGGCAAGACCGGGGATCAGTACACGCAGACCCAACAGGTCGATGACAGCCGTCAGGTGCGGGTGCAGTTTCTGGCCACCAACAATGCCGACATGACATGGGGTTTCTTTCCCAAGGCCCAAGAGCTGACGGTGCACCCTGGCGCGGTCAGCGAAATGCTCTTCGTGGCGCAGAACCCGACCGACAAGCCAATGACGGCGCAGGCAATCCCGAGCATCTCGCCCAGCACCGCTGCCGTGTATTTCCACAAGACCGAATGCTTCTGCTTCACCCAGCAAATGCTGCAACCGGGCGAGCGCATCGAGATGCCGGTGCGCTTCATCGTCGATCGCGACCTGCCCAAGGATGTGAAACACCTGACGCTCGCTTACACGCTGTTCGATATCACCGCTCGCATGCCGCCCGTTGTCCGCCCCGTTGCGGCATCGGGTGGTTAGGCCGATAAGGCCGAGGAGATTCAGAAGATGGCAACGCATGAGCATTACTACGTTCCGGCGCAGAGCAAATGGCCGATCATCGCCACAGTCGGCATGTTCATCACCATGTACGGCCTGGGCACCTGGTTCATCGACATGAAGGCGGGACGTGAATCCCACGGGCCGATCTTCTTCGCGATTGGCGGCCTGGTCGTGGCCTACATCATGTTTGGCTGGTTCGGCACGGTGATCAAGGAAGGCCGAGCGGGGTTGTACAGCGCACAGATGGACAGGTCGTTCCGTTGGGGTATGAGCTGGTTCATCTTTTCGGAAGTGATGTTTTTCGTGGCGTTCTTCGGCGCATTGTTCTACGTGCGCAACATTGCCGGGCCCGCGTTAGGTGGCGAAGGTCCGAAGGGCATTGCGCACATGCTGTGGCCGAACTTTCAGTACGTCTGGCCGCTGCTGCATACGCCTGATCCGAAACTGTTCCCGCCGCCCAAAGAGATCATCGACCCTTGGCATTTGCCGCTGATCAACACGGTGTTGCTGGTCAGCTCCAGCGTCACGGTGACCATCGCTCATCACGCATTGAAGAAAGGCCATCGGGGCGCGCTGAAACTCTGGCTGGCGCTGACCATCTTGCTGGGTCTCGCATTCTTGACGCTGCAAGCCATGGAGTACCACGAGGCCTACACCGAACTGGGCCTGACCTTGGGGTCGGGCATCTATGGCGCGACTTTCTTCATGCTCACGGGTTTTCACGGCGCCCACGTGACCATCGGCACGATCATCCTGTTTGTGATGTTGATGCGGATCCTGCGCGGGCATTTCGATGCCGAGCATCAGTTCGGTTTCGAAGCGGCGAGCTGGTATTGGCACTTTGTGGATGTGGTGTGGGTGGGCTTGTTCGTGTTCGTGTATGTCTTGTGAACGCCGGAAAGTTGGCCTTCACCCAGACCTGTAGGAGCGTGGCTTGTCCCGCGATCTGCCGCGAAGCGGCAGCGAATCCGGTAAACGCGGTCAGCCTGAGATACCGAGTGCGCAGGTTTTACGGCGGGTCGGTCGGACGCGACCCCGGCGCGATCGCGGGACAAGCCGCGCTCCTACAAGAGGACGGCGTTGATTACCAAGGCGTGTGATAAACCAGTTGCCCGCTGAAATACCCGTAGGCAATCAACGCCAGGGTAATGGCGGCGCAGGTCACCCGCACAGTGAGGGCTTTAACCAGGCGGGTGGATGACGCGTCGTCCTTGACCAGAAAGAACAGGCCGCTGAACAGGCTGATCACCGTGGCGATGAGCATAAAAACAATGGCCGCTTTGAGCATTTCGTCACTCCGGGAGCAAACGCTATGCAAAGGAGTATAGGTGGGGCGCTTCAGCAGGCGCGGGAAGCGTAATGAAGCGCTTTCGGCCCGGCATTGCGCCCACGCTGGTGGTGCTTCTGTTGCTGCCGGTGCTGATTTACCTGGGCTTCTGGCAGCTGGGACGCGGCGAAGAAAAACGCATCATGCTCGCCACCTACGCCGAGCGCCGCGCCGCGCCACCGATGTCGGCCGAGTTATTGCCCGCTACCGCCGATCCCGCGTATCGCCGGGTACAACTGCGTGGCAGCTTTGACGCCGAACACAGCCTGCTGCTGGACAACAGCACCCGTGATGGCAAGGCCGGCGTTGAGCTGATCCAGCCCTTCCACGACCAATTGAGCGGTGTGTGGCTGATGGTCAATCGCGGCTGGCTGCCTTGGCCTGATCGTCGCACGCCCCCCGTTTTCGAGACGCCCACGCAAGCGCTGAATCTGGACGCGTGGGTCTACGTCTCGCCCGGTGCGACCTTCCAGCTGCATCCCGACGCACAGAGCGGCAGTTGGCCAAAACTCGTCACGGCCATCGATCCCGCCAAGGTCTGGCCTGAGTTGAACCGCGAAGGCTTCGCCCATGAACTGCGCCTGGAAGCAGGGCCTGCGGCGTATCGCGCCGACTGGCCGGTGGTGGCGATGGGGCCTGAAAAACATCTGGGTTACGCCGTGCAATGGTTCGCCATGGCCACCGCGCTGGTCGGGCTTTATCTGTATCTGGGTTTCAACACGACCCGAACTGCCAGGCGCACAGACAAGCACAATAAAAAGAAGGAGAAACCGCATGGGAACAGCGATGAATCCAGCCAGCATGTCTGAAACCCGTCCGCCGAAGAACCGGCGTCGCGGTCGTCTTCAGCTGATTCTGGTGTTGCTCGTGGCACTCGGGCCGATGGTGCTCGCCACCACCATGTACAAGTTCAAATTCTGGGTGCCGGACAGCCGCAGCTTTCATGGCGAACTGATCGGCAATGGCGAAAGCCGCACGGAGCTGGGCGTGCAGTCCGACGAGAAGCGCTGGCAACTGCTGGTCACGGCGCCCGAGCAGTGCGACGCCGACTGCCAGCAACTGGTGTACCTGGCGCGGCAGATCCAGATCGGTTTGGGGCGAGATGCCTCACGGGCCAGCCACGCGCTGACCACAGCCCAGCCGCTGAACCCTGAATACGACGCCAGACTGACCCGCGAATACCCGCAGTTGCAGCGCTATCCGCTGGACCTCAAGCGCTATCACCGAATGGCGCCGGGCATAGAACTGCCGCAACTGTGGATCGTCGACCCGCACGGCAACCTGGTGTTGCGCTATGGCGCGGAGGTCAACGGCAAGGACCTGCTCAACGACCTGCGCCAATTGCTGAAACTGTCGAACATCGGATAAGGGGGTCATGATGACCAGACCCGGATTTCGTCTCGCACTGTGTGCAACCTTGTTGGCGCTGGTGGTTGTGCTGCTCGGCGCCTACACCCGACTGACCCATGCCGGCCTCGGCTGCCCAGACTGGCCGGGCTGCTACGGATTTATCAGCGTGCCCAAGACCGAGGCGCAGCTGGCCCACGCCGAACTGCGCTTCCCGGATTCGCCTGTCGAGGAGCACAAAGGCCGCAACGAGATGGTTCACCGCTATTTCGCCGGTGGCCTGGCGCTGATGATCATGATGTTGGGTGTTCAAGCCTGGCACCGTCGGCACATCTCCGACCAACCGGTTGGACTGCCGTTGTTATTGGTAGGTGTGGTTGGCGCCCAGGCAGCGTTCGGTATGTGGACGGTGACGCTCAAGTTATGGCCGCAGGTGGTGACCGCCCATTTGCTGGGCGGCATCACGACGTTGAGCCTGTTGTTTCTGCTGACGGCCCGGCTGAGCGGAGTGTTCGCGCCGATGCCACAGATGAGTCCGCGCGTGCGGCGTCTGGCGGCGGTCGGTCTGGTGTTGGTGGCGTTGCAGATTGCGCTGGGTGGTTGGGTCAGTTCCAACTATGCGGCGATGGCCTGCACTGACCTGCCGCTGTGTCAGGGCCAATGGTGGCCGGAGGCTGACTTTGCCAACGGCTTTCATCTGACTCAGCACATCGGCCCCAATTACCTGGGCGGCAAACTCGACAGCACGGCGCGAACGGCGATTCACCTGACTCATCGCATCGGCGCGCTGCTGGTGACCTGTTCGCTGCTGATGCTGGCCTGGCAGCTGCAGCGCGCAGGGCTCAAGGGTTTGGCCGGTCTGTTAGCGGTGGCGCTGGTTCTGCAGATTGCGTTGGGTGTGAGCAACGTGCTTTTCCATCTGCCGCTGGGGGTAGCGGTGGCGCACAACGCAGGCGGTGCGGCTCTGATGCTGACCATGACATTCATCAACTACCGCGTCCGGCCGGCATTCGCCGTTTCACGCAGACACGCACCGAGCTTCTGGCAACACGCGCATGTGCTGCTGCATTTAGGACCGCATCGATGACGACGTGCTGAGCGCTCGCAGGTTTTTGATTCTGGCCGCAGGCCGTGGGAGGCCAGCTTGCTGACGATTGACCGGAAACCGGACACGAAACTTACGCTCGCGGTGTGTCAGATGCGGTCTGTAGGCAGATTTTGCTGACGCTGCGCGCCAGATCGCGAGCAAGCTTGCTCCCACGCCCTCCGGGCAGAAGCAATCCGAGACAAGGGGAAAGGTTAATGACAACCGCAACCGGCGAGCAGCATCGCCAGGCGCTGTGGCGGGACTATCTGGAGCTGACCAAGCCCAAAGTTCTGGTGCTGATGCTGATTACCTCGCTGGTAGGCATGTTTCTGGCCACCCGTGCCGGCGTGCCGTGGGCGGTGCTGCTGTTCGGCAATCTGGGTATCTCGCTGTGTGCCGGCGGCGCGGCGGTGGTCAATCATGTGGTGGACCGACGCATCGATGCGTTGATGGCCCGCACGCACAAGCGGCCCATTGCCGAAGGCCGTGTTTCACCTGCTGCCGCCCTCACCTTCGCCGCATTGCTTGCGATCATCGGTCAGGCGTTACTGTTGACGTTCACCAATGCGCTGGCAGCCTGGCTGACCCTCGCCTCATTGCTCGGTTACGCCGTGATCTACACCGGCTTCCTGAAACGTGCGACACCGCAGAACATCGTCATCGGCGGGCTGGCGGGTGCTGCGCCGCCGATGCTCGGTTGGGTCGCGGTCACCGGGCACATCAGCGCCGAGCCCTTGCTCCTGGTGCTGATCATCTTTGCCTGGACGCCGCCGCATTTCTGGGCACTGGCCATTCATCGCAAAGACGAATATGCCAAGGCCGCCATCCCGATGCTGCCGGTTACTCATGGCGAGCGGTACACCAAGCTGCACATCGTGCTGTACACCTTCGTGCTGTTGGCCGTGAGCCTGATGCCGTTCGTGATCAAGATGAGTGGCGTGCTGTACCTGATCTGCGCGAGCGTGCTGGGGATTCGCTTTCTGCATTGGGCGCTGGTGTTGTACCGTGGCAGCCGGCCGCACGCCGCGATCAACACCTTCAAGTACTCGATCTGGTACTTGCTGCTGCTGTTCATCGCGCTGCTCGTAGATCACTACCTAGTGTTGAATTTATGACCCGAACCCAAAAAACCGTCTTTGTTCTCGTGGCCATCGTAGCGGTGGTGCTGGGCCTTACCGTTAATCGTGTGCTGTCGGGCAAGGGTCAGGGAGACCAGACCGCGCTGATCGACGCGGGTGTGATTCTGCTGCCGCAAAGCCGTAACGTGCCCGATCTGAAGATGGTCGACCAAGACGGCCAGCCGGTGTCACTGGGGTCACTGAAGGACAAATGGACGCTGCTGTTTTTTGGCTACACCTTCTGCCCGGACATCTGCCCGACCACCCTCGCCCAACTGCGTCAGATCAAGAGTGAACTGCCGAAAGAGGCCGTCGACAAACTGCGGATCGTGCTGGTCAGCGTCGATCCTAACCGCGATACGCCGCAGCAGCTCAAGACGTATCTGGGCTACTTCGACAAGCAGTTCGTGGGCCTGACCGCGCCGGTGGACAGCATCCAGAAGCTGGCCAATGCGGTCAGCATTCCGTTCATTCCGGCCGACACCAGCAAGCCGAATTACACGGTGGACCACAGCGGTAACCTCGCCCTTCTTGGTCCGGACGGCACCCAGCGCGGCTTCATCCGCTCGCCGTTGAACAACCAGAAGCTGATTGCGCAGTTGCCGGGGTTGGTTGAGAGGAAGTGAGGGTCAATGATCGTTCCCACGCTCTGCGTGGGCATGCATTTCGTGACGCTCCGCGTCACAGTGGCCGCAGAGCGGCCGGATCGGCATTCCCGCGCGGAGCGTGGGGACGATCAAGTCGATGACATCGATGCCGTCTGACACGTCGCTTTCGTGAGCAAGCTCACTCCCACAGGATGTTGTGTTTCGCCGCGTGGACCGTTTCATGATCGCTCCCACGCTCTGCGTGGAAACGATCGAATCACGGTGATCAGAACGCCGGAACCACCGCCCCTTTGTACTTCTCAAGAATGAACGCTTTGGTTTCCGGGCTGTGCAGCGCGGCGACCAGTTTCTGGATGGCCG
Organism: Pseudomonas abietaniphila; assembly: GCF_039697315.1. Taxonomy (NCBI): domain Bacteria; kingdom Pseudomonadati; phylum Pseudomonadota; class Gammaproteobacteria; order Pseudomonadales; family Pseudomonadaceae; genus Pseudomonas; species Pseudomonas abietaniphila. The sequence goes on along the minus strand of NZ_CP155619.1, from coordinate 3,037,707 downwards.
GCGAGTCCTTGTTGTCTTCGCGGGTGACGAGGATATTCGCGTACGGCGATTCCTGGCCTTCGATGATCAACGCATCCTTGGTCGGATCAAGCTTGGCGGTCAGCGCGTAGTTGGTGTTGATCAGCGCCAGGTCCACCTGAGTCAGCACGCGTGGCAACGTGGCCGCTTCCAGCTCGCGGAATTTCAGCGCTTTCGGGTTCTGCTGCACATCGCTCGGCTTGGCAGTGATGCTGTTCGGGTCTTTCAGCGTGATCAGACCGGCCTTGACCAGCAGCAGGAACGCGCGGCCTTCGTTGGTGGCGTCGTTCGGCAGCGCGACAGTTGCACCATCAGGCAGATCGGCGAGGTTCTTGATCTTGTCCGAGTAGGCACCGAAAGGCTCGACATGAACCTTCGCCACGCTCACCAGATGCGTGCCTTTGCCCTTGTTGAACTCATCCAGATACGGCTGGTGCTGGAAGAAGTTAGCGTCCATGCGCTTCTGATCGACCTGCACGTTTGGCTGGATGTAGTCGTTGAAGACTTTAACGTTCAGCGTCACGCCTTCTTTGGCCAGCGCCGGTTTGACGAATTCGAGAATCTCAGCGTGCGGCACGGCAGTGGCAGCGACGGTCAGGGTTTCATCGGCGTGGGCGGAAAAGGCAGCCACGGCAGCGAAGACGGCCAACAGTTTTTTCATCGGTTCTACTCCTTGAAATGCGCGCGGTGTGGCGCGCACCTGCCGGTCGACGACCGGCGAACTCAGTTAACGGTGCGAAAAGTGCGCGACCAGTCTGTCGCCCACGGTTTGCAGGATCTGCACCAGCACCAGCAGCAATACGACCGTCACGAACATCACATCGTTCTGGAAGCGCTGGTAGCCATAACGAATCGCCAGGTCACCCAGACCGCCGGCACCCACGGCGCCCGCCATTGCGGTGAAGGACACCAGCGCAATCGCCGTTACCGTGATCGCCGCCAGAATGCCGGGACGGGCTTCAGGCAGCAGCGCTTTGACGATGATTTGGCGTGTTGTGGCGCCCATCGCCTGAATCGCTTCGATGATGCCGCGATCCACTTCCCGCAATGCCGTCTCGACCAGGCGCGCGAAGAATGGCGTGGCGCCTGCGATCAGCGGCGGCAGCGTGCCGAGAATCCCCAGCGAAGTGCCGGTGATGATTTCGGTCAGCGGCATCATCACGATCAACAGGATGATGAACGGCAAGGCCCTCAGCATGTTCACGATCAGGCCGACGGTGGCGTAGACCGGCTTGTTCTCGAGCAACTGACGCGGCGAGGTGAGGAACATCAGTACGCCCAGCGGCAGGCCCAGCAGTACGGTGAACGCCAGCGACACGCCGAGCATGATCAGGGTATCGCCTGTGGCTAACCAGATTTCGTACCAGTCGACGTTGGAAAACAGATTGATCAGGGTATCCATCAGCGCAGGATCTCCATGTGAACGTCAGCCGCGGTGAAGCGGGCGAACGCGGCGTCCATGTCGCCGCCAGTGATGGCCAGCGTCAGTTGCCCGTAAGGAGTGTCCTTAATGCGGTCGATGCGGCCGGCCAGGATGCTGTAGTCCACACCGGTTTCCCGTGCGACGGTTCCCAGCAATGGCGCGTAGGTCGCTTCGCCCTGGAACGTCAGGCGCACGATGCGGCCCTGCACGTGAGCGAAGTCGGTGTTCTGCTCGTTCTCGTCGACCTGTTCGTCTTCCTGGACGAACCGTCGGGTCGTCGGGTGCTTGGGATGGAGAAACACGTCGGCCACCGGGCCTTGCTCGACGATCACGCCGGCGTCCATCACCGCCACCTGATCACAGACGCGACGGATCACGTCCATCTCGTGAGTGATCAACACGATGGTCAGCTTCAACTCACGGTTGATCTCCGCCAGCAATTGCAGGACCGACGCCGTGGTTTGCGGGTCGAGGGCACTGGTGGCCTCGTCGCACAGCAGGATCTTCGGCTTGGTCGCCAGCGCGCGCGCAATGCCGACGCGCTGCTTCTGACCGCCGGACAACTGCGCGGGGTACTTTTTGGCGTGGTCGGACAGCCCGACGCGGGCCAGCAATTCCGCCACTCGCTGATCGATCTGGGCGCGGGACATGTCCCCGGCCAGGGTCAGCGGCATGGCGACGTTATCAGCTACGGTCTTGGACGACAGCAGGTTGAAGTGCTGGAAGATCATCCCGACTTGTCGGCGAAAGCCACGCAGGCCGTCGGCATCCAGGGCGGTGACATCGACGTCATCGACCAGAATCTTGCCGCCGCTTGGCGCTTCCAGGCGGTTGATCAGGCGCAGCATGGTGCTTTTACCTGCACCGGAATGGCCGATCAGGCCAAACACCTGGCCGTCTTCGACGCGCAGGCTGGTCGGGTGCAGCGCGGGGATTTCCCTGCCGGCGACCCGGTAGGTTTTATGGACGTTATGAAACTCGATCACTTAGCGAACCTTGTGGGGGCGCGGTAGAAAAAGCAGCGTATGAGAAGAGCCTCGAACACACTGCTGGGCGATGCCATTTCGGCCGTTTATCGCCTCGGCTGGATAAACCGGGCGCGCATTTTAGCCTGTCAGGCCGGGATTGGGCCCGGAATTCTTAGCATTTATTTAGCGGATTACCTGCCGAACGGTCATAACGCCATTTCGGCTGGGCTGACCTTCGGCTGAAGCAACGTTAGACCAAAGGTCAGAAAAAACACGGAACGGCCCATTTTTCCCTCAGTCACTTAATAAGCGCCGCGATTTCCCCTGTCTTCTGTCCGGGAAATCCTTGCTTAACGAGCTTATTCCGCCTTTCGCCTATGGAAGACCGAGAAAGAGCCGCCTGAACCGAGGAGTTTTAAACCGATGGCTACGAAGAAACCAGCACCAGTGAGCCCGACGCCCAAGAGCGATCTGGCCGGCACCGATACGTTGGATCGAGGCAACACTAACGAGAAACTCGAGAGTCTTGAGCAATTCCGTTCAGACGCAACAGGTCAGGCATTACGCACCAATCAAGGCGTAAAAGTCTCCGACAACCAGAACACGTTGAAAGTCGGCAACCGCGGCCCGTCGCTGCTCGAAGACTTCATCATGCGCGAGAAAATCACGCATTTTGACCACGAGCGCATTCCGGAGCGCATCGTCCATGCACGCGGCACAGCCGCCCACGGCTACTTCCAGAGCTACGAGAACCATTCCGCGCTGAGCAAGGCCGAATTCCTCCGTGATCCGGGAAAGAAAACCCCGGTGTTCGTGCGTTTTTCCACCGTGCAAGGCCCTCGTGGCTCTGGCGACACAGTGCGCGACGTGCGCGGTTTTGCGGTCAAGTTTTATACAGGCGAAGGTAATTACGACCTGGTCGGCAACAACATGCCGGTGTTTTTCATTCAGGACGCGATCAAGTTTCCGGACTTCGTGCATGCCGTGAAGCCTGAGCCACACAACGAGATCCCCACCGGCGGTTCGGCGCACGACACCTTCTGGGATTTCGTCTCGCTGGTGCCTGAATCTGCTCACATGGTGCTTTGGACCATGTCGGACCGGGCGATTCCGAAAAACCTGCGGAGCATGCAGGGCTTTGGCATCCACACCTTCCGCATGATCAACACCGAGGGTAAATCCTCGTTCGTGAAATTCCACTGGAAACCCAAGTACGGCACCTGTTCTCTGCTGTGGGATGAAGCCCAGAAGCTTGCGGGTAAAGACACGGACTTCCACCGTCGTGATCTGTGGGAATCCATCGAGTCGGGCGACTATCCAGAGTGGGAATTGGGCGTGCAGATCGTCGCCGAAGAAGACGAGCACAAGTTCGACTTCGACCTGCTCGACCCGACCAAGATCATTCCCGAGGAAATGGTGCCGGTGACGCCGCTGGGCAAAATGGTGCTCAATCGCAACCCGGATAACTATTTCGCTGAGACTGAGCAGGTCGCTTTCTGCCCGGGCCACGTGGTCCCAGGCATCGACTTCTCCAACGACCCGCTGCTGCAGGGCCGTCTGTTCTCCTACACCGATACGCAGATCAGCCGACTGGGTGGCCCGAACTTTCACGAGATCCCGATCAACCGCCCTGTATCGCCGAACCACAGTGGTCAGCGCGACGCTCAGCATCGCATGACCATCGACAAGGGCCGTGCGTCCTATGAGCCGAACTCCATCGATGGCGGCTGGCCGAAAGAAACACCTGCCGGCCCGCAGGATGGCGGCTTCGAGACGTATCAGGAGCGCGTTGAAGCCCACAAGGTGCGCGAGCGCAGCCCGTCGTTTGGGGATCACTTCTCCCAAGCCACGCTGTTTTTCAACAGCATGAGCGAGCACGAGAAAGAGCACATCATCGCGGCATACAGCTTTGAGCTCGGCAAAGTGGAACGCGAGCACATTCGCGCGCGTCAGGTGAACGAGATTCTGGCGAACATCGACATGACCCTGGCCAAGCGGGTCGCCGAAAACCTCGGGTTGCCTGTGCCAAAAGGTCCGACCGTCAAAGCTCAAAAGACTGGCAAGCCAACGGTGGACACGTCTCCATTGCTCAGCCAGGCCAATCTGCTGCCGGGCGACATTGCCTCACGCAAAGTGGCGATTCTGGTTGCTGACGGCGTTGACGAGAAAGCCGTTGCCGCCATGAAGGCCGCGCTGGAAGCCGAGTCGGCTCACGCCAAGGTGCTCGGTCCAACCTCTGCGCCGGTGAAGACCGCAGGTGGCGGTACATTGGCCGTGGATGCCTCGGCGGAAGGCCTGCCTTCCATCGCGTTCGACGCGGTATTCATTCCAGGCGGCGCAGCTTCCGTGAAAGCCCTGAGCGGTAATGGGGTGGCGCTGCATTACGTGTTGGAGGCTTACAAGCACCTCAAGGCGATTGCCTATGCCGGAGATGCCAAACAGCTGATCGACACGTTGCATCTGGACCCGGACGCGGGATTGCTGGCGGTCTCGGACAGCAAATCGTTTACTGCCTTCTTCGATGCCATGAAACAGCATCGTGTTTGGGCACGTGAGCCGAAGGCCAAGGCGATTCCGGCTTGATAGCGGCGCCGCGCATTGGATGACTGCTGACCTTTAGGAGCACGCTTGCCCGAGAAAGAATGGTACATCCACGGATGTACCGACCAGATCGCGGGCAAGCGCGCTCATCCATGGACTAAGGCGCTGCAAATAAAAAAGGCGTTGCCTGTGAGGGCAACGCCTTTCTTTTAATCAGAATCTGATCAGAGCTTCGCGGGTTTCAAGTTGATCTGCGCAGGCTCGGCTTTTTCGATCTCGCGCTGAATCTGCAATTCGAAGTCCGGATTGATCTTCGTCACTCGCTTGGTCAGCAACGTTGCCAGCCAAGGATAGTCGTCCGTGCGCGGTACCTGAATCGTCACTTCGCAATTAAACGCAGCAATATCGGCGGCGATGTCGTTCAGTTGGCGACGCAATTGCTTCGAATCGGCGATGTTCAGCTTGACCGTCGTGCTTTCGGCTGTAGGGTCGATGACCTTCGCGGTGCGCTTCGCTTCAGCCGCGCGCAAATCGGCTTCGGCCTTATCGAGTTCGGCCTTGCGCGCGTTGGCAATCGCGCCATTCACGCCGCTGGTTAACGCTGGCGCCTTGGGCATCAGCGCGCGAGCACGGCTGAGCGCGGTGGCGGCGGCATTGACGTCCCCTTTCTGCAGGACGATCTGACTGCGGCTCAGGTAAGCCTCGGCCAATTGACGTTGGTACTGCTCCAGACGCGGGTCGTCAGGGTTCTTGCTCTGCAAAGCGGCCAACTGATCTTCAGCGGTGGCCAATTCGCTGCTGGCGATGTTCTGATCCAGCTGCTGATACGCGTCAGGCGCCGCGACAGGTGCGGGCGCTTCGACAGGCTTGCTTTGGCAGGCGACCAACAGTGTGGAAAATGCAGCAAGCAGCAGATAACGGGATGCGAACGGCTTCATTCCTGCGATTCTCTATTTGCGCAAAAAACGAGCAAGTCTACACATAAGTGCCTTGCACCGAAAATAACTGATCACCATCGGCGGCGCTGCATCGGATCATTGCATATTGCCGCCATTCAATTATTGCGGAGTATGACTGTTCTTCCAGTCCAAGGTTCTACCGCTTGGGTAAAAGGAAGCTCAGCAAAAACAACGCGGCAGCGCAGACCACGATGGACGGGCCTGCCGGGGTGTCCTTGAACCAGGACAGCGCGAGCCCGCCACAGACTGCAAGCACACCGATAATGCTCGCCCCCAAAGCCATTTGCTCGGGCGAACGGGCGTGACGTTGTGCCGCAGCCGCCGGAATGATGAGCAATGAGGTGATCAGCAATACCCCGACGATTTTCATCGCCACTGCGATGACCACGGCAATCAGCAGCATCAGTGTCATGCGCAGGGCCGCGACCGGCAGGCCTTCGACCGTCGCCAGTTCTTCGTGGACCGTGATGGCCAGCAGTGGCCGCCACAGCCCACAGATCAGCACCAACACCGCCGCGCTGCCGCCCAGGATCCACGACAGGTCAGTTGGGCTGATCGCCAGCAGATCGCCGAACAGATAGCCCATCAGGTCGATCCGCACTTCGCGCATGAAGCTCAGGACGACAAGGCCCAGTGACAGCGTGCTGGGCGCGAGAATACCCAGCAGCGTATCTGAGGCAAGCGGCTGACGTTGCTGAAGGGTCACCAGCAGGATGGCGAGCAGCAGACAGCCAACTGTCACGGCGATGGTCGGGCTGATGTCCAGCAAGAAGCCCAACGCAACCCCGAGCAAGGCGGCGTGGGACAAGGTGTCGCCGAAGTAGGCCATGCGGCGCCAGACCACGAACGAACCTAACGGGCCTGCGACGATCGCCAGAGCAAGGCCTGCGAGCAAGGCATAGAGTAGAAAATCAGCCATGCTTGCAGCTGTCTCCGTGGTCATGGTTATGAGGGTGCGAGTGTGCGTGCGCAGGGTCGTGACAGTGGTCGTGAGCGGCGGCGGGTTGGCAGACCTCGCCGTGCAGGTCGTGCGCATGGTCGTGATGGTGGTGATAGATCGCCAGGCTTGGCGCGTGCTGACCGAACAGCTCGACGAACGCCGGATCGTTGCTGACATGCTCGGGATGCCCGGAGCAGCAGACGTGCCGGTTCAGGCAGACCACCTGATCGGTGGTGCTCATCACCAGGTGCAAATCGTGGGACACCATCAGCACGCCGCACTGATGACGGTTACGCAGTTGCGTGATCAGCGCATACAGTTCGGCCTGGCCGGCAACATCGACGCCTTGCACGGGCTCGTCGAGCACCAGCAGCTCCGGCTTGCGCAACAGGGCACGGGCCAGCAGAACGCGCTGCATTTCGCCGCCGGAAATGCCCTGCAACGGGCTGTCGATGACTTTTTCGGCGCCCACTTCGGACAGGGCTGCAAGCGCGGTTGCCCGGTCGACGCCCGGCACCAGGCGCAGGAAGCGCAGGACGGACAACGGCAGCGTGGCGTCGATATGGAGCTTCTGCGGCATGTAGCCGATGCGCAGTCTGGGTTTGCGCCAGACCTCGCCCGAATCAGGCTTTAGCAGTCCGAGTACGGCGCGCACCAGCGTTGTCTTGCCCGCGCCGTTAGGGCCGATCAAGGTAACGATCTCGCCGGGACTGACGCTCAGCTGAATGTTTTCCAGCACGCTCTGGCCGGCACGAGTGACGCTGACGTCCTGCAGGCGGATCAGTGCGTCGCTCATCAGGCGGCCTTGCAGCCAGCACACACACCGACCACTTCGACGGTCTGGGCTTCCACGTCAAAGCCCACTTCGTTGGCCGCGTTGACGATGGCGGCACTGATAGCTCCGTGCTGCAGCTCGATGGCTGCGTGGCATTCGCGACAGATCAGGAACTGGCCCTGATGCGCATGGGTCGGGTGGTTGCAGCCGGCGAAAGCGTTCAGTGAGGCAATGCGGTGCACCAGGCCGTTTTCCAGAAGGAAATCCAGCGCACGGTACACGGTGGGCGGCGCGGCGCGGCGACCGTCCTCTTCGCTCAAGACCGCGAGGATGTCGTAGGCGCCCAGTGGCTTGTGGCTTTGCCAGACCAGCTCCAGCACGCGACGACGCAGAGCGGTCAGCCGCAGCCCTTTCCCGGCACACAAAGTGTCGGCCTCAGTCAGGGCGCTGTGTACGCAATGAGAGTGATCGTGGGGGCGACTGGCCAGTGGTGTATTAGACATGGGCGGCGACGGCTTTTGTGAGAGACGTTATTATGTTACCCGTTCCTGCCCCCATGAGTGGTCACCGTGTCCCGACTTTTTTTACTTTTTGTCGTATTCATCACCGGATTTCTTTCCATTGCTCCCGCCCAGGCCGAGGTTCGAGTGCTGACCAGCATCAAGCCCCTACAGCTGATTGCTGCGGCTGTGCAAGACGGAATCGCGGTGCCGGAAGTCCTGCTGCCGCCGGGCGCATCACCGCATAACTACGCGCTGCGCCCGTCCGACGTACGGCGCGTTCAGGACGTAGACCTGCTCTACTGGATCGGCCCTGACATGGAAACGTTCCTGCCGCGCGTACTGACCGGCCGCACCAAGGCATCGGTGCCGGTTCAGTCGTTGCCCGGCATGCATTTGCGCCACTTCACCGCGAGCAGCGATCACCATGACGACGACGGTGATGATGACGAGCACGATCACGACCACCGTCCGGGCAGCGTCGACGCGCACCTGTGGCTGTCTTCGGTCAACGCGCGAGTGATCGCGGCGAAAATGGCTGCCGATCTGAGTCAGGCCGATCCGGACAACGCGGCGCGCTACGCAAGTAACGTTCAGGCATTCGATGAACGCATGGACGCGCTGGACGCGAAGATCAAACAGCGCGTGGCGGGCATCACCGACAAGCCGTATTTCGTGTTCCACGAAGCCTTCGATTATTTCGAAGAGGCCTACGGGCTCAAGCATGCGGGTGTGTTCGCGGTCAGCAGCGAAGTGCAGCCGGGCGCGCAGCACGTCGCCGCCATGCGCACGCGCTTGGCATCGTTCGGCAAGACCTGCGTGTTCAGCGAGCCGCCGCTGCGTCCGCGTCTGGCAGAAACCCTGAGTGCGGGCTTGCCGGTGAAGCTGGCGGAGCTGGATGGGCTTGGTGGATACACGCCTGCCACGGCTCAGGGTTATGAGCAGCTGCTGAGCAAGCTGGCCGATGATCTAGCGGGGTGCCTGGAGAGTTTGTAGCGCCTGGTTAAGCCTTATCGCGGGCAAGCGCGCTCCTACAATTGAACCGCGCTCTTCTGTGGGAGTGAGCTTGCTCGCGAATGCGGTGGTTCAGCACCATCACCGGTGACTGACACACCGCATCGCTGCCCTCGTAACCTCGGACGTCTCCTACAGTGACCGAGTTGATGCACGGGCGCCTGCTCGGCCACGGTCCTGTGGGAGTGAGCTTGCTCGCGAATGCGGTGGGCCAGTACCTTCAATAGTGAGTGACACACCGCATCGCTGCCCTCGTAACCTCGGACGTCTCCTACAGGGACCGGGTTGATGCATGGGCGCCTGTTCGGCTTCGGTCCTGTGGGAGTGAGCTTGCTCGCGAATGCGGTGGGTCGGCACCATCACCGGTGACTGGCACACCGCATCGCTGCCCTCGTAACCTCGGACGTCTCCTACAGTGACCGGTTGATGCACGGGCGCCTGTTAGGCTTCGGTCCTGTGGGAGTGAGCTTGCTCGCGAATGCGGTGGGTCGGCACCATCACCGGTGACTGGCACACCGCATCGCTGCCCTCGTTACCTCGGACGTCTCCTACAGGGACCGGGTTGATGCACGGGCGCCTGTTCGGCTTCGGTCCTGTGGGAGTGAGCTTGCTCGCGAATGCATTTACAACGCGAATGGCAACGGAATATGCGTTTCCTGGCGCTGTTCCAGGCGTTTGCGGAATTCAGACGGGTCGTGGATCAATACGTCTTGCCCGGCAAAGCTTTCCGCCGCGATCAGGCGCGACAGCCAGAACCGTACGCAACCTACGCGCAGCATCGTCGACCACAGTTCAGCTTCCGCCGCCGTAAACGGACGCAATCCCGCGTAGGCGCCCAGCAATGCGCGCGCGCGTGGCGCATCGATTTTGCCGTCTTCGAACGAACACCAGTCGTTCACGGCGATCGCGACGTCATACAGCATCGGTGCGGAGCAGGCGTTGTAGAAGTCGATCACGCCGGTCAGGTGAGTGCCCTCAAACAGCGTGTTGTCGCGGAACAGGTCGGCGTGGACGTTGGCGCGCGGCAGGGCCATGATCTTGCCTTTCTGCCGCTCGATTTCCTCGACGGAGCGCTTCAGCAGCGCGCCTTCCGTTTCGCCAAGGTGCGAAATGAAGCTGCTACCTTCCTCCAGCATCCAGTCCAGACCGCGATCCGTCTTGCGCTCGATGGTCTTTTCACGGGTCGCGAGGTGCATGTGCGCCATCAGCTCGCCGATCTGCGCGCAGTGCTGAGTATTCGGTTCGGTCGGGTGCTTGCCCGACAGACGCGGTTGCAGCAGCGCGGGCTTGCCTTTGAGCTCGCGCAACGCTTGGCCGTCGGTGGTGCGCAGGGCGTAGGGCACCGGCAGATTTGCCTCGTGCAACACGTCCAGCAGTTCGATGAAGAACGGCATTTCCTGCACGGGGCCGCGCTCGACAAGCGTCAGGACGAACTCGCCCTTCTCCATGCTGATGAAGAAATTGGTGTTTTCACTTCCGGCTGCGATGCCTTGGAAATCACGCAGTTGGCCGAGCCCGTACGGGGCGAGAAAAGCTTCCAGCTCGGGCCGAGCCAGGGGAGTAAAAACAGACATATGAACACTGCCAGCAAAAGGTGAATGTAAGGCGTTACCAGCTGAATAGTACCCACTGGGGGATCAGCATGTCCGGTTGATCCGAACGAATGAATTGACCGCTGGTGCCATCGGCGCGCACTAGATAGTACGGTTTGCCGTATTTAGGCGTGATTTTTACCGCATAAACGAAGCCGTTTGCCTTGTATTCCTGCACAAAATTGTCACCGTCCTTGCGGATCGTGACGTCAGGTTCAGCCGACGGGGCTTCGTCTTCGGCGGCCGCCGCGATCAGCGGGGCAACCAACAGAGCGACCAGTAACAAGCGATTTTGTGTACGCATGATAACCTTGCTCCTTTGTCGTCAACGGTCCTCGCATTCTAGCGCCGACCCCGCCGAAAAGGTTGATCCTGCACATGAGTCTCGCGCCCCTCGTCCTGGTGGACGGTTCTTCTTATCTGTACCGCGCCTTCCACGCGCTGCCGCCACTCACCACGTCCAAGGGCCTGCCTACCGGTGCGGTCAAGGGCGTGCTGAACATGCTCAAGAGCCTGCGCAAACAGTATCCCGAAAGCCCGTTCGCCGTGGTGTTCGACGCCAAGGGCGGAACCTTCCGCGATGAAATGTTTGCCGAGTACAAGGCCAATCGTCCGAGCATGCCTGACGACATGCGCGTGCAGATCGACTTTCTGCATAACTGCGTGAAAGGCCTGGGTTATCCGTTGCTGTGCGTTGAAGGCGTGGAAGCCGACGATGTGATCGGCACGCTGGCGCGCAGCAGTGCTGCAGCGGATCGTCCGGTGGTCATTTCCACCGGTGACAAAGACATGGCGCAGTTGGTCGACGGGCACATTACCTTGGTCAACACGATGACCGGTAGCGTGCTGGATGTGGCTGGCGTGAAAGAGAAATTTGGCGTCGGTCCCGAGCACATCATCGATTATCTCGCGCTGATGGGCGACAAAGTCGACAATATTCCCGGCGTTCCTGGCGTGGGTGAAAAGACCGCCGCTGGCCTGCTGGTGGGCATCAACGGTGGTCTCAAAGAGCTCTACGAGAACCTCGACAAGGTTCCGACGCTGGCGATTCGTGGCGCAAAATCGTTGCCCGCCAAGCTCGAAGAGCACAAGGAGATGGCATTCCTTTCCTACCAGCTGGCAACCATCAAGGTCGACGTACCGCTGGACATCGAACTGGATGCGTTGCACTGCGGCGAACCGGACCGCGAAGCCTTGCTGGCGTTGTACACCGAGCTTGAATTCAAGAGCTGGATCAATGATCTGCAGCGTGAAGCCAAACAGGAAGGGGCCGAGATTGCGCCTGTCGAAGAAGCTGCGCCGGTCATCGAGGCCAAGTATGAGCTGATTCTGGAGCAGACCCAGTTTGACGACTGGCTGAAGAAACTTCAGGCAGCCAGCCTGTTTGCCTTCGTTGTGCAGAGCAACGGCACCGATGCGCAACGCGCGCAGATCGTTGGCCTGTCGTTCGCGATCAAGACCCACGAAGCCTGTTACATCCCGTTGACCCACTCCTACATGGGCGTGCCGCAGCAGCTGGATCGCGATGCGGTGCTCAACGCCGTCAAACCGATGCTGGAGGACGCGAGCAAGATCAAAGTCGGCCAGCACGCCAAGTTCGCCATTAACCTAATGGCGAACTGCGCCATCGGCGGGGATCAGAGCCAGGGCATCAATGTCCAGGGCGTGAAGTTCGACACCATGCTCGAATCCTATGTGCTGGACTCGACTGCCACTCGCCATGACCGCGACAGTCTGGTCGCCAAGTATCTGGATCACACGCCGGTAAACTTCCAGGACATCGCCGGCAAGGGCGCCAAGCAGCTTTCTTTCGACCAGATCGCGCTGGAGCAGGCGGGCATCTACGCCGCCGAGGAAGCCGACCTGACGTTGCGTCTGCACGAAATCCTGCAGGCGAAACTCGAGAAGATCCCGACCCTGGCGCCGGTGCTGAACGAGATCGAAATGCCACTGATGCCGGTCCTGGCGCGCATCGAGCGCCAAGGCGCGCTGGTCGATGCCAAGTTGCTGGGCATCCAGAGTGTCGAATTGGGCAACAAGATGACCGAGCTCGAGCGTGAGGCGTTTGCCATCGCGGGCGAGGAATTCAACCTCGGTTCGCCCAAGCAGTTGGGCGTGATCCTGTATGAAAAGCTCGGCATGCCGATCATCAGCAAGACGGCCACCGGACAGCCTTCTACGGCAGAAGCGGTGCTTGCGGAGTTGGCTGAACAAGAGTTTCCGCTGCCGAAGGTGCTGATGCAGTACCGCTCGATGAGCAAGCTGAAAAGCACCTACACCGACCGACTGCCCGAGCAGATCAACCCGCGCACCGGGCGTATCCACACGTCATATCATCAGGCAGTGGCCGTGACCGGACGCTTGTCGTCCAGCGATCCGAACCTGCAGAACATTCCGATCCGTACTGCCGAAGGCCGCCGGATTCGTCAGGCGTTCGTCGCGCCGCAAGGCTACAAGCTGCTGGCGGCGGACTATTCGCAGATCGAATTGCGGATCATGGCGCATCTGGCCAAGGACGAAGGGCTGCTCCATGCCTTCCGTAACGACCTGGACGTTCACCGGGCAACGGCGGCGGAGGTATTTGGCGTCGAATTGCCAGAGGTCACGAACGACATGCGTCGCAGCGCCAAGGCGATCAACTTCGGTCTGATTTACGGCATGAGCGCGTTTGGCCTGGCCAAGCAGATCGGCGTCGACCGCAAACAGTCGCAAGCGTATGTGGACCGTTACTTCGCGCGGTATCCCGGCGTGCTCGAATACATGGAGCGCACCCGCACGCAGGCGGCCGAGCAGGGTTTCGTTGAAACGATTTTCGGGCGTCGTCTTTATCTGCCGGACATCAACGCGAAGAACCAGGCGCTGCGCAAAGGGGCTGAACGCATGGCGATCAACGCGCCGATGCAGGGCACGGCCGCCGATATCATCAAGCGTGCAATGGTCGCGGTGAATGGCTGGCTGGATACATCAGGTCTTGATGCTCGCGTGATTCTGCAGGTTCACGACGAACTGGTGCTTGAAGTGCGCGAGGATCTGGTCGAGCAGATCAGCAAGGACATCCGCGTCCACATGAGTGGCGCGGCGGATCTGGACGTGCCGTTGCTGGTGGAAGTGGGTGTGGGCAGTAACTGGGACGAGGCGCATTGATCAATATTTGATCGGATGACGCAACTGTGGGAGCAAGCTTGCTCCCACAGATTGGCCGGTTTGACCGCTCTGGAAAGGGCCGCGCAAGGCGAGCCACTGCTACAGCCAACATTAAATTTCCGCAGATTTTGAACTTCAGCGGACAAAACCCGGTCAGAGATGGCGAGTGGTTGACGTAGCCACTCATGCTCCTATGTTGTGTTAAGTGTTGGCAGATATCCGGACCTCTCCCTAGTGGTCTGGACTTAGACCCCGAACTTCCCCTCCCCATATGAAGTCCGGGGTTTTTTTTGCCTGCGATTTACGCTGCAGGCGCCTTGTCTTCCAGTTCCATCCAGTCGGCCAGCACGGTGTACGCCTCTTCCAGGCCCATGCGCTTGGGCGCCGAGAACAGCTGGATGGTGACCGCGTCGCCCCAACCCTTGCGAATTTCCGACTGCACCTTGAGCAGCGTGTTTTTGGCCGCGCCGAAGGTCAGCTTGTCTGCTTTGGTCAGCAGGATGTGCATGGGCATGCCGCTGGCGATGGCCCAGTCGAGCATCAGCAGGTCGAAGTCGGTCATCGGGTGACGGATGTCCATCATCAGGATAAGACCCTTCAAACTCTCGCGGCTGCCCAGGTAAGCCTCAAGGTGACGCTGCCAGTGTTGCTTGAGCGGAATCGGTACTTTTGCATAACCGTAACCGGGCAGGTCGACCAGACGCCGATCATCGTCCAGACTGAAGAAGTTCAGCAGCTGCGTGCGACCCGGCGTTTTCGAGGTGCGCGCCAGGCTGGCGTGGGTCAGGGTGTTCAGCGCGCTGGATTTACCGGCGTTGGAGCGGCCGGCAAAGGCCACTTCAAAACCTTCGTCGTCCGGGCATTGGTCGACTTTGGCGGCGCTGAGCATGAACTTGGCTTGTTGGCACAAACCGAGGATCGGGTTCTTGAGTTGCATGGGATATCCGGTGAGGGCGTTGCGGCAATCGTGCAGCAACGGGGTGTCGTTTCCGTTTGATGGGCGCAAGTATATAATGCCGCAGATTTTGTGTGTGCTTTGTGCGTCAGCAGGATGAAGTTCGCGCAAGTCGGACTAACCTTACTCCAACAATAAAATGTACTGGATTAGCCGATGAACAAACTACTGGTGAGTCTGCTGTTGATCTTGGGCATCTCAAGCACCACCCAGGCCGCTGATGCGGTCGTGGGCGATCCTGCCGCCGGCCAGGCCAAAACCGCAGTCTGTGGCGCGTGCCATGGCCCGGATGGTAACAGCATGGCCCCCAACTTCCCTAAACTCGCCGGACAAGGTCCGCGCTATCTGCTCAAGCAATTGCACGAAATCAAGGACGGCAAGCGTGTCGTGCTGGAAATGACAGGTCTGCTCAACAACCTCAATGAGCAGGACCTGGCCGACATCGCCGCGTACTTCGCCAGCCAGAAAGGCAGCGTCGGTGCAGCCGATCCAAATCTGGTAGCACGAGGCGAAGCCTTGTTCCGTGGCGGCAAGCTGGATCAAGGCATGCCGGCCTGCACGGGATGTCACTCGCCCAACGGCGCGGGTAATGCTGCTGCCGGCTTTCCACACCTGGGTGGACAGCATGCCGACTACGTGAAGAAGCAACTGACGGCGTTCCGCGAAGGCGAGCGCACCAACGACGGTGACACGATGGTCATGCGCACCATCGCCTCGAAGCTGAGCAACAAGGATATCGACGCATTGTCGGCCTACATACAGGGACTGCATTAAGCCTCGATTAAGGCTGCACGCCCCGTCGCAGGCGGATCGACGACCGGAAATGTTTGCACATGTTTCATGTGCGGACGGGCCAAAAAGGGTAGCGAACGGCTGCCCTTTTTTATGCGCGCAGGCGTTACACTTGCGAACTCACATCACCCCGCCCGGTCCAACAGCCGCTGTCGAGGTGACTTTTCATGCCCAGGAGTTAAGCATGCGTAATCTGATTCTCAGCGCCGCTCTGGTGTTCACCAGCCTGTTCGGTCTGACCGCTCAAGCTGCAGAGCCAATCGAAGCCGGCAAGCAATATGTCGAGCTGAGCAGCGCCGTCCCGGTTTCCGAGCCAGGCAAGATCGAAGTCGTCGAAATGTTCTGGTATGGCTGCCCTCACTGCTACGCGTTCGAACCCGTGATCAATCCATGGATTGAAAAACTCCCGGCCGACGTTCACTTCATCCGTGTTCCTGCCATGTTCGGCGGCCCATGGGATGCCCATGGCCAGCTGTTCATTACCCTGGACACCATGGGTGTAGAGAAGAAGGTCCACACCGCCGTGTTCGATGCCATCCAGAAAGGCGGCAAGCGCCTGACCGACCCGAACGACATGGCCGAGTTCGTTGCCACCCAAGGCGTCGACAAGACCAAATTCCTGGAAACCTTCAACTCGTTCGCCGTCAAGGGCAAGATCGCCCAGTACAAAGAACTGGCCAAGAAGTATGAAATCACGGGCGTCCCGACCATGATCGTCAACGGTAAGTACCGCTTCGATCTGGGCACTGCCGGTGGTCCTGAACAAGCGCTGCAAGTGGCCGATCAGTTGATCGCCAAAGAGCGCGCAACGCTCACCGCCAAGTAAGCGCCGGCCATGACGCGCTGGGGTACTGAACGCACTGTTGCCCGGCACACCCCCAAGGTCAACGAGCGACATGTGCAGGAATCCGGATTGCCAGCCGATGGCCGGCTCCGGTTGCTCAGCTTCAACATTCAGGTGGGCATCAGTACCGAGCGTTACCGGCATTACCTGACCCGTGGCTGGCAGCACTTGCTGCCCCACAACGGTCGGGCCGGGAATCTGCAGAAAATCGGCAACCTGCTGAACGACTACGATCTGGTCGCGTTGCAGGAAGCCGATGGCGGCAGCATGCGTTCAGGCTACGTCAATCAGGTCGAACACCTCGCCCAGCTCGGTTCCTTTCCGTACTGGCATCAGCAACTCAATCGTAACCTCGGACGTTTTGCCCAGCACAGTAACGGCGTGCTGAGCCGATTGCGTCCGTGGGATATCGAAGACCATCCTCTACCGGGCCCTGCCGGGCGTGGCGCCATTCTGGTTCGTTTCGGTGAAGGCGAAGACGCGCTGGTCGTGGTGGTCATGCACCTGGCGCTGGGTGCGCGTACCCGTACACGGCAGCTCGCTTACATCCGTGAGCTGATCGGCGGCTACAAGCATCAGGTCCTGATGGGTGACATGAACACCCACGCCGCCGATTTGCTGGAAACCTCTCCCTTGCGGGATCTTGGCTTGCTTGCGCCACAGATCGAAGCAACGTTTCCCAGCTGGCGCCCGCAGCGCTGCCTGGACCACATCCTCCTCAGTCCGACCCTGACGCTTGAAAAAGTGCAGGTCCTGGCTGCGCCCATTTCCGATCATCTGCCCGTCGCGGTGGAGATTCGCTTGCCGGCCTCATTAATTGGGGACTCTCTGCCGATAACAAGCTCATCTCCTCGCGGACCCTCGGAATGAGCGACGAAGCCCAACGCTGGAAAGAAAAGTACCTCAAGAGCATCGAGCAGCAAGACAAGCTGGAAAAGCGTTGGAACGCTCGTCTCGACCTGCTCCGGCGCGGCCTTGTGCGCAGCAGCCTGGCGGCCGAGGGCGCTGATAAGGCGGTCGATCAGTGCATGAAGGAGATGCGCGAGATCGTTCGCAAGGACGACATGGACGCCGGTCTGGCGGCCTTGATTCCTCGCCTTGAAAAAGCCGTGTTGGACTCCGAGCAGCGTCGCGAAAAGCGTGTCGAGCAAATGGGAACGGCGTTGACCTCGCTGGTCGCACAGCTGCAATCGCTGCCGTTGCCCCGAGAAGTCGCCAAACCGCTCAAGCGCTTCGCCAAGAATCTTGAAGACCGCGTCAATCAGGCCCGCGAGCTGCCGCTGCTGCTCAGCGAATTGAGCGGGCTGCAAAGTCAGGCCCTGGCTCAGCTTGAGCACCCGGAAGAAGCGGCTCGCCCCGGGTTTCTCCAGCGTCTGTTTGGTGGTCGGGATTCGCACGAAGAGGGAGAGGCGACTGCGTCTGCCCACAGTCCCGTCGAAGCACCGAAGCCTGCGCCAACGAGTGTTCACCAGCCTGATCCTGAGGATGAGGAAACTGCTCCCGAGCGCGGCACGTCTCAGGCCGCACAGTGGACTAACGAGGCTCCGGCGCAATCAGACGCGGGGGTGATGACTGAAAAGCCTGCTCCTGTGGCGATAGCTCCCGCAATGACAGAGGCGCCCGTCGCAGCCGTTGCCGATACGCCGGCGGTGCCCGAGGTCGCGGTGCCTACGGTCGAGGCGGAACTCGAGCCCGAGCCGCGAGAGTCTGCTACGCCAGCCGCTGAATCGGCGTCTGTCGCGACGCCAGCGCTTGAACCCCTGGAGATCGAAGCCGAAGCAACGCCCGTCGAACCGAGCGCCGAGTCAGCGCCAGCAGAAGCTGCGCCCGATGTCGCGCCTGCCGAGTCAGACGCTGCTGAGGTGAGCGACGAGCCAACTCCGGACGGGGAAGAGCACGCGATCGCGCAGGCGGAATCGGAGTCCAGCGATGATCAGGAGGCCGCAGCGCAGACTGACGAAGAGACGGACAGCGACGACGAGCCCGCCGCCGAGGGCGATGCCGAAGAAGATGGGCCTTATGCGCTGCCCTCTTCGCCCGAGCCGAGTTACAGCTCGGTCGCTGCGCACATCGAGGAAACTCTGCTGGGCCTGCTCAACGATCTGACGTTGCCCGAGCATCACCGCCCACAAGCCGAGGCCATGCGTGCCCGGCTCGAGCATGGATTGAACTGGTACGAGTTGCTGCCGATCCTCGACGATCTTGCCGTCTTGATGCTGGCGATCACTGACAGCGGTCAGCATGAGTTCGAGCTTTACCTCAAACAGCTCAACGAACGACTGGAGTCGTTCCAGAGCAACTTGCAGGCCGCCAGCGAGGACCACGCAGGGCAGCAGTCCGCTTCGCGGGAGCTGAACGATCAATTACGAGAGCATGTCGGCGGTCTGCAAAGCAGCGTGCAGGAAGCGGCCGATCTCGACAGTCTGAAGAACGTGTTGGAAAGCCGTCTTGAGGGCTTGCTCGGCACGATGGACGAGCATCAGAAGCAACGCGATCAACGGGAGCAGGAGGTTGCCACGCGTCTGCAATCGTTGGCCAGCCGTGTGGCAACGATGGAGCAAGAGGCGCAGGGGTTCCGCGCGCACCTGGAAGAGCAGCGACAGAAGGCCCTGATCGACACCCTCACCGGCCTGCCTAACCGTGCTGCCTGGAACGAACGGCTTGATCGTGAAGTCGACCAGTTGCAGAAGCACCGCTCCAGTTTGCTGTTGGGAATTCTCGACCTGGACCATTTCAAGCGTATCAACGACGGCTACGGTCATTTGGCCGGCGACAAAGTCCTGAAGATCATTGCCACGCAGCTGCAAAAGCGCGTGAGGCCGTCGGACTTCATTGCTCGTTTCGGCGGTGAGGAGTTTGTGTTCCTGCTCCCTCATACTCAAATGGCCGAGGGCCTGGCGCTGCTCGAACGATTACGTGTGACCATCGAGGCCTGTCCTTTTCACTTCAAAGGCGAGCCGGTGACGATCACAGTGTCCATGGGCATCACGACGTTCAAGCCGGGTGAGCGCAGCGATCTGGTGCTCAAACGCGCGGATCAGGCGTTATACCGAGCCAAAGCCGAAGGGCGTAATCGCATAGAGCAAGGCTGAAGGTCTGGCAGCAGGAAGTGAGGTGCGGCAGCAGCCATTTTTGAGCGCTGCGCTGGCATTACGTTACACTGTTGCATTACTTGTCTATGTGTTCTGCCTTTTATGAAGTTTTTTTCAGCGTTTTGCCTGCTGTTGTTGCTGACCGCTTGCGCCAGCGGTCCGAAGTTCGACACCAGCCATCCCTCCGCCAATTTCGACAGCCGCACGCAGTTTGTCGTGGTGCACTACACCTCGGCATCCCTTGATCGCTCGCTCGCCTTGCTGACCCATGGTGAGGTCAGCGCCCACTACCTGATCGGCGATGGCCCGGCCACGGTCTACAAACTCGTCGATGAAAGCCAGCGTGCATGGCACGCAGGTGAAAGTGAATGGGACGGCCGAACCTGGCTGAACTCCAGCAGCATCGGCATCGAAATCGTCAATCCGGGTTACCGCGACACGCCGACGGGCCGGCTTTGGTATCCGTACAGCGAAGCGCAGATCCAGTCATTGATCGTGCTGCTCAAAGACATCGTCAAACGTAACAAGATCGAACCTCGGCATGTCATTGGACACAGCGACATCGCACCGATGCGCAAACTGGACCCAGGACCGCTGTTCCCCTGGAAGCGGCTCGCGCAGGAAGGCCTCGGCATCTGGCCTGATGAGCAGCAGGTTGCGCAGCGTCAGTCGCAGATGATGGGCGTGGTGCCCAGCGCGACATGGTTCCAGCAGCAACTCGCGCTCCTGGGCTATGCGACGCCGCAAACCGGGGAATGGGACATTGCGAGTCGCCATGTATTGGCGGCTTTTCAGATGCACTATCGCCCGCAGAAATTCGACGGTGAGCCTGATCTTCAAAGTGCAGCTATTCTTCAGGTGCTCAACCTCAGGCACTAAATTACCCGTACCGTCGGTTTTTGGCGGGCTATTTCCGCGCTTGTTGCTATACCTCATTGGTATTCATCTGGAAAACCGGCCGATGTTCACGGCTTCACCGCAGCTGCGCTCAGTTCTTTATCGCCCTTCACTCCTGGCACTGCTGGCAGCGTTGTTGAGTGCTGTCGTGCTGCTGGCGGCCAGTTTCGGCCTGGCGATGCATCAGGCGCGGCAGGAAGAAAGCGCGCAGATGAACGCTCAGGGCGAACGTTTTCTGGTGCGTCTTGAGCAGTTGTTCGGGCAATTACGTGCAGGTCTGGACCAGCTCGAAGCACAGCCGCTACGCGGTTGTGGCCCGGCGATGATCGAGCAATTGCGGCAGGTCAACTCGCGGTATCGCTTCATCTATGAAGTGGCTTACGTAGACGACACGCAGTTCTGCTCCAGCTGGACGCGACAAAGCATGATCGGCAAGCCGCGTGCGCCCGACATCCGCGGGCCGACGTACGACTATTGGCTCAACACCTCCACCCAACCCGATGACAACCTCGCGTCGCTGATGCTGGGCCGTGGGGATTTTCGTGTATCGACCTCTCGCGGGCACCTGACCGACGTGGTGGATTTGCCTCCCGGTGGCAGCCTGGTCGTGGTGCTGGACCAAGGCACCAAGGCCGTGCCTGTGTTAGGGCCGGCGCAGACTTGGCCGCCCACCTCCGACTGGACCCCGACGTCTTCTGAAGCGCTGATCACCACCCAGGACAAACTGGTTTACCGGATGCCGACTCAGAGCCCGGAATACCAGCTGGTGCTGATTACCCCGCGTAACGGTTTGCAGCAAAAGATCACTGGCGCCTGGTGGCTATTGGTGCCCGCGAGCGTGCTGGTGTCGTTGTGCATCGGGATTCTGGTGCTGCAACTGGTCCGGCAGCGGCAGTCGTTGGGGGGCGAGTTGCACGGTGCGCTGCGTCGGGGTGAGCTGAAGGTCTTGTATCAACCCATTTTCGACCTCAACACCCGGCTGTGCGTGGGCGCTGAGGCCTTGGTGCGCTGGCGACGACCTGACGGCACGCTGACCAGCCCTGACCTCTTCATTCCGCTGGCCGAGAACACCGGGCAAATCCGGCAGATCACCGACTTTGTGCTGCAGCAGTTACTGGAACAGCTCGGCCACCTATTGCGGGCGAATCCGCATCTGTACGTGTCGGTCAACCTCGCGGCGTGCGACGTAATGGCGCCACGCATTGGTCGAGTGACGGCCAAGCTGCTTGCGCTGCATCGGGTTGCGCCCCGGCAGATTGCCTTTGAGGTGACCGAACGGGGGCTGGTCGATGTGGTGGTGGCGCGCAATCACCTGCAGGCGCTGCGTGATCGTGGGCATCAGGTGTTGATCGACGACTTCGGCACCGGTTATTGCAGCCTCGCCTACTTGCAGACCTTGCCAGTGGACTGCCTGAAGATCGACAAAGCGTTCATTGATGCGCTGGGTCATGACGCAGCCAGCAGCGGTGTTGCCCCGCATATCATCCGCATGGCGCATGCGCTGCAATTGAGGGTGATTGCTGAAGGGATTGAGTTCGAGTCGCAGGCCCTGCTGCTCAAAAGTGAAGGTGTGATTTATGGCCAGGGCTGGCTGTTCGCACGGCCCCTGAGCGCGAGCAAGTTCACCGAGCTGGTGACGGGTGGACGGCGCAGCGCAGGGCGACGCGCTGATGATGTGGCGTGATGGATCAGGTGCGCGCCAGGCCGGGTTCTTTATGGGAACGAGCTGGTAGACGCCTACAGAGGCAACGCCATGTAGAACTGCGTGCCCTGCCCCGGTCGTGAATACACACCCATGCGGCCCCCGTGCAACTGCACGATCTCCTTGCACAGTGCCAGTCCGAGGCCTGCCCCGCCTTTCTTGCGTCCGACTTGAACGAAGGGCTCGAAAATTCGAGCCTGCTGCTCATAGGCAATCCCCTCACCGTTGTCTTCGACGCTGATGATCAGGCGTTCGCCGTGACGCCGCGCTTGCAGGCGGATGAGACCGGATTGAGGCGTATGTCGCAGCGCGTTATCCAGCAGGTTGTCCAGGACGCGCTCAAGATGAGCCTTGTCGGCTTGCAGCCGGGGTAAGGGTTCCTGCATTTCCAGCAGCACCATCACGTCCTGTTCGCGTGCCGCTTCGGCAAATCGCTCACGCGCGTCAGTCAGCAGCTCGCTGACGTCGCAAGGTGCGAGGGTGAGCTTCTGCAGGCCGTTCTGGTAGCGAGAGAAGTTCAGCAGGTCGTTGATCAGTTGCATCAAGCGCTGCATTTCTTCGTTAACCGTCTTGAGCAGGTCTGTTTCACGGGACTCAGGCGGGAAGTGCACCCGTTCCTGCAACAACCCGAAGGCCATGTGCATGCCGGTGACGGGTGTGCGCAACTCGTGAGACGCGCGCAGGACGAACTCACTGCGCACGCGCTCGAACGCTCGCTGCTCGGTGACGTCGTGTAACACCATCACGGCCCCCAGCACATGGCCTTTGGTGTGGCTGACGGGGGTCAGGCTGTACGTCAGGATTCGGTTTTCGCCGTCGATCTCGATGGACAGGTCTTCCGGCGCCCTCTCAAGCGTCCCGCCGCGCAGCACCAGATACAGCTGTTCATCCAGCTCGGGCCGTTGCAGCGCTTCGCCTAGTCCTTGACCGAGCTTGCTCTCTTCCCAGCCGAGCTGACGCTGAGCCACGGGGTTCAGGTGCTCGAGTCGACCCTGACGATCAATCATCAGCAAGCCATCGTCGATGCTGTCGAGTACCGCCTGCAAACGCTGCTGGCCGGCCAGCAGTTCGTCGACGTTGGTGACCTGATGCTGACGCAAGGCTTCGGCCATGATGCCGAAGCGCCGGGTCAGCAGGTTCATTTCCGCGGCGGAGGAGATGGGTAATGTCACCTCGAAGTTGCCCTGGCCAATATTGTCAGCCGCCTTGGCCAGCGCCTCGATGGGCGCACCAAACCGGCGTGCAATGCCATGCGCCGTGACAAAGCCGATCGCCAGCACCGCGAGCCCCACCAGTCCAAGCAGCGCCGCGACCCACAAGGCGCGGCTGCGGGACGCGCTTTCAGCCTGACTGATGTTTTCCAGTGCCTGCCGATGCGCATCCAGCAGACCGTTGCGCAGTGTGTTGAAAGCGCTGGTCACGTTCTTGTCATCACCCAGCGCGTTGGGCGGATCGTCGGCACGCTGAAGGGCGTTCAGAAATTGCTCGTAGTCCAGACGCGCTTTTTCGAAGCCGCTGTTCGTGTAGGTCTGCTGGTCGTGGTCGATGCCCTGATCAAGCAGTTCCTGGAACTGCGCCTGATTCTGTGCCAACGCGGCTCGATCCGGCGTATCCCTGAGCAGCATCACCAGTTGGTCGCCCAGGTTCTGCCTGAGCTTGAGACCGATATCGAGCGTGATGAAGTTGTGCCGAATCAGCGACTCCTGGGATTGAGCCATCTGCATGACGCTGACCAGTCCCAGCAACAACCCGAACAGAGCGACGGTCATCAGCGCCGAAATGCTGAGGAACAGGCGCGTGCGCAACTTCATCCCGAATTTCATCGACGCCCCATTACAAGTTGTACTGCTTGCGTTTGCGGTACAGCGTCGACGCATCGATGCCGAGCGTACGTGCGGCCTGATCCAGGGTGTCACTGGTGGCCAGCACCGCCCCGATATGGGCTTTTTCCAGTTCGTCCAGACTCAATGCCGCGCCAACGCGCGGTGCATTGTTGGTCGGCTGTTCGGCCATGCCCAGATGGGTGATTTCGACCTTCTCTTGCGGGCAGATAATGCTCGCCCGTTCGATCACGTTGCGAAGCTCGCGGATGTTCCCTGGCCAGCGGTAGTTGAGCAGCGCGCTGCGTGCCTCTTCGCTGAAGCCACGCGCCGGGCGGCTGTACTCTTTGACGAAGCGTGCCAGGAAGCGGTCGGCCAGCGTCAGGATGTCTTCGCTACGCTCACGCAGCGGCGGCAGGTGCAGAGTAATGACATTCAGACGGTAGAGCAGGTCTTCACGGAAACGCCCGTCACGGACCATGTCTTCCAGATTCAGGTTCGTGGCGGCGAGGATGCGCACGTCTGCGCGGCGGGTGACCGGGTCGCCGACGCGCTCGTATTCCTTGTCTTGAATGAAGCGCAGCAGCTTGGGTTGCAGCGTCAGCGGGAAGTCCCCGATTTCGTCGAGGAACAATGTACCGCCATCGGCCTGATTCACTCGGCCCAGCGTGCTTTCGCTGGCGCCCGTGAACGCGCCACGGCTATGACCGAACAGCTCGCTTTCCATCAGCTCAGCTGTCAGCGACGGGCAGTTGATGGTGACGCAGGCTTTTTTGTTGCGCTTGCTCCAACCGTGGATCGCGCGCGCCAGCTCGCCCTTACCGGTCCCTGACTCACCCAGAATCAGAATGTTGGCGTCCGTATTGGCGACCTGACGGGCCGTTTCCAGAATCGCCATCATCGACGGGCTGTGGGAATCCAGGCCGTCCTTGGGTTTGCGCACTTCGCCTTCAAGCGCTTCGAGCCGTGCAGACAGCTGACGGACCTCCAGTTGCTTGGCGGTTGCCAGGCGCAGCTGGTCCGGGCTGCAGGGCTTGACCAGGTAGTCAGCGGCCCCAGCCTGAATGGCATCGACGGCGGTGTCTACGGCCGAGTGCGCGGTCACGATCACCACGCGCATCCAGGGCGCTTGAACACGCATCTGCGCCAGTACGTCCAGCCCGTTGTCTTCCCCCAGACGCAGGTCCAGGAAGCATACGTCGAACACCTGGCGTTGCAGCAGCGCCTCGGCCTGAGCCGCGCTATTGGCGGTGGCGACGCTGTAGCCTTCATCTTCCAGGCAATAGCGGAACGTGCGAAGGATGGCGGATTCATCATCCACAAGCAGAATACGGCCCTGATTCTCAGTGGCTGCTTCCATTTTTCCTACGCTCCTAAATGAATGATCTTGGTTAGTCCCGGAAAAATCGGGCAAGTTGCATGGTTCATTCTGATTGATTAAACGAGCCGCATGGTAGTGATCTGCTAAAAAACTCAAAAAACACACAGTTCGTCGAACATCAGCGGACACAGCGCTTCAAGCCGTTGGCTCGCGGCGCGGTGATTCGCGAAACAGAACATCCGGGCAAATGAAAAGTCTCTCCAGTAACACTTTTTGAAAATGTCTGGAGATTGCCATGCACCCGCTGAAAAAAATCGCTCTGGCTGTCGGCACCGCCGGCCTGCTCGGAATGACCCCTCTCGTCGCCGAGGCCGCGCAGGGCGATTTGCAGACGCAGCTGTCCCAGGCGCGTCAGGAAGGGTCGATCTGGACCGCGTTCGCGCTCAACCGTCACCTGAGCCCCTTCAATATTGGCGTGAAGGTCGAGCAAGGTACGGCGGTGCTGACGGGCAAGGTCGAGAATCAGGTCGATAAGGATCTGGCGACTCAGATCGCGGGCGATACCCAAGGCATCATCAAGGTCGATAACCAGTTGGAGATTGATCCGCAAGTGGCCGCAGAACCCGGCACTAAAGCCAACATGGCCCAGCGTTTCGATGACGCGACGCTGACTGCAACCATCAAGTCGAAGCTGCTGTGGAACAGCGTCACCGAAGGGCTCAATATCGATGTCACTGCGGCTCAAGGCGTGGTCACGTTGAAAGGTCAGGCGAAGGATGCCGAGGCCAAGCAACTGGCAGGCAGCCTGGCCAGCAACACTGACGGCGTCACCGAGGTGAACAACCTGATCAGCCTCAGTGCACGGGATACGCAGGCCATCAAGGAGCAGAATCAGGCGCAAGCCAGCAGCGTACGTGAGGAATTCAGTGATGCCTGGATTACCAGCAAGGTCAAATCCAGCCTCATCTATAGCCGCAACCTCGACGGGCTCAATATAAAAGTGGAAACCAAGAGTGGCGTGGTCAGCCTGGACGGTGTCGTCGCCAATTACGCCGAGAAAGAACTGGCCGTCGAAATCGCCCGCAACATCCGTGGGGTCAAAGGCGTGGATGCCGACACCTTGCGCGTCATGACCCGAAGCGCCGGGTAATTTCTGGGCGCGTCTAAAACGTTACGTAGCGTTGACTCGACAAGGTTCTGTAGGAGCGCGCTTGCCCGCGAATCAATTGTTCCGCCGATGAGGATGTGTCGGATGTACCGGCCTCTCGCGGGCAAGCGCGCTCCTCCGGGGGATGCGGCACAGGTCTCGCCGTTTTTTGATCCTCGCCTCTCTCTTCGTGCAATACGCACGATGCCAATTGTTCAATCGTGCAGCTTGCTCGTAAGAAAGTTCCTTCATAATTAAATAAGTATCTGATTTAAAAGGAGTTTTCTACGTTAAAAAAGCTGGCACACAGGCTGCAATGTCTCAGGTAACAAAGGTCTGCAACGTCGGCCAACAAGATTCCTGGAGCCTGCTGAATGAACACTCAACCACTCGCCAAACTTCGCATTTCCCCACTGCATCTGCAGCAAGGTCTGTTTGCCAGTTTGGCCTTGATGGTCACTTTGATCGTTGTTCAGCAGTTCAACCACTGGAATCAGGATCACGACGCGGTTCAGATTCAACACGCCTACAGCCACAGCGCTCCCTTCGCCAAGGCGAGTGCGTTGAAGGCCACGGACGTTGCGCTGAGCCTGCAACCGGTCGAGGACGCAGCAGCCGCTATCGAACAAGCGCCGCGTCAGCAGAGTTGGGTCTTCTGATTAATACGGTCAGGGACACGATCTACGTCGAGGGTCCAATCCGACACCTCGTCGCAGTTAAAAATTAAAAACGGTAAGGAGAATCACCATGTTGAGCTGGGCTATTACATTTCTGATCATCGCCATTGTTGCAGCAGTACTGGGCTTCGGTGGTATCGCAGGCACCGCCACGGGTATCGCCAAGATTCTCTTCATTGTGTTCCTGGTGATGTTTGTCGTGTCGTTCTTCTTCGGCCGTCGCGGTCGGGGTTAACCATGGGTCGCGCGCATTTCCATGCGTTGACGCTGGCGCTTTCGACGAGCGCCAGCGCCATGGCGATGGCGGCTAACGACGGTCAGGCGAGGGTTAGCGAACTGCTCAGTTCGGACCCGGAATATCGTCAGACGTGGTCGGGTGTTGTGAAGAAAGAGGAGCGTTTGCCCGATTGGGTGATCAATCTGTCCGGTACCTCCGAGCAGATGAACGCGGTGACCGAAGATGGCGACAAATACCTGGTAGGGCCTCTCTGCGAAACCCAGGACACGTGCCTCAACAAACGGCTCATCGTGGCGTTCAGTCTCGACAAGTCGCATGCCTATGCGATGTTGGTGGAAGTGCCAGCCGGACTGCCGGCAGACAAATCCCCGACTCGGCATGCTGACTACCGCTTTCTCGGCAAACCCGATGAAGGCATGCAGGGATTGCTGAAAGAGCAGTTGAAGAAAGATCCAAACTGGTACTGATTCAAATGAAGGAAGACTGAATTTCGCTTGGGTCTTCCCGAAAGCCGCTCGACCCCGAGGAGGGATCGGGCGTGACCAAGGGGCCGGGACGTTCTGACCAAGGGAATGGTTGAAGCGACCCAGGTGTACAGGGAGTACTCCCGTTCGTGGGCCGGGTCAGGAAAGCCGCAACGCAAGTCCATCGTCAGATCAGCCCTCTCGCTGCGATCCGATCATGGACTTGCGACGCGCAAACGATGGGTCCGGTGTGATTACCAGCGTTTTCTGCGTTTTTCCCTCTTTTTGCCCTTCCTACATGGCCGCTTCATCATTTCCTACGACCGTATATCGAGAAAAAATCCCGAAATATGCCGCTTCGGCCGCGTGTGACCGATTTGTCACTTGCCTCGCCATTTTTGTCCCCCGCCTCGCTACAGGCGACGTTTTAGCCACTTCCAAGCATGAAATCGTCTTTTGGAAATGCCTCGATTTGAGCCGTTTTTAGGTAAGTCTTTGATTTTCCTCATGCCGATTCGGCATGAGGTAGGCATTTCCGGCATTAGACGATAAGGCCTTCCATGGGAATAGTTGCGCCCTTTTTCGCCTGCTAAGAGCTCGGACGCTCGCTTGCGGTGACCTTCTGGACAGCTCTAAGGGCATCCGCGCCTCGATGCTGCTCTAAAAGAGCGACCTCGGAAGCGTCGGTTGAGAAATGTCCACGCCAACTACAACAAGGGTAATGACATGAAGAAGGCAAAACTCAGCCTCGCCTGGCAGATCCTCATCGGCCTGGTACTGGGTGTCGCATTGGGCGCCTTGCTCAATCACTTCAGTGCTGAAAAGGCCTGGTGGATCAGTAATATCCTCCAGCCAGCGGGTGACATCTTTATCCGCCTGATCAAGATGATCGTCATCCCTATCGTGATCTCGTCGCTGGTTGTCGGCATCGCAGGTGTGGGGGACGCGAAAAAGCTCGGTCGCATCGGTCTGAAGACGATTCTGTACTTCGAAATCGTTACCACGGTTGCCATCGTCGTTGGCCTTTTGCTCGCCAACGTGTTCCACCCGGGCACCGGCATCGACATGAGCACGCTGGGTACCGTGGACATCTCGCAATACGAGAAGACCACCGCCGAGGTTCAGCACGATCACGCCTTCATCGCCACGATCCTCAACCTCATCCCGTCGAACATCTTCGCGGCCGTCGCACGTGGCGACATGCTGCCGATCATCTTCTTCTCGGTGTTCTTCGGCCTGGGGCTTTCCAGCCTGAACGCCGAAGTGCGTGAGCCGCTGGTCAAGGTATTTCAGGGCGTATCGGAAACCATGTTCAAGGTCACCCACATGATCATGAACTACGCGCCGATCGGTGTATTCGCGCTGATTGCCGTGACCGTTGCCAACTTCGGTTTCGCCTCGCTGCTACCGCTGGCCAAGCTGGTGATTCTGGTTTACGTGGCCATCGCGTTCTTCGCCTTCGTGGTGTTGGGTCTGATTGCCCGTCTGTTCGGCTTCTCCGTCCTCAAGCTGATGCGCATCTTCAAGGATGAGCTGGTGCTGGCCTACTCCACCGCGAGCTCCGAAACCGTGCTGCCGCGCGTGATCGAGAAAATGGAAGCCTACGGTGCGCCGAAAGCCATCAGCAGCTTCGTGGTGCCGACTGGCTACTCGTTCAACCTCGACGGTTCGACGCTTTACCAAAGCATCGCTGCGCTGTTCATCGCGCAACTGTATGGCATCGACATGCCGATCAGCCAACAGTTGATGCTGGTACTGACCCTGATGGTCACGTCTAAAGGTATCGCCGGCGTGCCGGGTGTTTCCTTCGTGGTGCTGCTGGCGACGCTGGGCAGCGTGGGTATTCCGCTGGAAGGACTGGCCTTCATCGCGGGCGTCGACCGGATCATGGACATGGCACGTACCGCGCTGAACGTGATCGGTAATGCCTTGGCTGTCCTGGTCATCGCGCGTTGGGAAGGTATGTACGACGACGCCAAGGGCGAACGCTACTGGAACTCCTTGCCGCACTGGCGCAGCAAGGAATCCCTGCCGGCGGGTCAGTCGACGGTCGATTGATTGCTGAGTAGCGGCAAACACACAAACCCCGGCCCTGGCTGGGGTTTGTTGTTTTAGGCGTACTGAACTGTAGGAGCGCGCTTGCCGGCGAGAGGCCGGCCCATCCAATGCATCTTCGTCGGCAGAAAAATTGATTCGCGGGCAAGCGCGCTCCTACATGTTCGGGTCTGAACCTGATGGCTGGGCAGCGCCGCATAACTTTGTAGGAGCGTGGCTTGTCCCGCGATCGGCGACGTAGTCGTCGTAAAGACGGCGAATGCGGATTACCTGACAAGATGGACTGGTCTGATTTCACGACTGCTGAGCAGCCGATCGCGGGACAAGCCACGCTCCTACAGTTTGTGTGTCGTGTCTGGTAACTGTGGGATAGGGTTTGTTGTTTTCGGTCCCGCCGCTATCATCCCCGCATCTTGCGAGGGGATTTACTGATGCTCAACGGCCTGTGGCTTGGCTTTTTCGTGGTTGCGGCGATTTCCGCACTGGCTCAATGGCTGGCAGGCGGTAACTCAGGGATTTTTGCCGCCATGGTCGAAAGCATCTTTGCCATGGCCAAACTGTCGGTGGAAGTCATGGTGGTGCTGTTCGGCACGCTGACCCTGTGGCTTGGCTTTCTCAACATCGCGCAGAAAGCCGGAATCGTCGACTGGCTGGCAAAAGTATTAGGGCCGTTGTTCCGGCGTCTGATGCCGGAGGTACCCCCCGGCCACCCTGCCCTTGGCCTGATCACGCTGAACTTCGCTGCGAACGCGCTGGGTCTGGACAACGCCGCAACGCCCATCGGCCTCAAGGCCATGCGTGCTTTGCAGGAACTCAATCCCAGCCAGACTGTGGCCAGCAACGCGCAGATCCTGTTTCTGGTGCTCAACGCTTCTTCGCTGACGCTGCTGCCGGTCACCATCTTCGTTTACCGCGCGCAACAGGGCGCAGTCGATCCGACACTGGTCTTCCTGCCGATCCTGCTCGCCACCAGCGCCTCGACCCTTGTCGGCTTGCTGTCCGTTGCAGTCATGCAGCGTCTGCGCCTGTGGGACCCGGTGGTGCTGGCGTATCTGGTGCCTGGCGCATTGCTGCTGGGCGGCTTCATGGCCGTGCTGGCCGGATTGTCCGCAACGGCGCTGGCCAGCCTGTCCTCGGTGCTCGGTAACCTGACGCTGTTCGGCATCATCATGCTGTTTCTGGTGGTCGGGGCGCTGCGCAAGGTCAAGGTTTACGAAACGTTCGTCGAGGGCGCGAAAGAAGGCTTTGATGTCGCCAAGAATTTGCTGCCGTATCTGGTCGCCATGCTCTGCGCCGTGGGCGTGCTGCGCGCGTCCGGGGCGCTGGACTTCGCGCTGGAGGGGATTCGCCACGTGATTCAGTGGATGGGCCTGGACACCCGCTTTGTCGATGCCCTGCCCACCGCACTGGTCAAACCGTTCTCCGGCAGCGCCGCGCGAGCGATGCTGATCGAAACGATGAAGACCCAAGGCGTGGACAGCTTCCCGGCGTTGGTCGCAGCGACGATCCAGGGCAGCACCGAAACCACCTTCTATGTCCTAGCGGTGTATTTCGGTGCCGTCGGTATTCAGCGTGCGCGCCACGCCGTCGGGTGCGCGCTGCTGGCGGAACTGGCAGGCGTGATCGCCGCGATCTGCGTCTGCTACTGGTTCTTCGGCTCGACGGTGTAATGCTTCTGGCCCTGCTCCAGGGTCCATTGCAGCACTTGGGCGGACAGCGTATCGCTGGCCTGCCCGAAGGCTGCCACCACTGCCGGAACCTGTTTGTCGCCAACGGGCTGATGCACCTCGAAGCGCCGACTGGCGACGATGCGTTGATGATCATCGGCCAGCCGCGCGTCCAGGCGAATCACCACGTCGATGGCCTGACCGCGGTATTCGCTCTGAAACGCCTGAAGCTCCCCGCCCAACTCGAAATCCGCCTGCAGGTTGCTGTCGTCAGTGCTGATCGACTGTACCCGCCCGTCACGGTAGAACGCATCGGTCAGTCGATTGCGCAGCAACACGGGTGCCGGATCGCTCCAGCGGGCGCCTTTGTAGCTGCTGATCACATCACCCTGTGGGATGACGGCGATGCGCGGACTGTCGAGGGTTTCGCTGGATTTCGGTTTGACCACCCGCAACGACCAAGGCGCTGGCGTCACCGTCTTGCTGTTGGTCGCTGCGGTCGGCAGCCGATAAACATCCGAAGGCTCTTGCTTGGGCAATATCGAACAGGCGCTGAGCGTCAGCAGTGCGCTTGCCAGCAACAGTCCGGTGATTGAGTGACTGGCAAACCTCATGGCTGGAACTCCTTGTTCTTGTCGCTACCAAGCAGGTAGCCGCTTGGGTTGGCATTCAAACTGCGTGAAATGGTCTTGAGCGAGGTCAGGGTTTCGCGAAGCTCGCGAATCGCCGGGCCCAGCTCACTCAACCCCTGTAGCCCGCCGTCGACGGAATCCTTGTTGGCTTTGATCAACTGGTTGATGGTGTCGGTGCTCTGTTGCAACGACACCATGGCCGCCTGACCGGTCGCGATGGCCTGCTTGCCGTCAACCGTGAACAACAGATTGGCGTTGCGCATCGCGGTGGAGGTCTGATCCAGCGTGGCGCTGGCCTGCTTGCTCAGCACCAGCAGTTGCTTGAGGGTCTGGCGGATATCGTCGCGCTGGTCGGCAATCACCGCCGTCGTCTGCTCCAGATGCTCCATGGTGTTGCTCAGCGCCTGAACGTTCTTCGACGACAAGAGTTCGTTGGCGTTATGAAGAAACACGTTGATGCCGGTGATCAGGTCGTTGCTGTCGTTCAGCAGCCGTGAGATCGGTGACGGCGACGCGATGATCACAGGCAGGTTGCCGTCGTCGCCTTTGAGCTCTTCGCTTTGTGGCGTGCCGCCGCTGAGCTGGATGATCGAGGTCCCGGTGATGCCGTTCAGGGCGAGCTTGGCGAAGGTGTCACGCTTGATCGGGGTTTCCCCGGCCACACGAATCTGCGCCAGCACGCGGCGCGGGTCTTGAGGGTCAAGACGCAGTTGAACCACGTCACCGACCTTGATCCCGCTGTACTGCACAGGGCTGCCGCGAGACAGGCCGGTCACGGCTTCGTTGAATACCACCTGATAATCCTTGAATGCCGTGTCGACGCTGGACTTGGCGAGCCACAGCCCGAACAGCAGCGCGGCGGCGACCACGATCACCGTGAACAGGCCGATCAAGATGTGATGGGCGCGGGTTTCCATCATGAGACCTCGTGTGGGTGGGTGGCCGCTGCATAGGCCGAGCGGCCGCGCGGGCCATGAAAGTATTCGTGAATCCAGGCGTCCTTGTAAGCCGACACCTTGTCGATGCTATCGGCAACCAGCACGCGTTTCTGAGACAGCACGGCCACCCTGTCGGTGATGGTGTACAGCGTGTCCAGGTCGTGGGTGACCATGAACACGCTCAGGCCCAAGGCGTCGCGCAGGGTCAAAATCAACTGATCGAAGGCCCCCGCGCCAATCGGGTCGAGCCCGGCCGTGGGTTCGTCGAGAAACAGAATGTCCGGATCCAGTGCCAACGCCCTTGCCAGCGCCGCCCGTTTGATCATGCCGCCCGACAGCGAAGCCGGGTATTTGTGAGCGGCCGACAGTGGCAGCCCGGCCAAGGCCATCTTGATGCCGGCCAGATGCTCGGCCTCGTCTCGGCTCAGCCCCGCGTGTTCGATCAGGGGCAAGGCGACGTTCTCGGTGATCGTCAGCGATGAGAACAACGCGCCCTTCTGAAACAGCACGCCGAAACGTCGTTCGACCTGGGAGCGATCTTTGACGGACAAATTCAGAAGATCCTGACCCAACACCCGGACATTGCCCTCAGCAGGACGCTGCAATCCGACGATGCTGCGCAGCAATACCGACTTGCCACTGCCCGAGCCGCCCACGACCCCGAGGATTTCCCCGCGATAGAGGTCCAGGTCCAGATGTTCGTGAACCACCTGCGGCCCGAAGCGATTGCACAGGCCACGCACCTCAATGACGGTTTCGCTGGGTTGCACGCAACGTCGGGTCACCAGCCAAGCTCCATGAAAAACATCGCCGCCAGTGCATCCAGCACAATGACCACGAAAATTGACTGCACCACGCTCGACGTCGTGTGAGCGCCCACCGATTCAGCACTGCCCTCGACCTTGAAACCTTCGAGGCAGCCAATCGCGGCGATGAAAAAGGCAAAGATCGGCGCTTTGACGATCCCGACCAGAAAGTGCTGCACGCCGATGTCTGCTTGCATCAGCGACAGAAACATCGCCGGCGAAATCCCCAAGGACAGCGCGCACACCACGCCGCCACCGACGATGCCGCAGATCATTGCCAGAAACGTCAGCATCGGCAGTGAGATGAGCAACGCCAGCACGCGAGGCAATACCAGCAGCTCTGTAGGACTGAGGCCCAAGGTCTGCAAGGCATCCAGTTCCTCGTTGGCTTTCATCGAACCGATCTGTGCGGTGAACGCACTGGCCGTGCGGCCCGCCAGGAGAATCGCCGTCAGCAACACCGCGAATTCCCGCAGAAACGAGAAGCCGATCAGGTCGACCGTAAAGATGGTGGCGCCAAAGGCCTTGAGGACCGTCGCACCCAAAAAGGCCACCACGGCGCCGACCATGAACGTTAACAACGCCACGATGGGCGCCGCGTCCAGGCCGATCTGTTCGATGTGGGCGATCACCGAGGTGGTGCGCCAGCGTTTCGGTTGGAACAGGATGGTGACGAACGTCTGCAGGATCAGGCCGACGAAACCGAGCAGTTGCAGGGTGTCGTTCCAGACGACTTCGACAGCAGACCCGATTCGCGCCAGTAATTGAGTGCCGACGGGGACTTCAGGGTCCTTTACCGGCTGGCAGTAATCGCATAACGCGCTTTGAATGGTCTGCATCAACGCACGACTCGACTCGGGCAGGTTCGGCGCCTGAACGGCCAGCAAGCGCAGGCGTTGAACGCCCAGAAGCTCCACCAGCAACGAGGCGCCTGCCGTATCGAGGGCACCCAACCCGCTCATGTCCACCTGCGTGGCAGGGCCGAAACCGTCGTTTAAAGCATCGGTCTGGCGCTTGAGTGCGTGATAGTGGGCAAGCGTCCAGTCTCCGGCGATCCACAGCTGAGCAGGGTCGGTCGAAGTGTCCAGTTTGACGCTGCCGCACACCGTCGGTGCGCGGTTGACGAGGGAAATCGATGGGGTCATAGCGACGAGCTTAGTTGGTTTTGGCCGGGGTGGACGGGCTCGCCGCAGGCTCAGTTTCATCAGGCTTGTCAGTGTCCGAGTCGGACGAGCCCAATGTGTCTGCGCCGGGCTTCACACCCGCTGGCTTGATCTTCTTGCGCGTGACAGCAGGCTGATCCGAATCGGTGACTTCAAAGCGCAAAACACCGATCATCTGGCCATCCTCTGTGAGCACCCTCACCTGCCATTTGCCCAGCACATCGGGTGGAAAATTCTGTTTGTGCGTCCATGCGCGATAGCCTTCCTTACGTCCGCCGTGGATGTCTAGAGCAATTCGATCGACTTCTTCGCCGTTGTGGCGCCAAACGTGATAAATCCGCTCGTCCAGACCGCGCGGAGCGTTGATCGACGTGTACGCATACAGCCCTGCGCTGCGCAGTTGACTGACGCCGATCTCCTGAATGCTTTCGCCCGGTGTGCGGTTCTGATTGTCGAACTGGGTGCTGACGGCCACCTCGGTCAGCCACAGCGTGGCAGGCGGCACCCATGAGCGCAGCATCCAGCCAGCACCGCCGATGGCCAAGGTCATGAGCACCAGCCCTGCGCCGCGCTTCCAGCTGTTGAGCGGGAAGCTGGAAGCCAGGCTTGGGAACGACAGCAGCATGGCGATGATCAACGACAGCTTGTAACTCTCGGCGGTGGTAAGGTGCAGGATGATGGGCAGCGCGGTCAGCAAGGCGGCGAACAGGGTCAGCGTGTGCAACGCCATGAACAACCAGCGACGCGGTGCCAGCCATTTGTAATACAGCGGGTCGATGATCGAGATCAGCCCGGCCGCCGCGAGGACACCGGTGAACACCAGCTGGCCGCTGTTCCATGTGGTGGTCACGAAGAAAAAAGGCAGGACGAAGAACAGACTCTCCTGATGGATCATCTGTGTGGCGTATCGGAGCAATGGCTGCGGGATTTCGCGCTTCAACAGTTTGGTCAGCAACGCGACGGCACTGTTTTCCACCATCAGCCACACCCAGCTCACCAGCATGATCACGGCAATCCAGGTCGCGAGCTTGGCTTGCCGGTCCACCAGAATGAAGCTGCCGATGCCGGAGCAAAAGCCGAAGAACGCAATCAGCCCCGGGTAGCGCTTGATGAACTCCAGTACGCGCTGTACCAGGGAGTTCTGCATGAGGGCGTTGAGGTCCGGCATTTCGGTGTTCACTTTGGCTGTAGGAAAAATCGTTGGCAGGATACCAATGATCGCAGTTCACACGCTTACACAAACTGCTTCTGCCAAAGGCATAGGAGCGCGCTTGCCCGCGATCTGGCGCGTAGCGGCAGTCATTACTGCTAACCCGGTGTGTCAGACGAATCCAGACGTCTGGTTCTGCTGCCGCTGCGCGTCAGATCGCGGGCAAGCGCGCTCCTACAGATAAATGGAGGGCTTGGACTCAGGGCAGTCCTGTTACAGCGGACGTCTTTTGTGAACACGCCAGCGCCAGAAAATGATCAGTGCCAGTAACGCAACCACCGCCAGACCGATCTCATACAGCTCGTCATAGCTGACCAGCGGCTCTTCAATCCTCAGATAACCGGGCTGTGCCAACAGCTGGCGCATGGCCCGATTCGCCAGGTCCAGGCTCACAGCTCGCGTGCGCTTGGCCGGGTCTTCGAAGCGTCCGTCTTCATAGTCGTTCAGGGAGCCCCAGTAATAATCGGCCAGCGCGCTGTTGCCTTGAACCGCCCAGGCCTGTTTCGCGATCGAAGCCTGTTGCAGCCGGGCGAAGGTCGCGGGGTCCATGCCTTCCTTGCGCAGCCGTTCCAGCATCGAACGGACCGAAGCGACCGCCGCGTCCACATCGTCACGTGCAAGATCGGCATTCAGGCTGAGAAACCCGGTGTCGCCGAAGGCTTCGCGGTCGGCCCACGGGCCGTAGGAGTAGCCCTTGTCCAGACGCAACTCGCTGTAGAGCGACCAGTCCAGATAGGCCTTCACCAAATCCCACGTTTCATCGTGTTGCTCGCCCATGTCCGGCTCTGGAAACAACAGGTGCAGCTTGGCGCCATCGCCCAACGCGCCGCGAACCAGCGTGCGCTCGGGCTCGGCTTTGGCGTTGATGGCTGGCAGCTGAGGGTGTTCGGTCGGGTCCACGGCATTGAGCTGACCGAACGTGCGCTCCAGATAAGCAGGCAACAGCTTGTCCAGTTCGCCCACGATGATCAGCGTCATGTTGTTGGACGCGTACCAGTTGTCGTGGATGGTTTCGATCTGATCCAGCGTCAGGTGTTCGACTTCCGGCCGTTCCGGGCATTTGAGTCCAAGCTCCACCGCCAATTGATTGCTGGCGCTGTGACCGAGGTCGCGCTTGTCCAGCCAGCGTTGCAGGTGGGAGTAGTGACCGCCGTCTTCACGCTCGACGATGCGCTTGGCGGTGTCGAGGTTCGCCTGGTTGATCTGCGTGTGGGTCAGCACGTTGAGCAGCAGGTCCAGCACCTTGCGCTGATTCTGCGCCGGCGCTTCGATCACGAACGTGGTGTCGGTGTTACTGGTGAACGCGTTCCACTCCCCGCCCAACGCCTGCATCTGCTGCTCCAGGCCGCCCTCACCGGAATTGTCGATGCCACTGAACAGCAAATGCTCCAGCAAATGAGGGAGCTCTTTGTCCTTGCAGGGAAAGTCATCGAAGCCGATGCCGACCACCAGCCGAATCGACACGTGGCCTTTTTCGGCGGGTTTGAGCAGCAACTGCAAACCGTTGGGCAGCACATAGCCCTCGACCTGAAAGCGGTCGAGGGCCATGGACGGGAGGGATGTCAGGAACAAACAAACGAACAGCAGGCAACGCATAAAAACGGGCTTCCTTGCGGGCCGGTATGTGTAACAGACTTCAGTCCGGGCCCGGCGTTCACCTCGATTATTCTGGTTGGCTTTCGCTGGACAAGGCTCCGGTGTCAGTGGTTTCAAGAACGGCATAGGCGCTGCTGCAGAACAATGAATTCAATCGTTTCATGTCGGCGATCAGCTCGAGGTGCAACGAGCTGGTCTCGATACTCTGCACGATTTTACGTTGCAGTCTGCTGACATGGGCATGGGCCAGACGCCGCTCCTGTGCCCGGAAGCGACGTTTTTCGCGCAACAGTTGGCGCGCGCTTTCCGGGTCGCCGCTGAGAAATACCGACAGGCCCAAGCGCAGATTGGCCATCAATTGCTCGTGCAGTCCGGAAAGTTCTTCCAGTCCGACGTCGGAAAACGAACGGCGCTGGGAAGTCTTTTGCTGTTGAACCTTACGCAGCATACGCTCGATCAGTCCGCTGGCCAGTTCCAGATTGATCGACAATTCGATGATTTCGGCCCAACGGCGGTTGTCCTGATCGCTGAGGTCTTCCCTGGGCATTTGCGCCAGATACAGCTTGATCGCGTTGTACAACACCTCGACGTCATCATTTAGACGCCGCACCTCTTGGGTCACCGCCGTCTGATTGCCCCGCAGCACTTCCTGCATGGCATTGAGCATGCTGTCGATCAGATCGCCCATGCGCAGGGTTTCACGTACCGCGTTGGCCAACGCCAGGCTCGGGGTTGCCAATGCAGTGAGGTCCAGATGACGGGGCTTGGCCGCACCATTGACCTCAGCCTGTTGCGGCAGGATCGACGCGCACAGCCGGCCCATCGGTCCGACGGTCGGCAGCATGATCAGGCAGCGCAGTGAGTTGTAGATCACGTGGAAGCTGATCACCAGGCTCGACGGGCTGACGTCCAGGGTTTCCATCCAGTGCACCAGGGGCGTCAAAACCGGAATGATCAGCAGCAGGCCGATCAGCTTGTACAGCAAGCTTCCGAGCGCCACTTGCCGACCGGCGACGTTCTGCATGCTGGTGCTGAGAAACGCCAGCAGACCGCTGCCGATGTTGGCGCCGATCACCAGACCGATGGCGACCGGCAAGCTGATGATCTCTGCACCCGCCAGTGTTGCGGTCAGCAGGACAGCGGCCAGGCTTGAGTAGGAAATCAGCGCGAACATCGCGCCGACCAGGGCGTCGAGCAGGATGTCACCGGTCAGCGACGCGAACAGCACCTTCACACCCGCCGCTTGAGTGATCGGTGCGGCGGCGGTGACGATCAATTGCAGCGCCAGAATGATCAACCCTAAGCCGATACCGACGCGGCCGAGCTGCCCGACACGGGTCTGTTTGCGCGACAGAAAGAAAATCACCCCGAGGAAGATCAGCAGCGGCGATAGCCACGACAGGTCGAAGGTGAGGATTCGCGACATCACGGCGGTACCGACGTCGGCACCCAGCATGATCGCCAGCGCGGGCGTCAGGCCCATCAGGCTCTGGCCGACAAACGAGGTCACCAGCATGGCGGTGGCGTTACTGCTCTGCACCAGTGCGGTCACGAGGATCCCGGCCACGAAGGCCAGCGGTCGTTTGGACATGTTCTGACTGAGCACACGGCGCAGCTGCGAGCCATAGACGCGCAGGATGCCGGTTCGAACGATGTGCGTGCCCCAGATCAACAGCGCGACGGCAGAAAGCAAATCGAGCAGGGTCAGCATACGGAAAGCCCCCTGTTAATAGCCCGGCGGGCAAAAATAGCCAGCGCCCAGTTGGGCAAGGAGTGAAAGTACAGCGTGTAGCGAGCGAAAGCGCTTGGGTATCATCGTGATTGGCATGCTCAACTAAAGCTTTAGTCGGCCTGAGGCCTTATTGCCAGCATGGCACAGCCGATTATTTCTTGAAACAAATCTGTCATAAATCAGGTGTTTGCTTTGCGTGAGCCAGTGCATGAGCGTGGCTTGTCCCGCGATCGGCGAGGAACTCGTCGTCACATCGGCTGCGCCCACAGGCTTGCGCCGGGCTCAATAAAAACGGGGCAATCAATGCCCCGTCCTGTGACCGCTACACCGCATTGCGTGTTATTGACCCGGAACGTCTTTGCGAAGTTTCACAGGGTCTTGCATTGCCCTCTTCTTGGCCATCGCGGTGCGCATCTTGATGTTGATCGCCTCGACCGCCAGCGAGAACGCCATGGCGAAGTAGACGTAGCCTTTTGGCACATGCACATCGAAGGATTCGGCGATCAGCACCGTACCGACGACGATCAGGAACGACAGCGCCAGCATTTTCAGTGACGGGTGCTTGTCGATGAAATCGCTGATGACACCCGAGCACAACATCATGATCAGGACCGCGACGATGATCGCAGCAACCATGACAGGCACGTGAGACACCATGCCGACCGCAGTGATGACCGAGTCCAGCGAAAACACGATGTCGATGATCGCGATCTGGATGATGGTGTACAGAAACAGGCCACCTTTGCCCTTAGGCTCCTCGACCTCTTCATCCTCGCCTTCCATGCCGTGGTAGATCTCTTGCGAGCTCTTCCACAACAGAAACAGGCCACCGAAGAACAGAATCAGGTCGCGCCCGGAAATGCCCTGGCCAAGTACGACGAACAGATCGTCGGTCAGGCGCATGACCCAGGTGATCGACAGCAGCAGGAGGATGCGCGTGACCATCGCCAGCGCCAGACCGAAAATCCGCGTGCGTGGCTGCATCGCTTTGGGCATCCGGCTGACCAGGATCGAGATCATGATGATGTTGTCGATGCCCAGAACGATTTCCAGGGCAGTCAGGGTAAAGAAAGCAACCCAGATCTCAGGGTTGGTCAGCCATTCCATTACATTTTCCTTTGAGCTTGTTTAATCCTCGCTGCCGGTTGTCCGCCAGCGAGGAGGTTCAGTTGCCTTATAGACTGCTGAACGCCGGGAAGATCCCCATCAGCAGTGCGGCTATCAGGATGCATACGCAGACCAGCACCGCCCATTTGAGGGTAAAGCGCTGATGATCGCCAAATTCAATGCCAGCCAGCGCGACCAACAAATAGGTCGACGGCACCAGCGGGCTCAACAGATGGACGGGCTGACCGACGATCGAGGCACGTGCCATTTCCACCGGACTGATGCCGTAGTGCGATGCGGCCTCGGACAGCACCGGCAGCACGCCATAGTAGAACGCATCGTTGGACATGAAAAAGGTGAACGGCATGCTGACCACGGCGGTAATGACCGCAAGGTACGGCCCCATCGCGTCCGGAATCACTGCCAGCAGGCTTTTCGACATCGCATCGACCATACCGGTGCCGGACAGGATACCGGTGAAAATGCCGGCCGCGAAGATCAGACCGACCACTGCCAGTACGCTACCGGCATGCGCGGCGACGCGATCTTTCTGCGCTTGCAGGCACGGGTAGTTGACGATCATGGCAATACTGAACGCGATCATGAACAGCACCGGCAGAGGAAGCAGGCCCATGATCAACGCAACCATCAGCGCCAGGGTCAGCGCGCCATTGAACCAGATCAGCTTGGGACGACGGGCGTCGGGGAACTGCGAAACACTGATTTCGCTGTGATCGACTTCGTCACCCGGCAGGTGCAACTCACCCAGGCGTGCACGCTCACGTTTACCGTAGAAATACGCGATGACGAGGATCGCGACCACGCCTGCGAGCATGGCTGGAATCATCGGCACGAAGATGTCAGAGGGGTCGACATGCAACGCACTGGCTGCACGGGCAGTCGGTCCGCCCCATGGCGTCATGTTCATCACACCGCCCGCCAGAATGATCAGGCCAGCCATGATGCGCGGGCTCATGCCCAAACGGCTGTACAACGGCAGCATGGCGGCCACGCAGATCATGTAAGTGGTGGCGCCGTCGCCGTCCAGCGACACGACAAGTGCCAGAACGGCGGTACCCACCGACACCTTTACCGGGTCACCTTTGACCAGCTTGAGGATCTTGCGCACGGCCGGGTCGAACAGGCCGGAGTCGATCATCAGGGCGAAGTAGAGGATAGCGAACATCAGCATCACGCCGGTCGGCGCAAGCTTGGTGATGCCGGCGAGCATCATGGGGCCGATGTCGGCGGCGAAACCGCCGAACAAGGCAAATACGATCGGCACGATGATCAGGGCAATCAGCGCAGAAAGGCGCTTGCTCATGATCAGGTACATGAAAGCGACAACCATGGCAAAGCCGAGGAAGGTCAACATAGAAATACTCCAGGCGTTACGCGACGTGAAAACGGACGAGACGAAGCAATCAGCTCAAGACGAGCAGCGCAGGGAGTCGGGGGGTGTACGAGGGGTACAGCGGAGCACGAGCAAGCATCAAAATCACCGAATTGTTGTTGTAGATGGGCCGGAGAACTCAAAAAGCGTTCGTCCTGGCTGGCTGGCCGGTCTGTCGCCAGCGGTGAGGTGATGCTAAAGCGCTTACCTTTCAGCCAGCTTTCGCTGCCGTTCCGCTGATCGTTGCCGCACAAATGAAGCATTTTCGCCTGAAGACAGTCAGACCCTGAACACGAACGGGAGAATGACCATGAGCGAAATCCATACCGGTGGGTGCCATTGCGGCAACCTGCGCTATCAACTCGATGCGCCCTTGCATGACATCGCTCATTGTCATTGCTCGATTTGTCGGCGTACCTCGGGCGGCATTGCGGTGACCTGGATCACCGTGCCTCTGGAATCATTCAAATGGCTGGCCGGAAGCCCTGCTGCGTATGATTCCGGCCCGACCTGCGTAAGGTTCTTCTGTAATAACTGTGGGGCACAGACCGCCCTGTTCAGCCGCAACAGCCCGGAGACCATGGACGTGACCATCG
The DNA here is from genome assembly GCF_039697315.1 of Pseudomonas abietaniphila. NCBI lineage: Bacteria > Pseudomonadati > Pseudomonadota > Gammaproteobacteria > Pseudomonadales > Pseudomonadaceae > Pseudomonas > Pseudomonas abietaniphila. The sequence continues at coordinate 2,994,989 of NZ_CP155619.1, read as the reverse complement.
CCACCCTCGACCACCCCGAGCTCGCGCCGGCCGTTCGTCATATCTGGACCGACAATCGATTGCCGTGGCTGCACCTGGATGAGGATCTGCCGGGTGAGCCAGGCGAGACGGTCTAGCCACACCGGGATCCGCTTCTGCCCGGAGGGCGTAGCAATCGGAGGTTACGACGGTTACGAACGCGGTGTTTCACGCAATACGTCAATGCCTGAGAGACCGCATTCGCTGCCGTCGTAACCTCCGACGTCTCCCACACTGGACCGCGTTGCCGAGCGTGTGACTTATGCCTACCACAGCGAGGTGTTTGGCCAGAGGTTTGAGCGAGGAAACGATCAAACACCCTCGGCATCGCCGTGAGAATGCATTTCCCCTGTAGGAGCAATCGGAGGTTACGACGGTCGCGAACGCGGAGTGTCAGGCAGCATCAATGCTTCTGCCCCAGCCTCATCGCGAGCAAGCTCACTCCTACAAATGCGCGCTGGCCCCAGGTCTGAAGTACGACGCGGACCCTGTAGGAGCAATCGGAGGTTACGACGGTCGCGATCGCGGAGTGTTAGGCAGCATCAAGGCGTCTGACCCAGCCTCATCGTGAGCAAGCTCACTCCTGCAGCTCGCTTTGCGTATCAAGGCAACTCCAACCCACCCGCCGCTTTATGCAGCGCCCGCAAATGCTCGCCCACTTGCTTGAGGTTTTCGTCGGTGGCAGCGATCTCGGCGGCTCGGTCAGGCTCCAGCAGCGCCCTCACCTCTTTGTCCAGATCGCCGGTCAGGCGCTGCAGCTGTTTCTGGCGCTGGCTGCTTTCTTCCTCAAGACGCGTCCATTCACCCTTCTGCGGCAGGCCATACCCGCCACTCCCCAACAATTCCGCAGGGCGGCTGAGGAAGCCGCTGTTGGCCAGGATGTCTTGCAAGGTGCCGGTGGCCTTCGAAACACCGTTGTCCTTCTTCTCGACCGCGCTGAGGTAGCGTTGCTTGACCTCATCCTGAGCCAGCAGCAACTGACGGCGTTGAGCGGCCTGTTCCAGAAGCAGCATGGCAGCACTGGTGCGCAAGTCGGCCTGGGCGAAATACGGGCGTCGATCCTTCGCAGGCAGCGACAGCCAGTCCTCGACGGTGGATTCTTTCACGTCAGTGGATTTGCGCAGCACATCGAACATGGCTTGATAGCGGTCGCGATAGGAATCGAAGCGATAGCCCAGCCGCAGTGCTTTTTTGGGATCGTCCAGCACGCTGGTGTCTGCCAGGCCCCTGCCCTTGAGCACTTCAAGCAAGCCGTTGGGCATGATGCTGTCCAGGCCCACAAGCCGAGGGTCGTCAGTACCACTGCGCAACAGTTTCAGGTTTTCCACAGCGCAGTTGTTGGACAGAAACCAATAGTTGCCGTCATACGCCCAGTGCATCTCGGCGGCATGCTGGACCAGCCCGTCGATTTCCTCGCGGGACAGCTTCAGCGGCACGGACGCCAGACTGCGCAATTCGGTCTTGGTGTACTCATCGATCACCTGGCCCAACGGCAGCACGAACAGGCGAGATGGGTAAGCGCCCGTCAGGCCGCTCCAACTGGACAGTTGCAGGTCGTTCACGAATGCTCGATAGGACAGCACCAGATGCTGATCCAGATCCAGACGGCAATCCGGCCCGCGCGGGCGCCCGGGCTTGCAGATCACCAGGCGCAGCATGCTGTGGCCCCAACGACTCACCAGGTTCTGGTTGGCCTCGGCCAGCAGGTAATCAACCTCGTACACGCGCTCGGGGTCGAGCTTGCCCAAAGGCTCACGGGCGAAGTCGTTACCTGCGTTTAAATAAGGGTAGTAAGTCGGGCAGTCATCTTTGGCGGCGGGCGCCCAGTTGAACAACTGCTTGTAGTAGTCATAGAGCGCGGGACGCCGACAGGCATAGGCCGGGTCAAGGAGGAAGTACTCCATGTTCACGGCAACGAACTCAAGCGGGCTGCTGATTTCGTAGATATCAGGGCTGCGGGCAACCTGACCGTTACGCTCCTCACGCTCCCCTCGCCGTCCCACGTATTGAGGCCAGCCGGCAAGGTCCAGCAGGCGTGGATCGTCGCTCAAGGTGAAACGCCGGTCGGTCTGGCCTCGGCAATTGTCACGCAGACCGATTTTGCCAGTGCTGTTGCCCTGACGCGCACACGCGATGATCAGCTTGCGCTCTTCAGGCGACCAAAGCTGGGCGTGATCATAAATATGGGTGAGCTCATGCAGCACCGTGGCGAGCATTTCTTCGCGCACAGTGCCGTGCGGGCGATTGGTTCGGGTGGTGGCTGCACTGCCGTCGGTCAAACCCGCCAGCAGGCGTTGATTGAGGTCCAGACGGTATGGCCCGTCTGCGCGTCCGTAGGCGTTGGACGGCATGTCATCGGTCCAGCGGACTTCGACTTTACGATCAAGCTTGCTGACGAACATCGGCGGCAAATGCGCCATCGCCTCGTCGAGCAGCGTCTGGCTGGCTTGCTGTTGTGCAGGACTCAACCCGTCGGTGTACAGCGACAGGCTCAAGTCGGCGAAGGCGCTCGAGCAGATCAGCGAGAGCGCCGACGCCAGCAGCCAGACGGCTACGCGCCTCACAGTGCGAGGATGGCTTCAGCGAGATCCTGGTCACTGGCGTTACGCGCTTCCGGCAAGCGCTCACGCAAGGTGGCGAACGCGGCGTCCAGTTTGGCGCCGTGAATGTCGCCGTTGGTGGCAACGTAGCTGGCGGCGTCGTCCTGAGCTTCCACGACCATTTTCCAGTTACGGACCGAAGACGTGGTGTCAGAGGTGAAGTCCACGCTACGGCCCAGCGCACGGACAACGATGTTACTGGTGGCTTTCAAGGTTTGCGCGTGCGCGACATCGGTCAGCAACAACAGGCCGAGGGCAGCGGCAATCAACGGGGTACGCATGGAACGGCTCCAGAATACAGAAGGTGCAAAGGTGATTATTGGACGAGGATTGCCTGCGCCAGTTCAAGGTCGCTGGCATGAAGTTTTGGCTGGGATTGACGCAGATACATCAGCGCTGCTTCCAGCTGTGCTCCTCGCAGTTGGCCATCACTGGCTATGAACGCTGCAGCATCATCCTGGGCGGCAAGTATCAGTTTGTTATCGAAAGGCCCGGTCGTCACCTGGCTGGTGGCGTACCCGCTTTTGATCAGGCTTTGTGTGGTTGTGTCGAACGCTTGAGCCTGGGTAACGCAGATCAGGCTGGCAGTCGCTGCAATCAACAGGCGAGACAATGAACGCATGAGTCTTCGGTATTGGCAAAACGAGTCGCAAGGCTAGCGCAATGCCCCGGCCAGAGCCAGTGAAGGTGTCGGGGCGTGCGGCGTACGAGCTGTCGCGATGCTGAATCAGATGGCAAGAATGGCCTGTGCCAATTGGGCATCCGACGCATTCAGACTCGGGCTGACTTCCCGGATGTGCTGAAACGCACCTTCCAGGTGAGCGCCGCGAATTTCGCCCTTGCTGGCGACGAAGCTGGCTGCATCGTCACGTGCTGCCAGGACGATCTTGTCGTCATGGAAGGAAGAAGAGATTTTGGAGGTGGCGTTGGACGAAGCATCCAGTGCGCGAACGATGGTGTCGGTGGTGACCACAAAGCTGGACGCGTGAGCACCCGTGGCTGCGATCAGAAGTACAGCTGCACTCATCAGGCGAAAGCGAGACATGTTTGAACTCCAAAAGGAACATATTAAGTAACCACACGCGCAGGTCTGGCGATGAGCAAGGCTGTCTCGCAGGCGACGGGGCAAAGGGTGCAGCAAGACTAGCGTAAAGTTGATCATCAGCACTATCACGGCCAAATGCCAGCTAATAATGTGAGGCGGCATTCCTCGTCAGCTGATGACCTGAACAAGCCCGTAGATTGGCAACTGTACTTATTGGATGAGAAAAATAATAAACTGTACCTGTAGCGCCCATAGACGTATTTAATTTCCGAATCCCATAAACAACAAAGCCCGTCTGCAGTTTCCTGCGACGGGCTGTGTGTGAACAATTCGGGTTGCTGGTGAGAGGCGATTGGCCTTGGACCAGCGGACGCTAAATTAGCGCCAGAACGGCTTGCTCAGCTCTTCGTAACGCTGGGATTCGCTGATACCGGCGTCAGCCAGCAGACGAGCATCCAGACGGGCCAGCTGGTGGCGGCTGGACAGACGACGCTGCCAGAGCATCAGGTTGGCGAACATACGCAGCGGCAACGAGGCTTTAGCGGATTGAGCGGTTTCTTCGTAGAACAGTTCGGAACTTACGGTGCGTTCCATGGTGCTTCTTCCTTCCGCTTGTGGCGGGATTAGATAGTGACTTGATTGGTGCCAATCTTCCTCCTGTTGCCCCTCTCTCTCCAGACACAGTTCACTTGTATTGTGATGCTCCAGTTAACTGTACAAAGGCACTGTTTTGCTCATTCGTAGGGCAACTGTACCGGTGAGCACAAATATGGTGCGTTTTGTGCGCCGGAATAGTGAATTTTGGATTTTAAGGGGTAAAAGAGACCGGTACAGCAATACAGTTTTTGTCGAAACAGCGCGCAGATTGTTGGATGTGGCGACGAAAGGTCGTCGCCACTCCAAAACTGTTTTCCTACACCGCGAGCATGCGGCCGGTTTCTTCCAGGTTGAGGTGCCAACTCAGTGCATCGCGCAGCACATGGGGGGTGTGGCCGCCGATAGCACAGGCTTTGCGGAAGTAGTCGTTGAGCGCTTCGCGGTAGGCGGGATGGACACAGTTGTCGATGATCACGCGAGCGCGTTCGCGGGGCGCCAGGCCACGCAGGTCGGCCAGCCCCTGCTCGGTGACCAGGATGTCCACATCATGCTCTGTGTGGTCCACGTGGCTGACCATCGGCACCACGCTGGAAATCGCGCCGCCCTTGGCAATGGACTTGGTCACGAAGATGGCGAGGTGAGCGTTACGAGCGAAGTCGCCCGAGCCCCCGATGCCGTTCATCATTCGTGTACCGCCCACATGCGTGGAGTTGACGTTGCCGTACAGGTCGAACTCAAGCGCTGTGTTGATGCCGATGATGCCAAGGCGACGCACGACTTCAGGATGGTTGGAGATTTCCTGAGGGCGTAATAACAGTTTCGGTTTGTACTGCTCCAGGTTGTTGTAGACCGCGTCATGCTTGCGTTCTGACAGCGTCATCGAGCAACCCGAGGCAAAGTCCAGCTTGCCGGCCTCGAACAAGTCAAAGGTCGAGTCCTGAAGCACTTCTGAGTACATCGCCATGCCGTGGAACGGCGAGTCGATCAGACCGGTCATGACCGCGTTGGCGATCGTCCCCACGCCTGCCTGAAGCGGCATCAGCTGATTGGTCAGGCGGTTTTGGCGTACTTCATTCTTGAAGAATTCCACCAGATGCCCGGCAATCGCCTGCGTCTCGCTGTCAGCTGGCAGTACAGATGAAGGTGAGTCGGCCTGATCGCTGAACACGATGCCGACAATCTTTGCTGGGTCGATCTTCACGGCATGGCTGCCAATGCGGCTGTCAGCCTTGAGCACGGGGATCGGCAGGCGGGTCGGGCGGTAGGTCGGTATATAGATGTCGTGCAGGCCTTCCAGCTCCAGCGGCTGGGCGACGTTAATCTCGACGATCACCTGCTCGGCGAGGATCGCGAAGCTGGCGGAGTTACCCACCGAGGTACTCAGGACGAGATGGCCGTCTTCAGTGATCGCCACACATTCGATGACGGCGATGTCCACCGGTTTGATCTGGCGATTGCGCAGCTGCTCGACGGTATCGGACAGGTGCTGGTCGATGAACATCACCGAGCCATCGTTGATCGCCTTGCGCAGGGTGTTGTCGACCTGAAACGGCATACGACGGGACAGCACGCCGGCTTCGGTCAATTGCTTGTCCAGGTCGTTACCCAGACTGGCGCCGGTCATCAGGCTGATCTTCAGCGGGTGAGCCTTGGCGCGCTCCGCCAGCGCCTTGGGCACGGCCTTGGCTTCACCTGCGCGGGTGAAGCCACTCATGCCGACGGTCATACCGTCCTTGATCAGGGAAGCGGCGTCGGCCGCGCTCATTACCTTGCTCATCAAAGACGGCAGGCGGATACGTTCACGGTGCATGTTTGTTTATCTCGGGACGAGGATGCGAGTGACCAAGTCTAGAGATTTGCTTTTTTTCCGTCCCACGACCAAGGTCGCATTCGAGGGCTCTAATTAGCGGGTTTCAGAACAAAACACTGTTACGCCGGATGTAAAAAACCCTCGGCCGATATTCGCGCCGAGGGTTTGATGTGTCGCAGTCTAGAGCGGTTATTCGACCGCTTTGACCATGTCTTCGATGACTTTCTTGGCGTCACCGAAGACCATCATGGTCTTGTCGAGGTAGAACAGCTCGTTGTCCAGCCCGGCATAGCCGCTGGCCATCGAGCGTTTGTTGACGATGATCGTCTTGGCCTTGAAGGCTTCCAGAATCGGCATGCCGGCAATCGGCGATTTCGGATCGTTCTTCGCCGCCGGGTTGACCACGTCGTTGGCGCCGAGCACCAGCACCACGTCGGCCTGGCCGAACTCGGAGTTGATGTCTTCCATCTCGAATACCTGGTCGTAAGGCACTTCTGCCTCGGCCAGCAGCACGTTCATGTGCCCCGGCATACGACCGGCAACCGGGTGAATCGCATACTTCACGGTCACGCCGCGATGGGTCAGCTTCTCGGTCAGCTCTTTAAGTGCGTGTTGCGCACGGGCCACCGCAAGACCATAGCCAGGCACGATGATCACGGTGTCGGCGTTGGTCAGCAGGAAGGTGGCATCGTCAGCCGAACCGGATTTGACCGGGCGTGCTTCTTTCGAGCCAGCCGCTGCACCCGCATCCGCCGCGCCGCCGAACCCACCGCCGATCACGTTGAAGAACGAACGGTTCATCGCCTTGCACATGATGTAAGACAGGATCGCACCGGAGGAACCGACCAGGGAGCCTGCGATGATCAGCATCGAGTTGTTCAGCGAGAAGCCGATACCGGCCGCCGCCCAGCCCGAATAGCTGTTGAGCATCGACACGACCACGGGCATGTCTGCGCCGCCAATCGGGATAATCAGCAGCACGCCGATGACGAACGCCAGGACCAGCATGATGCTGAAGGCGAACAGGCTGCCGGTGAACATGAACGTCAGGCCGAAGAACAGCGTGGCCAGGCCCAGGAGCAGGTTCAGCTTGTGCTGGCCTGCGAACTGTACCGGCGCACCCTGAAACAGGCGGAACTTGTATTTGCCCGACAGCTTGCCGAAGGCGATGACCGAACCCGAGAAGGTGATCGCACCGATGGCGGCGCCCAGGAAAAGCTCCAGACGGTTGCCCGTCGGGATCGAATCGCCCAAGTGCGCGACGATGCCCAGCGACTGCGGTTCAACCACAGCCGCAATCGCAATGAACACCGCTGCCAGGCCGATCATGCTGTGCATGAAAGCGACCAGCTCCGGCATTTTGGTCATCTCGACGCGCTTGGCCATGATCGACCCTGCCGTGCCGCCGACCAGCAGGCCCACGATGATGTAGCCGATGCCCGCGCTGGCGCCGTCAGTGGACAGTGCTGCGAGCTTGAACACCAGGCCGATTGTCGTCAGGACTGCGAGGGCCATGCCGAGCATGCCGAACAGGTTGCCGCGACGGGAAGTGGTCGGGTGCGACAGGCCTTTGAGGGCCTGAATGAAACAGATCGCCGAAACGAGGTACAGCAGGGTGACGAGGTTCATGCTCATTACTTCGGCACCTCAGTTTTGGCTGTGCTTTTAACAGGAGCAGCCTTCTTCTTGAACATTTCCAGCATGCGGCGGGTGACCAGAAAGCCACCGAACACGTTGACGGCTGCCAGCGCGACAGCCAGGGTGCCCATGGTCTTGCCCAGCGGAGTGACGGTCAGTGCGGCAGCCAGCATGGCGCCGACAATCACGATGGCGGAGATGGCGTTGGTCACAGCCATCAATGGCGTGTGCAAGGCAGGGGTGACGTTCCAGACCACGTGGTAGCCGACGTAAATCGCCAGCACGAAAATGATCAGGTTGTAGACGCCGTGAGAGATCAGCATGTCTTCCATAGTTTTTATCCTCAGCCGTTCTTGCGGACGATCTGGCCGTCGCGGCACATCAGGCACGCGGCGACGATGTCGTCTTCGAGGTTGATCTCGAACTGTCCTTCCTTGGTGAAGACCAACTTCAGGAAGTCCAGCAGGTTGCGTGCATAAAGAGCAGAAGCATCGGCAGCGACCAATGCGGGCAGGTTGGTATGGCCGACGATGGTCACGCCATGTTCGATCACGACCTGATCAGCCACGGTCAGCGGGCAGTTGCCGCCTTGGGCTGCTGCGAGGTCGATGACCACCGAGCCCGGCTTCATCTGCGATACGGTTTCTGCGCTCAGCAAGACCGGCGCCTTACGGCCCGGGATCAGCGCGGTGGTGATCACGATGTCCGCCTGCTTGGCGCGCTCGTGAACGGCTACAGCCTGGCGCTGCATCCAGCTGGCAGGCATCGGGCGCGCATAACCGCCGACACCGACCGCTGCTTCGCGTTCTTCATCTGTCTCATACGGCACATCGACGAACTTGGCGCCCAGCGATTCGATCTGTTCCTTCACAGCAGGGCGAACGTCGGAAGCTTCGATGACTGCGCCCAGACGTTTGGCTGTGGCGATGGCCTGCAAACCAGCAACACCTGCGCCGAGGATCAGCACGCGGGCGGCTTTCACCGTACCGGCGGCGGTCATCAGCATCGGCATGAAGCGCGGATAGTGATGCGCGGCCAGCAGCACCGATTTGTAACCGGCAATGTTGGCTTGCGAGGACAGCACGTCGAGGCTCTGCGCGCGCGAGGTGCGCGGTGCCGCTTCGAGGGCAAAGGCGGTAATTCCGCGCTCGGCCATCTTGGCGATGATCTCGTTGTTGAAGGGGTTAAGCATCCCGATGACAACGGTCCCGGTCTTGATCAGAGCCAGTTCGCTGTCGCTGGGCGCGACGACCTTGAGGATCAGCTCGGCACCGAAGGCATCAGCAGCGCTGCCAATCGAAGCACCTGCCGCTTCATAGGCACTGTCCGTGACGCTGGCGGTAATGCCGGCGCCTGACTGGACGGTGACCTTATGACCCTGGCCAATGAGCTTCTTGATGGTTTCCGGCGTTGCAGCAACCCGAGTTTCACCGGACTGGGTTTCGAGAGGGACACCAATGTGCACGTCAAATCTCCTGCGTGATCTTTTTATCTTTTAAAAATAGGCCAGCGCGCTGCGGATGGCGCGTCTGGGGCAGCGATCACCATTTCCCCGCAAGACAAGGCAGGGCGCGGCATTTTGCAGGTGTCAGCAGGGGTCATCAAGAAGTTCTGTAACGCGACATGTCTTTAACTACAAGTCACCCTGTGACCGTTTGCCGCAACAAAACGCTACAAGCCTTGTAGCTCATAGCCTTCAGCTGCATATGTGGTCTTTGAAGTTTTTTTTCTATCTATCAGGAGAATGGTGGGTAATTAGCCTGAGAGCCCCGTCATATAACGCTTGCAGCGTGTTTTCTATAAAGAACACGCGTGTGTCTTAAATGCGACATATCGAGATATCTGTAGGCTTTTTAGGTGTTTGACTACAGGGTCAGTAATTGGCCGATAGGCAGAGAGATCAAGGCAGTGCGTACGTCTCAGCCTGGTGCACCAGCCAGTCTCGGAACGCTTTCAGGGATGCAGACTCGACTTTGCGCTCCGGGATCATCAAGTGATACGCCTTCAGGCTCGACAAAGCATGGGGATTGGCGACGACCAGACGGTTCTCCGACAGCTCGCGCTGAATCAGGAAAGGCGGGATCAGCGCGACGCCCATGTCATGCATGGCCGCCTGAGCAAGCATGGAGAATAGCTCGTATCTCGGGCCTGTCATGTCGCGTGCGACGCTCATGCCCAAGGCGCTGAACCACTGGCGCCAGGCATAAGGCCGGGTGGTCTGTTGAAGCAGCGGCATGTCAGCCAGATCCTTGGGGCTGAGTTGCTTGCGGTTATTTAGCACCGCCGGGCTGCACACCGGCATCGGATTTTCGCTCATCAGCCGGTGCGACTCCGTGCCGGGCCAGTCTGCGTCTCCGAAATAGATCGCGGCATCGAACTCGGTATCAGCAAACAGAAACGGTCGGGTTCGGTTAGTCAGGTTAATCGTCACGTCAGGGTGCTGATGCTGAAAGTCTTTTAGGCGCGGCAGCAGCCATTGGGTCCCGAACGTTGGCACCACGGCGAGTTCGATCACATTGGCGCCTTGATGACCCATCACCGAGAGCGTGTCGCGTTCGACCGCGTCGAGTTGTGTGGCCACGCGTCGACTGTAGGAAAGCCCTGCTTCGGTCAGCTTCACGCCCCTTCGTGAGCGTCGGAATAGCTCCACGTTGAGGAATTCTTCGAGGCTGGCAATCTGTCGGCAAACCGCACTTTGCGTGAGGGACAGTTCGTCAGCTGCCTTGGTAAAGCTTTCATGACGAGCCGCCGCTTCAAAGCTGACCAGCGCGGACGTACTGGGGATCTTGCGTCGCATGTACGTCAACCTCACTCGTGAGCTCTGGATTCCGGGTTTTATACGTTCTCGGAGTGAGAAATTAGCACAACACTATGCAAAATCGTCGTTTGCTGTAGGACAGATCCGCGCCTAGGATCAATCCACGACTTTTCTCGGCAGCGTCCGAGAACATCATTTCGCGAGGAGACAGTCATGGGCGGTAAGGCAAGCTTCAATTGGATCGATCCACTGTTGCTGGATCAGCAGCTCACTGAAGAAGAGCGCATGGTTCGCGACAGCGCCGAGCAGTTCGCCCAGGACAAGTTGGCGCCGCGGGTCCTCGAAGCCTTTCGTCACGAGCAGACCGATCCTGCGATTTTCCGTGAAATGGGTGAAGTCGGCCTGCTGGGCGCGACCATTCCCGAGCAATACGGTGGCAGCGGTTTGAACTATGTCTGCTACGGCCTGATCGCCCGTGAAGTGGAGCGCGTCGATTCCGGCTATCGCTCAATGATGAGTGTCCAGTCGTCCCTGGTCATGGTGCCCATCAATGAATTCGGTACCGAAGCGCAGAAGCAGAAGTATCTGCCGAAGCTGGCCTCTGGCGAGTGGATCGGTTGCTTTGGTCTCACGGAGCCGAACCACGGCTCAGACCCGGGCGCAATGATCACTCGAGCCAGGAAGGTCGACGGCGGTTATCGCCTAAGTGGCAGCAAAATGTGGATCACCAACAGTCCTATCGCGGACGTGTTCGTGGTCTGGGCAAAAGACGATGCTGGCGACATCCGCGGCTTCGTGTTGGAGAAAGGTTGGCAGGGCCTGAGCGCGCCGGTCATTCATGGCAAGGTCGGGCTGCGGGCTTCCATCACTGGCGAGATCGTGATGGATAACGTCTTTGTGCCAGAAGAAAACATCTTCCCGGATGTGCGTGGTTTGAAAGGCCCGTTCACCTGCCTGAACTCGGCGCGGTATGGCATCTCCTGGGGTGCGTTGGGTGCGGCCGAGTTCTGCTGGCACACCGCGCGGCAGTACACCCTGGATCGCCAGCAATTTGGCCGGCCTTTGGCAGCCAATCAGTTGATCCAGAAGAAACTGGCCGACATGCAGACAGAAATCACTATGGCGCTGCAAGGTTGCCTGCGCTTGGGTCGCATGAAAGATGAAGGTACGGCGGCCGTCGAGATCACGTCGATCATGAAACGTAACTCCTGTGGCAAGTCCCTGGACATCGCACGCATGGCCCGCGACATGCTTGGTGGCAATGGGATTTCTGACGAGTTCGGCATCGCACGCCATCTGGTCAACCTGGAAGTCGTCAATACCTATGAAGGCACGCATGATGTTCACGCGTTGATTCTGGGTCGTGCGCAGACGGGCATTCAGGCGTTCTATTGAGGAGCCGGCCATGGGCGCGCTATCGCATTTGCGTGTGCTGGACTTGTCCAGGGTTCTTGCCGGACCTTGGGCGGGACAGATTCTCGCCGACCTCGGCGCTGACGTGATCAAGATCGAGCGTCCAGGCAATGGCGATGACACTCGCGCCTGGGGGCCGCCATTCCTCAGGGATGCTCAAGGCGAGAATACCTCCGAAGCGGCTTATTACCTTTCCGCCAACAGGAACAAGCAATCCGTCACCATTGACTTCACCCAGCCTGAAGGTCAGAAGCTGGTGCGCGAGTTGGCCGCGAAGTCTGACATTGTGATCGAGAACTTCAAGGTGGGCGGGCTCAAGGCGTATGGTCTCGATTATGCGTCCCTGCAGGCTGAGAACCCCCGGCTGATCTATTGCTCGATCACTGGCTTTGGTCAGACGGGTCCGTATGCCAAGCGCGCGGGTTATGACTTCATGATTCAGGGGTTGGGTGGCTTGATGAGCCTGACTGGCCGGCCTGAAGGTGAAGAAGGTGCCGGCCCGGTCAAGGTCGGGGTGGCGCTGACGGATATCCTGACAGGGCTTTACTCGACGTCGGCTATTCTCGCTGCGTTGGCGCACCGCGATCAGGGCGGTATGGGGCAGCATATCGATATGGCGCTTCTGGATGTGCAGGTCGCCTGTCTGGCGAACCAGGCGATGAATTACCTGACGACAGGTGTCTCACCAAGGCGGCTGGGTAACGCTCACCCGAACATCGTGCCCTATCAGGACTTTCCGACGGCGGATGGCGATTTCATCCTGACGGTGGGTAACGACAGCCAGTTCCGTAAGTTCGCGGAAGTCGCCGGTCAGTCGCAATGGGCGGATGACCCAAGGTTCGCCACTAATAAGCAGCGTGTTGCGCATCGAGCCGAGCTGATTCCGCTGATTCGTCAGGCGACCGTGTTCAAGACTACGGCTGAGTGGGTTGCAGCATTGGAGCTTGCAGGTGTGCCGTGCGGCCCGATCAATGATGTCGCTCAAGTGTTCGACGACCCTCAGGTCCAGGCTCGAGGTTTGAAAATCGAGCTGCCTCACGCGCTGGGCGGAACGGTGCCACAGGTTGCCAGCCCGATCAGGTTGTCGGAGACACCTGTTGAATATCGTCGGGCGCCTCCTTTACTGGGCGAGCACACGCTGGAGGTCCTCACGGGTGTTCTGGGTCTTTCAGACGAGGCCGTGATGGCGTTACGCGAGGCGGGCGTTCTCTAGGTCTTTTCTATATAGGAAGCCGCGAAAGCGGCTTCCTATATAAACAGAAGGAACTGGCTGATTTTGCTGATGTTTTGGCTTTTTGATAGAAACTTCAAATTAAGTGTTGACGCCCCTCTGAATCTCTCTATAATTCGCCCCACTTCCGGCGCAGACGAAACGGAAAACTCCTTGAGAATCAACGAGTTGGACGAAGTAAGCAGCGAGGAGGGGCTTCGGTTCAGACGCTTGAATCGACAGCGGTGAAAAAGGGAGTTGACAGCAGATTGTAACGCTGTAGAATTCGCCTCCCGCTGACGTGAGACGCCAAGTCGAACGAAGCGCAAGTGGTTGAAGTTGCAAAGGAAACTTTGAAAACTTCTGAAAATAACCGCTTGACAGATACAGAGGACGCTGTACAATGCGCGCCTCGGTTGAGACGAAAAGCTCTTAACCAACCGCTCTTTAACAACTGAATCAAGCAATTCGTGTGGGTGCTTGCGCTGTAAGACTGAAGTCAACTGATTATCAGCATCGCACGTTGCTCCACGAGAAATCATGGTTTAACCAACGATTGCTGAGCCAAGTTTATAGGGTTTTCTCAAAACCCGATTGCAGTATTGAACTGAAGAGTTTGATCATGGCTCAGATTGAACGCTGGCGGCAGGCCTAACACATGCAAGTCGAGCGGATGAAGGGAGCTTGCTCCCTGATTCAGCGGCGGACGGGTGAGTAATGCCTAGGAATCTGCCTGGTAGTGGGGGACAACGTCTCGAAAGGGACGCTAATACCGCATACGTCCTACGGGAGAAAGTGGGGGATCTTCGGACCTCACGCTATCAGATGAGCCTAGGTCGGATTAGCTAGTTGGTGAGGTAATGGCTCACCAAGGCGACGATCCGTAACTGGTCTGAGAGGATGATCAGTCACACTGGAACTGAGACACGGTCCAGACTCCTACGGGAGGCAGCAGTGGGGAATATTGGACAATGGGCGAAAGCCTGATCCAGCCATGCCGCGTGTGTGAAGAAGGTCTTCGGATTGTAAAGCACTTTAAGTTGGGAGGAAGGGCATTAACCTAATACGTTAGTGTTTTGACGTTACCGACAGAATAAGCACCGGCTAACTCTGTGCCAGCAGCCGCGGTAATACAGAGGGTGCAAGCGTTAATCGGAATTACTGGGCGTAAAGCGCGCGTAGGTGGTTTGTTAAGTTGGATGTGAAATCCCCGGGCTCAACCTGGGAACTGCATCCAAAACTGGCAAGCTAGAGTAGGGCAGAGGGTGGTGGAATTTCCTGTGTAGCGGTGAAATGCGTAGATATAGGAAGGAACACCAGTGGCGAAGGCGACCACCTGGGCTCATACTGACACTGAGGTGCGAAAGCGTGGGGAGCAAACAGGATTAGATACCCTGGTAGTCCACGCCGTAAACGATGTCAACTAGCCGTTGGGAGTCTTGAACTCTTAGTGGCGCAGCTAACGCATTAAGTTGACCGCCTGGGGAGTACGGCCGCAAGGTTAAAACTCAAATGAATTGACGGGGGCCCGCACAAGCGGTGGAGCATGTGGTTTAATTCGAAGCAACGCGAAGAACCTTACCAGGCCTTGACATCCAATGAACTTTCCAGAGATGGATTGGTGCCTTCGGGAACATTGAGACAGGTGCTGCATGGCTGTCGTCAGCTCGTGTCGTGAGATGTTGGGTTAAGTCCCGTAACGAGCGCAACCCTTGTCCTTAGTTACCAGCACGTTATGGTGGGCACTCTAAGGAGACTGCCGGTGACAAACCGGAGGAAGGTGGGGATGACGTCAAGTCATCATGGCCCTTACGGCCTGGGCTACACACGTGCTACAATGGTCGGTACAGAGGGTTGCCAAGCCGCGAGGTGGAGCTAATCCCACAAAACCGATCGTAGTCCGGATCGCAGTCTGCAACTCGACTGCGTGAAGTCGGAATCGCTAGTAATCGCGAATCAGAATGTCGCGGTGAATACGTTCCCGGGCCTTGTACACACCGCCCGTCACACCATGGGAGTGGGTTGCACCAGAAGTAGCTAGTCTAACCTTCGGGGGGACGGTTACCACGGTGTGATTCATGACTGGGGTGAAGTCGTAACAAGGTAGCCGTAGGGGAACCTGCGGCTGGATCACCTCCTTAATCGAAGACTCAGCTTCTTCGCAAGTTCCCACACGAATTGCTTGATTCATTGAAGAAGACGATTGGGTCTGTAGCTCAGTTGGTTAGAGCGCACCCCTGATAAGGGTGAGGTCGGCAGTTCGAATCTGCCCAGACCCACCAATTACCGGTGCACCCTGTAGCGATACGGGGCCATAGCTCAGCTGGGAGAGCGCCTGCCTTGCACGCAGGAGGTCAGCGGTTCGATCCCGCTTGGCTCCACCATTTACCGTAGTAGTTGGGTACAGACAGTTGTCCGCTAAAGCTTAGAAATGAGCATTTCCTTCGATTGAAGGCTGAATGTTGATTTCTGATCTTTGTCAGAATCGTTCTTTAAAAATTTGGGTATGTGATAGAAAGATAGACTGGATGGCACTTTCACTGGTGTTCATTCAGGCTAAGGTAAAGTTTGTGAATGCAAACTTTCGGCGAATGTCGTCTTCACAGTATAACCAGATTGCTTGGGGTTATATGGTCAAGTGAAGAAGCGCATACGGTGGATGCCTTGGCAGTCAGAGGCGATGAAAGACGTGGTAGCCTGCGAAAAGCTTCGGGGAGTCGGCAAACAGACTGTGATCCGGAGATGTCTGAATGGGGGAACCCAGCTGTCATAAGACAGTTATCTTACGCTGAATACATAGGCGTAAGAGGCGAACCAGGGGAACTGAAACATCTAAGTACCCTGAGGAAAAGAAATCAACCGAGATTCCCTTAGTAGTGGCGAGCGAACGGGGACCAGCCCTTAAGTTGATTTGAGATTAGCGGAACGCTCTGGAAAGTGCGGCCATAGTGGGTGATAGCCCTGTACGCGAAAATCTCTTGTCAATGAAATCGAGTAGGACGGGGCACGAGAAACCTTGTCTGAACATGGGGGGACCATCCTCCAAGGCTAAATACTACTGACTGACCGATAGTGAACCAGTACCGTGAGGGAAAGGCGAAAAGAACCGCGGAGAGCGGAGTGAAATAGATCCTGAAACCGTATGCGTACAAGCAGTGGGAGCCCACTTTGTTGGGTGACTGCGTACCTTTTGTATAATGGGTCAGCGACTTATTTTCAGTGGCGAGCTTAACCGAATAGGGGAGGCGTAGCGAAAGCGAGTCTTAATAGGGCGTCTAGTCGCTGGGAATAGACCCGAAACCGGGCGATCTATCCATGGGCAGGTTGAAGGTTAGGTAACACTGACTGGAGGACCGAACCGACTACCGTTGAAAAGTTAGCGGATGACCTGTGGATCGGAGTGAAAGGCTAATCAAGCTCGGAGATAGCTGGTTCTCCTCGAAAGCTATTTAGGTAGCGCCTCATGTATCACTGTAGGGGGTAGAGCACTGTTTCGGCTAGGGGGTCATCCCGACTTACCAAACCGATGCAAACTCCGAATACCTACAAGTGCCGAGCATGGGAGACACACGGCGGGTGCTAACGTCCGTCGTGAAAAGGGAAACAACCCAGACCGTCAGCTAAGGTCCCAAAGTCATGGTTAAGTGGGAAACGATGTGGGAAGGCTTAGACAGCTAGGAGGTTGGCTTAGAAGCAGCCACCCTTTAAAGAAAGCGTAATAGCTCACTAGTCGAGTCGGCCTGCGCGGAAGATGTAACGGGGCTCAAACCATGCACCGAAGCTACGGGTATCATCTTTTGATGATGCGGTAGAGGAGCGTTCTGTAAGCCTGTGAAGGTGAGTTGAGAAGCTTGCTGGAGGTATCAGAAGTGCGAATGCTGACATGAGTAACGACAATGGGTGTGAAAAACACCCACGCCGAAAGACCAAGGTTTCCTGCGCAACGTTAATCGACGCAGGGTTAGTCGGTCCCTAAGGCGAGGCTGAAAAGCGTAGTCGATGGAAAACAGGTTAATATTCCTGTACTTCTGGTTATTGCGATGGAGGGACGGAGAAGGCTAGGCCAGCCTGGCGTTGGTTGTCCAGGTTTAAGGTGGTAGGCTGAGATCTTAGGTAAATCCGGGATCTTAAGGCCGAGAGCTGATGACGAGTGTTCTTTGGAACACGAAGTGGTTGATGCCATGCTTCCAAGAAAAGCTTCTAAGCTTCAGGTAACCAGGAACCGTACCCCAAACCGACACAGGTGGTTGGGTAGAGAATACCAAGGCGCTTGAGAGAACTCGGGTGAAGGAACTAGGCAAAATGGCACCGTAACTTCGGGAGAAGGTGCGCCGGTGAGGGTGAAGGACTTGCTCCGTAAGCTCATGCCGGTCGAAGATACCAGGCCGCTGCGACTGTTTATTAAAAACACAGCACTCTGCAAACACGAAAGTGGACGTATAGGGTGTGACGCCTGCCCGGTGCCGGAAGGTTAATTGATGGGGTTAGCTAACGCGAAGCTCTTGATCGAAGCCCCGGTAAACGGCGGCCGTAACTATAACGGTCCTAAGGTAGCGAAATTCCTTGTCGGGTAAGTTCCGACCTGCACGAATGGCGTAACGATGGCGGCGCTGTCTCCACCCGAGACTCAGTGAAATTGAAATCGCTGTGAAGATGCAGTGTATCCGCGGCTAGACGGAAAGACCCCGTGAACCTTTACTATAGCTTTGCACTGGACTTTGAATTTGCTTGTGTAGGATAGGTGGGAGGCTTTGAAGCGTGGACGCCAGTTCGCGTGGAGCCATCCTTGAAATACCACCCTGGCAACTTTGAGGTTCTAACTCAGGTCCGTTATCCGGATCGAGGACAGTGTATGGTGGGTAGTTTGACTGGGGCGGTCTCCTCCTAAAGAGTAACGGAGGAGTACGAAGGTGCGCTCAGACCGGTCGGAAATCGGTCGTAGAGTATAAAGGCAAAAGCGCGCTTGACTGCGAGACAGACACGTCGAGCAGGTACGAAAGTAGGTCTTAGTGATCCGGTGGTTCTGTATGGAAGGGCCATCGCTCAACGGATAAAAGGTACTCCGGGGATAACAGGCTGATACCGCCCAAGAGTTCATATCGACGGCGGTGTTTGGCACCTCGATGTCGGCTCATCACATCCTGGGGCTGAAGCCGGTCCCAAGGGTATGGCTGTTCGCCATTTAAAGTGGTACGCGAGCTGGGTTTAGAACGTCGTGAGACAGTTCGGTCCCTATCTGCCGTGGACGTTTGAGATTTGAGAGGGGCTGCTCCTAGTACGAGAGGACCGGAGTGGACGAACCTCTGGTGTTCCGGTTGTCACGCCAGTGGCATTGCCGGGTAGCTATGTTCGGAAAAGATAACCGCTGAAAGCATCTAAGCGGGAAACTTGCCTCAAGATGAGATCTCACTGGAACCTTGAGTTCCCTGAAGGGCCGTCGAAGACTACGACGTTGATAGGTTGGGTGTGTAAGCGCTGTGAGGCGTTGAGCTAACCAATACTAATTGCCCGTGAGGCTTGACCATATAACACCCAAGCAATCTGCGACTCGATGAGCACAGATTGCGGTGACTGTGAAGACGACACGCACCGAAAGTTTGCAGCACACAGGCAAAACCTGATCACATACCCGATTTGCTGAAGCGAGGCCATACGGTCACGAGTCAGTACCCGAATTTCTTGACGACCATAGAGCGTTGGAACCACCTGATCCCATCCCGAACTCAGCAGTGAAACGATGCATCGCCGATGGTAGTGTGGGGTTTCCCCATGTGAGAGTAGGTCATCGTCAAGATTAAATTCCAAAACCCCATCTGCGAACGCAGATGGGGTTTTGTTTTAAGTGAAGGTCACCAATTTTCGTTGGCTCGTTACCTCGTAACGGATCAGCAACAGAATTTCTTGACGACCATAGAGTGCTGGAACCACCTGATCCCATCCCGAACTCAGCAGTGAAACGGTGCATCGCCGATGGTAGTGTGGGGTTTCCCCATGTGAGAGTAGGTCATCGTCAAGATTCATTCCGAAACCCCTGTCTGCTTACGCAGACAGGGGTTTTGTCATTTAAGGGCAATGAAAAGCCCGCTCAGGCTTGAACCAGAGCGGGCTTCAAGCCCAGCGGCTGTCTATCAGGCGAACAGTTTCTGCACGTTGCTCATGGCATCATCAGCAAAGCCTTGAAGGAAGTTGTGGAATTCTTCAGGGCTGGCGGGATTGCCCTCGGCAGGTTCTGCAATGATGGTCCAGGTGGCATTGCAGGTGCGCTCGCCGGTGGGGAACACCGTCATTGAAGCCCAGAGATTGCGGATTCCCAGATTGTTATAGATCGTTGTCCAGGTCATGGACAGCGCGCGGTCGTCATGTGAGTTCAACTGCTCGACCACCACCAAACCGCCTTCCTTGAACTGCTTGTGGCGAACTGAGCCGGGTCCGGCGCCGATCACCTCAATGCTGGCAAGCGCTGGAATGAATTTCGCGAAGCCACCGAAATCACCGACGACCGCCCAGACTGCCTGCGCGTCGACCGGGACTGAAACTGTCGATACAACCGGCGTGCCTACAGGGTTGCTGATCAAGGTGTCGGGTTTCAGGGGGTGGATCGTATTGATTGCATTCATGTCGTTCTCCATTACGTGCGTGAGTGTTGCCTTTGGGATCAGTCAGATGAAGTCGATCTCTTTCAGGTAGTCGCAGCCTTTGCGCAGCAGCGCCGGGGTTTTCTGCGGGTAGCGTTCCCCCATGCGCTGCACGCCGGCCAGGGCGTTCTGGTACGCGATCGTCGAGATGTCGCCGATGTCTTCCTCGAAACCGTCGAGATAGAACCCCAGCACGCCAAACAGCGCGTTCTGGCTATCGACTCGGTTGAGCTGGGTCTGCCAGTGCGCGACGCTGACCATCTCGAACTGGCGACCGGCTTCGCGAAACGCATCGAGGTAACCGGTCCAGCTCAAGGGTTCGGGGTTGTGCAGGTTGAATACCGCGCGTGATGGCTGATAGCGGCTGCTGTGAAAGCCGATGAAGCGGGCAAGGAAGTCCACGGGCATCAGGTCAAAGGTCATCGAGAAGTCAGGCACCTGACCTAACTGCATTGAGCCTTTGAGCATCAGCATCAAGCGGTTTTTGTGTGGCTGACAGACGCCCGTGACGCTGTTGAAGGCGATGTTTCCCGGGCGATAGATGTTGACCCACGCACCTTGCTCGCGCGCTTGCTGCAGAATGCGTTCAGCGACCCATTTGGAGAGGTTGTAGCCGTTCTTGATGTAGATTGGCGGCGTCTCGGCAGCAGGGGCCTCCAGAACGCTGCCGTCGGCGTCTACGGCGCTGGAGGCAGAGAGCGTCGAGACGAAGTTGAACACCTTCTTGCTGCGCCCTTCACAGAGCCTCATGCACTCGAAGATCGGCGTAACGTTGTCCTTGGCGAGCGTCTCGTAATCCTGGACGTGATTGACGTTGGCCGCATTGTGAATCAAGGCGCCGAACTCACGGTCCAGTCGCTCGTAAACATCATCAGCCAGGCCGAGTTGCGGGCGGGTGACGTCGGCGGCGTATACGCGCACTCTGTTCAGATCCAGATGCTCCAACCGGTTTTCGCGCAAGGATTCGACAAACCGGTCCTGCGCCGTCATGCCGCCGCCCTCACGCACCAGGCACGCCACCTCCGTCGCGCCCCACGCCAGGAGTGCCTCAACGAGGTGAACGCCGAGAAAGCCATTGGCTCCGGTGACGATGATCTTGTGCACGTCGCCGAGTTTGCCGACGGGCAGGATCGGTAGTTCGATGGGCGTCGAGGCGTCTTTGAGTGCTTGCGGACTGACCGTCCAGGATGAAGCGCCGTCACTGTCGATCAGTGACGCAAGATTGACCAACGTGGGCGCTTCGATAAAGCGGTTGATGGGGATACTGCGGCCGAAATGCTCGCGAATGCCCAATAGCATCTGCGACAACAGAATCGAGTGACCGCCGAGGTTGAAGAAGCTTTCATCGGTCGAAATGTCCCCGGCTGGAAGCTCCAGCAGGTCGGCCCACAGTTTCTGCAGGATTCGCTCATTCTCGCTTTCAGGCGGACGGCGTGGCGTTTGCTCCGTCAGGTTGACCGGCAATTGCAGCAACGCTTTGCGATCAATCTTGCCGCTATTTGCGAAAGGCATTGTCGCCAGCTCGGTGTAGGCAGCCGGGCGCATGTAGTCGGGTAACAACCGCTCGATATGGGCTTTGAGCAGATGCCGTGCGGCATCGGGCTCGACACCGTGTGGTTGTGCAAGAAATGCCAGAATCCTGCGCTGATCATCGATCACCACTGCGACCTGTCGATACAGTTGGCTGTCACGCAGGCAGTGTTCGATTTCTTCTGGCTCAACCCGAAAGCCCCGGATCTTCACCTGATTGTCCCGCCGCCCGGACAACTCCACGCCCTCGTCGCTCCACTTGCCGATATCTCCCGTGCGATAGGCGCGCACGCTTTCTCCATTGCCGAGGGCGATTCGCATGTAGCGCTCATCAGTCAGTGCCGGGTTGTGGATGTAACCCAGACCGACGCCGGGACCCACGATGTACAACTCGCCCGGCGTCTGCTCGGCAACCGGCTGCATCTGTTCGTCGAGAATCAACAACTGACTGTTGGCGATAGGTCGCCCCAGGTTGCGGTTGCTGCTGCCCGGCTGGAACTGTCCTGCGGTGATCAGTACCGTGGCCTCGGTCGGCCCGTACAGGTTGTGGAACTGACAATGCCCCGCCAGCCGCTCGATTACATAAGGCTCGCAAACATCGCCGCCGGTGCAGAGATGCTCGAGCTTCAGGGGACGCTCCACCGGCAGAATGCTGAGCAACGCAGGCGGTAGAAAGGCATGGCTCAGGTTCTGCTCGAGCAGCTCCATAAGCTGCAGCGGATCCCGCCGTTGGTCTTCGCTGGCCACCACCAGTTCAGCGCCGCTTAACAACGTTGGAAAGATGTCGATCACTGACGAATCGAAACTCAACGTCGAAAACTGCAGCACGCGGCTGCATTCCGACAGCGCGACGTACTCGGCATACCACGCAGTGAAGTGGCTCAGGTTGCGCTGGCTGAGCATCACGCCCTTGGGATGCCCGGTCGTGCCCGAGGTGTATAGCGCCATGCACGGGGCTTCGGTTTCCGGGTGAACAGACATGAATGACAGACCCGACGCCGTGACCTCTACCGCGCTGATGTTCAGCCCCGGTACGCTCTGACCGGCGAGCGGGTGCTGACCGTCATGCAGCAGCAACACGGCGTTGGCGTTTTCCAGTATGTACTGCTGGCGTTGCAGCGGCTGACTGGGGTCGAGCGGCAGATACACCGCGCCATAACCGAGAATCGCGATAATCCCTGCGAACAAGGCTGCGCACTTGGGCAGACAGATGCCGATCACCAGTGGCTCGTCTGAAGAACGTGCGAGCAAAGGCCGCATTAGCGCCTGAATGGCCACGCTGTGGTCGCGCAACGCGTCATAACGGATGCGTTGGCCGTCGATCTTCAAGGCATACCGATCGGCGAAGGTCGCAAAGCTTTGATCCAGGCGCGCCACCATCGGCTGCTGCGCGATACTGAGCAGGTGCGGTTGCGCGGTCTGGTTGAAGCGGTGCTCGAACGCCAGTCGATCCAGTGTGTGCAGACCTTCTTGCCATTGGCTCTGAGGCGGTTCGATACGTTCGGCCTGGGCAAGGACGCCGGCATCCCGCGAGAGACGGCTGACCAGCAAGGCGACGTCTTCGACCAGCGTCGCGATAGCAGTGTCGCGCAGCATTCGACCGTTCCCAGAGGGTTCAGTCGGCAGGATGCGGCGTGAGATCAGCTTCTGCGCAGTCGCCGAGCCATACCAGCACAACAATTCCAGTCGGGGTAATGCGCCCTCAACATCAGGGGTCAGCCCGACACGCAAACCAAGGTGCACGTCGGTTTTGAACGCAGCGAGGCGCGTGTTGGTCAGCGCCAGCGTGCCGTCTTCGATGAGCAACGAAGCGCCGTAGACCGGACTGTGTTCCAGCGCGTGCGCGTCCGGGAGTTGATGAGTCAGATGCCCGCAAGCTTCCAGTTCGATAGTGAGTTCGCCCAGGGCCCGACTGTGACCGATGAGCACAATCTCCAAGCGTTTCATTGCGTGCCTCCTGCCGGCAAATAGCCAGCGAGCGCCTGCTGCACACAGGCTGAGTCGAGCATCGAGCTGGTCTTGAAGAAGCGCACGATGTTGCCCACCAGCGGGTGATGGCGATTGATGGGAAAGCACATGGCCTGAGTTTCGTCTTTGAGCGCCTGTTTGATGGGTTCGGTGACCGCGAGGTTGTCGATCAGCACAAAGTCGAAGGACTTCTGGATGTCATTGGTCAAATATTGAGCAATGAAGACCGGCATGATGCGGGCGATGATTTCCCGATCCTGCTCAGGGGCGGCGTGCCAGTAGATGCGCACCACTCGCGCCCAGAAGCCCGAATGTCGGCCTTCATCGAGCAGATGGTCCGCCATAAGGCCCTTGATCGATTGCTTGACCGTATCGTCCTTTGCGAACGCCGCCACGTCGTTGGTCACGGTGTTCTCTGCGATAGCGACACAGATGAGTTCGACCGCGCTGCGCAGGTGACCGGGGGCGAGCGCCAACGCGGCGGGAATCGCCCGGCTCAATTCGATTTCAAGTGGAAGCGCAATGGGCTGAACGCCCGTCAGTGCGATGGTTTGCTGCATGAAGTCCATCGCCACCAAGGCGTGGTAATCCTCATCCACGACCACGGTCATGGCGTCGTACCGGCACGCGAACGGAAAGCGGATCGCAAAGTTATCTTTGGCGATGCTGCGCGCGGTTTTGTCGACGATCTCGGTCTCGAAGATCACCACGTCGTTGATGAACTTGTACAGGCTCTGGATCAACGCGAAGTCTCGCAGGTGCGGGCACTCGCGGGTAAAGGTTTCGCTGAGTACCAGCGGTTGGCGGCTCAGGGGATAAATGAGCTTTTCGTCGTTCTCCACGATACGGCGTGGACGTGTGCGGATGGTTGCACGGCCTTCCCAGGCGTCGACGAATGACAGGTAGTCTTCGGCTTTCATGATGTCGTCCCTGTGTGGGTGGCTGGGGTTTTCGCAAGCAGCGAGCGAGTCATGCGCTGGCCTCCAGGGCCGGTTCGCGCATGCTCACGCGCAGCGCGTCCCACAGGGCGATGCGGCTTTCCACGGCGGCAATGGCGGCCTCGTAGACTTCGTGTTCGCGTTGCGCGTCGCCATCCACCAGACGTGCGAGCAAGGATTCGGCAGCTGGACCGTGGTCCTCGGAATCCACCTCGATGTGCCGCTCCAGGTAATAGCGGAAAGTAGGCGCCTGGCTGGCCGTGATTCCCCAGTCGTCGAGGATGCGCTGGAACATCTGTGGGATGACGCTTTCTCGCCCGTGGAGAAAGGCTGCGGCGACGCTGTGGGCGGGAGCATTGATGGCGGTGTCGAGGGTGTCCCGAACGAACCGGGCGGAGGCTTTTTCGGCGTTGACGCTCTCCAGCGCGGTTTCGTAATGCACGCCTTCCTTCTGCAGGGCAACGAAGCGCTCGACGCGAGCAGTGCTGGCGCCGACTTCCCGCATGGCGTCCAGGTACAGCTCGAAGTGGCTGTAATGGCCGTGATCGAGGCGGTCATCGGACTCCTCGCCCAGTACGATTTCATTGATCAGGCGCGCGGCCTTGG
Source organism: Pseudomonas abietaniphila (assembly GCF_039697315.1). Lineage (NCBI taxonomy): Bacteria > Pseudomonadati > Pseudomonadota > Gammaproteobacteria > Pseudomonadales > Pseudomonadaceae > Pseudomonas > Pseudomonas abietaniphila. Next base: position 2,970,223 of record NZ_CP155619.1, on the reverse strand, counting down.
CGTCTTTTGGCGGGAGCCACGGCAGTTGGGTACAACTGAGCTCCCGTTGCAGGCGTTTGGTCAGTGACATGAAGTCCCACACCGCGAAGACATGAGCCTCCATAAACCGTCGGAGTACATCCAGTGAATCAATTTCGGAGAAGATCGGGTGAGCACTGAGTTCCGATTTCTTGCGGTTCAATAGTTGCTTTTGAGTGTTCATGGAGACGTCCTTGAATGTGAAAGTTCTGCGCTTATTGCGCACTTTAGTTGCCGAACAGGTATGGGCGTTGACCCAGGCTTAACAAATGTCGGGCGAGCGAAGTTCTCGAACAGATACGTCGTTTAATCGTCACAGGTTTATATGCCAGGCATTGTGTGCCCTGCGTCGCGCTCCGTCAGACGCCAGAGCTGTAGAGCTTTCCGGAGTCAGGTGAGTGGCGACGGGAAAACGTTAAAGCACTTTTTAATACGAGGGCAAATGCTTTTTATAAATTTTGAATTGAGTGAAATCTACGCAAATAGAGCTTCGATAAAACTTTTAATTTAAGTTTTATTGAGGCGAGCGCAACCCTTCCAACTCACTAAAGTCAGAATTTATAATAATGAACGAATGCCTCGTTCAGCGTTACGCGTTAACTGAATAATCGGTTTTGAAAGAATGTTGTGTGGGCGACGTTGATGGGCATCCCTCATGACGTCTCCGCCCTCTGCACTGCTCCTTTTTTTCTCCATGACATCCGTTTACAAAATCGACTGCAGACGATTTCGTCACCCGAGTGTGCCTGAACACAGAAACGCGCTGCGTCGAGGCCAGGAGATTTCACGATAGGTGAGCAGACAGGTGGGCGTAGAAGCCTTGTCGGTGTGAATCTGCTCACCCACACATCGGCGCATTCGCGACGTGTGTCATCCAGTGGTCGTGAGCAAACTCCCTCCGACAGGAGAGAGCGTCGCTGCGCGGTCTGTCAGACGCCCAGCAGCCCCAGGTGAGTGTTGATGATGTGGAGCAGACGGTCTCGCTGCGCTCTGAGGAAGTAATGATCGCCGCGGACTTCGATCAACTCGAATTCGCGACGCGTGAATTCCCGCCAGTTCATCATGCTGGCGGCAGTGTCGAGTGGGTCTTCGCTGCCGTAAAGGGCGGTCAGCGGCATGTTCAGACCTCCGTCAGGATAATGCGACCACAACTCGGCAAGCTTCAGGTCGCTGCGCATGACCGGCTCGAACAGGCGCATCAGCTTCTTGTCATGAAGCATCGACTCAGGCGCTGCGCCGAGTTTGATCAGCGCCTCGATGAAGTCGTCTTTGGGCAGCGTATGCAGGTAGGGTTGAGGCTGTTGGCTGTCAGGGCTGCGACAACCGGAGATGAACAGGTGTCGGGTCATGCCGGGGAACTGCGTTTGCGCCACCCGCGCCATTTCGTACGCCATACGGCCGCCGAAACCGTGACCGTAGAAGGCATGCGGTTCGGTCAGGTAATGTCGCAACGCGGAGAAGGTGTCTTCCAGCAATGGCGCCCATTGATCGAAGGGCGTTTCCTTGAGCCGACTGCCGTGGCCCGGCAGGCGCAGCGTCACCAGTTCGATGTGATCCGCGAGGCCTTCCGACCAGTCACGAAACTGCTCCGGATCGCCGCCCGCGTGCGGGAAGCAGATCAAACGCGTCCTGATGGGCTGTCCTGAATTGACAACCATCAGCCATTTGTTTTTGGCGTTCACTCAGGTTTCCCCAAGCCTGTTTATGCAGGCTTATCACAACCGTGGGGCCGGGTCCTTCGGCGCTGGCACCGCTAAAGCCGGTGCTCATTGAACCCCTTGCCTCATCCGGTTGCGAGCGGCAACTGCAGACAGGGGCGCGAACTGCTGGACATGAGCATAGTCGCCGCTCACGATCGTCGAACCCTCATTGGGCGAGGGCGCGCTTCCTTGACACCGTGGCGGGTTTGGCGGCTTCCGCTGGACGGCTTTTCAGATAGGTGTTGATGGCCTCGACACCACGGTTCAAGTGGTGAGCGAGGGCGTGGACCGTCTCGTCGACAGCGCCAGCCTCGGCCATCTGCAACAATTCCCTATGGTCGTTTTGGGACAGCTTGCCCAGTCCCATGTATTTGAGGTTGAACCGCAGAAAGCGTTCCTCCTCGTTCAGACCGTCTTCGACCAGCTTGAGCAGGCGTTTGTTCTGCGCCCGGGAATACAAGGTCATGTGGAACATTCGGTTGAGCGTGCCAATCTTCGAGTAATCAGTTTCGAGCTCGAGTTGCTCGATATAACTGCGGGCCAGGTCGATGTCGTCGGCGGTGAGCAGCGGAATCGACTGTCGCAGGGCCTCGGACTCCAGCAGGATGCGCAGCGCATAGGCATCGGTAGCGTCTTCGTTGATCAGCGGAGCGACGACAGCGCCCTTGTGGGTCTCTACGCGCAGCAGCGATTGAGCCTCAAGCTGGCGCAAAGCCTCACGCACAGGCATACGGCTCACACCAAACAGCGTGGCCAGCTCTTGCTGGCGCAAGGCGACGCCGGCGGGCAGGCGTCCGTCGAGAATCGCGGCGCGCAATTTTTCTTCGATCACCGCGCGCGCAAGGTGCGCAGGCGGCTGTTCGTCGCCGAGCACTTCTCGCAGAAATTGTTCTTTCTCAGTCCTGCGCATCGATGACTTCTTCTTCACTGATCAGAGATTGGATCCAATGGAACACTAGAGGCCGTAACCCGGGTTGTCAAACCTGGACTTTCGTTCGGCTTGTTTCGGGGGACCGCATTCTACAAGGCTTTGTGGCGTTCATGTGCCTACCGTGTTCTATCCTTTTACCGATACAAGGCGTCGGAAAACGGTCGCCTGGACGCGGCATTTCAACGCTCACGTCGGCAGACAATCGAAGTCATTGAATTGCAAGCCAATGATCGCCAGATGCCATTATTTTCCCCGGTTGGAGGCTCGCCAGCGAGTACCTCCGGTCGATCCCATGGATTGAGCGCCTTGGCGACCCGTTTCGCTGTTGACCGGCTTGCACGCAGGCTTTGTCAGCTACTGCTGACGGGTGTCGTGTTGGTGAGTCTGGCGTATGCCGGTTGGGACTTCTCGCTGATCACGCGGCGTGCCAGCACGTTGTACGGTCCATCGGTGGAAGGGCGGCACCGCGTCGATGCCTGGAGAGCCCTGCTCAACGGCCACAAACCCGCCAGCGATCCGGAGCTGCTGCAGCGGGTCAACCAGTTCTTCAATCAGGAGCTGCGCTACGTCGAGGACATCGACCTGTGGAAAGTGGATGACTATTGGGCCACGCCTGTTCAGTCGCTGTGGAAGGGCGCGGGGGACTGCGAAGATTTTGCCATCGCCAAGTACTTCAGCCTGCGGCAATTGGGCATGCCCGCAGACAAATTGTTGATCACCTACGTCAAGGTGCTCAACCCGGAGCGTGCGCACATGGTGCTCACGTATTACCCCGACGCAGACGGTGAGCCGTTGGTGCTCGACAGTCTGGTCGACACCATTGAGCCCGCGGACGCACGCAAGGACCTGCTGCCGGTGTACGCCTTCAACGGTGAAGGCGTGTGGTTGCCTGACGCGACGGATACCACCATAGGGAGCAGCAGCATAGCGGGGGACATCAAGCAGTTGTCCCGCTGGCAAGACGTGCTGAACAAGATGAAAGCCGAAGGTTTTCCGGTTGAGGGCAATACGCCCTGATCTATCCGAAAGAACAAGGATTTGCCTATGACCCTGTTCAAACAGCTGTTGATCGCCATCTGTCTATTCATGATCGTCGCCTTCAGCGGCGGATTCATGGTCAGCCTGGAAAGCTCGCGCAACCAATACGTCAACCAACTGCGATCCCACGCGCAGGATGCCGCCACTGCGCTGGCGCTGTCATTGAAACCGTCGGTGGACGATCCGACGATGATGGAACTGGTGGTCAGCTCGATTTTCGACAGCGGTTATTACGCACGCATTCGGGTCGTCAACCTCACCACCGGCAAGGTCATCGTAGAGCGTAACGCTACGCCTGCGGCCACGGCGCCTGACTGGTTCATCGATCTGATTGCCCTCGAACCTGCTGGCGCCAGTGCGATTGTCAGCCGGGGCTGGCGTCCGGCGGCCAAGGTCGAGGTGGTCAGCCATCCGATGTTTGCCATCGGCAAGCTCTGGCAAGCGGCCCTGGGTAATCTGGGTTGGCTGCTGCTGTGCGGTGCGATCAGCTTCCTGCTCGGCGCGTGGCTCTTGCGTCGGCAACTTCGGCCGCTGGATTACCTGGTCGAACAATCCCAGGCCATCGGTCGTCGCGAGTTTCTGAGCGTGTCGGAATTGCCCGCCACGCCCGAGTTGCGCCGAGTGGTGCTGGCGATGAATCAGATGGTGGACAAGCTAAAGGCGCTCTTTCACGAACAGGCCGAGCGGACCGAGAAGCTGCGTATCGAGTCTTATGAAGACAGCCTGACGGGCCTCGCCAACCGGCGTTATTTCGACATGCGGTTGAACGAGCACGTCAGCCAGGTCGAAGATGCCCGTTCGGGCTACTTGTTGTTGATGCGCGTAAATGACCTGACCGGGCTGAACGAGCGCATGGGCGGCCAGAAGGCCGATGCCTTGTTGGTGGCCGTCAGCGATGTGCTGCTGCGTCAGTGTTTCAATCATGCCGAAGCGCGGCATTTGATCAGCCGCATTCGGGGCGGCGAGTTCGCCGTGCTGGCGCCTGGTCTGGTCAAGGAAGAGGCCCTGCAACTGGCCCATGAACTGGAAACCGCGTTGAGCAGTCTGCGCGGAACAGGCGCGTCGGACGTCAGCCCTGCGGCCTTCATTGGCTTGGCGCCCTACACCCCGGGAGATTCGGCACAAACGTTGTTGGGGCTGGCAGACCAGGCTTTGTCTCAGGCAGAAACCCAAACCGACCATATTTGGTACTGCATCGAGCACGGCGCCGTGGACAGCCTGGAAGACGATCATCACGCCTGGTACGAATTGCTTGATCAGGCCCTGTCAGAGCGTCGGTTTCAGTTGTTCTTTCAACCGGTGATGGACGCCAATGACATCAGTCGCGTGCTGCATTTCAAAGTGCTGTCCCGGGTAATCGACGAGGACTCGCAAACGTTGCCCGCCGGGCGTTTCTTGCCCTGGATCGAGCGCTTCGGCTGGTCTGCCCGGCACGATCGGGTGATGCTGGAAACCGTTTTCGAACAACTCCTTCGTCACGACCAGAAGCTGGCGCTGAACCTGTCGGCGGCCACGTTGGGTGATTCCGGCGCGCTGAATGCGATGTTCGATCTATTGCGAAGGCATGCGCACCTGGCGTCGAGGCTGATTCTGGAGATCGGCGAGGAGCAGGTGCCCGATCAGCAGGCGCTGGAGGACCTGACGCGCCGGCTCAAGGAGTTGGGTTATTCACTCGCGCTGCAACATTTTGGCGGACGCTTCAGCATGATCGGTAACCTGTCGAGTCTGGGGTTGGCGTACCTGAAAATCGAAGGCAGCTACATCCGGGCCATCGACCAGGAGCGGCACAAACGCTTGTTCATCGAAGCGATTCAGCGCGCGGCACACAGCATCGATCTGCCCTTGATTGCCGAGCGGGTCGAGACGGAAGGTGAGTTCCAGGTACTGCGGGAGATGGGGATTCAAGGCGTGCAGGGCCAATTGTTTGGTGACCCTGCGCCTTGGGAGTAGCTGTAGTTGCACAACACTGTAGGAGTCGGCTTGCTGGCGAAGGCGCAGTGTCAGTCAGTACATTCAATGGCTTTACAGTGCGTTCGCCAGCCACCCTTATCTTTACAGGCCTGTCTTACACGTAACGGCCTGTCACAAAGTGCTGCACGTCATTGAAGCCGGGTGTCGAGGCGTGGCCCGGTGTCACCAGCGAGTCAATGAAGGCCTCGTCTTCTGCCGTGATCTTCACGCTCAGCGCCTTGGTGTAGCTGTCCCACTGGTCTTCAGTGCGAGGGCCGACGATGGCCGAGGTCACCGCCTGGTTGTTCAACACCCAGGCAATGGCGAACTCGACCAGACCGACACCCTTGTCCTTGGTGTAAGCCTGCAGTTTCTGCGCGATGTGCAGCGACTCCGTCCGCCATTCGGTTTCCAGAATGCGCTTGTCCTGACGGCCTGCGCGGGTGCTGCTGTCGGGTGTGACGTCCGGCGCGTATTTGCCGCTGAGCACGCCGCGAGCCAGTGGGCTGTAAGGCACCACGCCCAAACCGTAGAACCTGGCGGCAGTGATCTGCTCCAGTTCCGCCTGACGGTTGACGATGTTGTACAACGGCTGGCTGATCACCGGCTTGTCGACGCCCAGACGCTGCGCGACGTTGACCACTTCAGCGATGCGCCAGCCACGGAAGTTCGAGACGCCCCAGTAACGGATCTTGCCCTCGCGAATCAGATCGCCGATGGCCGACACCGTCACTTCAAGTGGCGTGTTGTGGTCTTCTTTGTGCAGGTAATGGATGTCGATGTAGTCGGTGTCGAGGCGACGCAGGCTGGACTCGATCTCGTTGAAGATGTGCTTACGGTTAAGGCCGCTGGTGTTCGGCGCAGTGTTGCCGGAGCTGCTGCCGACCTTGGTCGCCAGTACCCATTCGCTGCGGTTTTTGGCGATGGCCTCGCCGACAATCTCTTCTGAACGACCGGCGTTGTAGACGTTGGCCGTGTCGATGAAATTCACGCCTTGGTCCCAGGCCTTGTCGATGATGCGCAGCGACTCTTCGGTGCCGGTCTGCACACCGAACATCATGGAGCCCAGGGTCAGCGTTGAAACCTTGAGGCCGGATTGGCCAAGCGTGCGGTAGATCATTGCTCGATGTCCTTTTCGTCAGGAAGTGGAAATCAGGACAGTCTGGGCAGGCTCGAAGCTCTGGAAGAGGCCCGTCAGACCGACAGCTCTAGGCCGGACATACTCGCCTGTTTGTGGCGGATTTGAAAAGTGACAATTTTGGGTTGGTGGCACGCTTCTACAAGGGAATATCCGGGTGAGTGAGCTTCGCGCGTCGCCCGCTGAGAAAACACAGCGTCCCACCGACCGCAGTCAGACACGCCAGCACATAGAACATCGTCGGTGCTGGCGTGTTGATCAATAAGCAACCACAGATCACCGGGCTCATTGCGCCACCGAAAGCCGCCAGGTTTTGTGCGCCCAGATAACTCCCGCGCAGGTGCTCGGGCGCGATGGTGTCGACGAACAGGTACTCGGCCGGGTAAATGATCATCTCGCCCAAGGTGAACACAAACATCGCCGCGCACCAGGCCAAGGTGCTTTGCGCAAAGCTGAAGCCGAAGAGTCCGACGGCGAACAGCGCAGTGCCCAGGCATATCCAGTACGGCAACTGCTCACGCTTGAGAAAGCGGCCGATCTGGTACTGCATCAGGATCACCGTCACTGCGTTGCAGGCCAGGACCGCGGACAGGATTTTCAGCGCCTGTGCCGAGGTGTGAGTGACCAGCAGAAACTGAGAGAGGTACAGCGTGTAGCGGCCATGCACGATGGTGCTGAGCAGGCTGCCGCCAGTGAACAGGATCAACGTCCGGTCGTTTTTGAGCGTCGCCAGGGTGTCGAGAAAACTGCGGGGTTGATGCTCGCGATCAGACACGGTCGGCGGGATGCCGATCATGAGAAACAGGCTGCCGAACGCGATGGCGCTGGCGATCAGAAACGGCGCCAGCGGCAGATGTCCGGCAATCAACACGCCAAGCATCGGGCCAGTGGCGTAGCCGATGTTGGTCAGGGTATAGCGCAGGGAGAACACCTTGGCGCGGTCGCCGATGGGCAGGTTCTCGCTGATGATCGCCTTGGACCCGATCAGAAACAGCGCTGACGCAGTCTCGGTGATCACCAAGGTCAAGGTGGTGAGGTAGACGTTCTGGGCGAAGGTCAGCAGGGTGAAGCCGATGGAGCTGGACAGCATCGCCAGGATTAGCAGCTTGCGCTTTTCCAGGCGGTCGATGATGTAGCCGCCATACAAACCCAACAGCGTAGCGAGGAACACCGCGATCCCCATCAGCAGCCCGACATCTTGCTGGTTCAGTCCCAGTCTGGTGCTCAGGAACAGCGTCAGCAAAGGGCTGGTCATCGCCCGGCTCATGACGATGGTCAGTGAGCAGACCATCAGGCGGCGAATGACGAGGGAGTAGGTGGCCACGGGTGTTCTTATGTCCTTTTTGTTTTCTGGCCGCAGATGCCGCTGGGGCACCGGGATCTACTGTAGGAGCGCGCTTGCCCGCGAAGGCGTTGTGTCAGTCGCAAAACGTGGCACAGATAGATCGCAATCGCGGGCAAGCGTGCTCCTACAGGATCGTGTTGCGGAATCGTCCGTGCAGGCTCGCGCTATTACTTGCCCTGATCCATCCCGATCTTGGTCACTGCACCTTGCTCCAAATCCCACTTCTTGAGGATCTTGCCGTAGGTGCCGTCATCGACCATGGCCTGCATCGCTTCGGCGATCGCTTTAGCCAGCTCCGGGTTGGACTTGTTCACGCCCAGGCCGGTGAACTGCTTGGAGATCGCCAGGCCGATCGGCTTGTAGGTGTCCTTCTCCTGCGACATGAGGTAAGGAATGGTTTCGCTGCCTTGCATGGCTGCATCCAGACGACCCTGACGCAGTTGCGCACGAGCATCGGCGGAGCCTTCGGAGCCGGTCACGATAATGGCGGGCTTACCGGCCGCTTCGCAGTTTTCCTTGCTCCATGCCGCGATTTCCGCAGGCCAGGTGGTGCGGCGGCTGGTGCCGACTTTCTTGCCGCACAGGTCAGTCAGTTGATTGAGCTCGGTGTTCTTGGTCAGTGTGTACAGCTGTGGGCCGCTGGTGAAGTAGTCGATGAAGGTCACCGATTTCTGACGCTCGGCGGTGTCAGTCATGCCCGACAGAATGATGTCGAAACGCTTGGTCACCAGACCGCTGACCATCTGCTCGAACGCGGTTTCCTGCCAGCTGATTTTCACGCCCAGACGTTCGGCCAGCGCGTTACCCAGATCGACGTCCAGGCCGGTTAGCGTGTTGGTGCTTGTGTCTTTGAAGTCCATCGGCGGGTAGTTCGGCACGATGGCGGCGGTGATTTCACCTTTTTCCTTGAGGCTGGCGGGGACGGCAGCCAGGACTGAAGCGGAGACCATCAGGCCGGCGAGCAACGTGGGGAGGATCAGTTTTTTCATGGTCGTTCTCGTTTGTTCTGGTTTAGGTGCGAACGGCAGAAATGAAGCTTTGGGTTCTTGGGTTTTGTGGGCTTATTAGAATGTCTTCCGGGCTGCCGGCCTCCACAATCTGGCCGCCGTCCATGAACACCATGCGGTTGGAGACTTCGCGCGCGAAGCCCAGCTCATGGGTCACAACGATCATGGTCATGCCGCTGTGCGCAAGGTCGCGCATCACCGACAACACTTCGCCCACCAGCTCCGGGTCGAGGGCCGAAGTGGGTTCGTCGAACAGCATCAGCTTGGGCCGCATGGCCAGCGCGCGAGCAATCGCCACGCGCTGCTGCTGGCCGCCGGACAGCTCGACGGGATAGGAATGACGCTTGTCTGCAAGGCCCACGCGGGCGAGCAGTTCGATCGCCTCTTCGTTGGCTTCCTTGGGCGAACGCTTGAGCACCTGGATCGGGCCTTCGATCACGTTCTGCAGGGCGGTCATGTGCGGAAAAAGGTTGAAACGCTGGAACACCATGCCGGTGCTCAATCGCTGGCGCGCAACCTGGCTTTCGTTCAGCTCGTGCAGCTTGTTGCCGACGATGCGGTAGCCCACCAGTTCGCCATCGACCCACAGGCCGCCCTTGTCGATCTTTTCCAGCTGATTGACGCAACGCAGCAGCGTGCTTTTGCCCGAGCCCGAGGGCCCGATGATGCACAGCACTTCACCTTGCTCGACCTCGATGTTGACGTCTTTGAGGGCGTGGAACTGGTCGTAGTATTTGTTCAGGCCGACGGCTTTGACGATGCTTCTCATACGAATCTCCAGGGCCTGAATTACGAACGCTTGCCGGCGCCGCGTGCGAAACGCAGTTCCAGACGGCTTTGACCGAATGACAGAACGGTGACCACCGCCAGGTACCAGATGCCGGCGACGATCAACAGCTCCATGACGCGGGCGTTGGCGTAATAAATGTTCTGCGCGTTGTGCAGCAGCTCCGAGTACTGAATCACGCTGGCGAGACTGGTCATCTTCACCATGCTGATGAACTCGTTACCGACGGGCGGAATGACCACGCGCATGGCCTGCGGCAGGATCACCCGACGCAACGCTTGAAGGCGCGGCATGCCAATGGATTTGGCGGCTTCGTACTGACCGGTGTCCACCGACAGCAGGCCCGCCCGAACCACCTCGGCGGTGTACGCACCCTGGTTGATGCTCAGGCCCAGCAGCGCGGCGACGAAGGGCGTCATCAACGTGACGGTGTCGAGCTGGAACACACCGGGGATGCCGATCACCGGGAAGATCAGGGCCAGGTTGAACCACAGTAGCAGTTGCAGAATCAGCGGCGTGCCGCGAAACAGCCAGGTATAGATGATCGCTACGTAGCGCAGGATCGGGTTCGCCGACATGCGCATGATGGCGGTGATCACGCCGATCACCACGCCGAGGATCATCGCCAGAATCGACATGACGATGGTGTTGAGCAAGCCCCACATAATGGCTTCGGAGGTCAGAAACTGGCCGATGTAAGCCCACTCGATCTGCCCATTGGCGAACGCGCGTGCCAAGCCTGCCAGTGCAATCACGATCACCGTCGCGAAGAATATCCGCCCGTAATAGCGACGGGGCACGTGCTCGTACTGAGTGATGTCGAACGCGTTCTCGGACTTCTTGCGTTCGGCTTGCAGCTGCTCTGCCTGGTTCTGGTTCATGGTGTTTCTCCGAAGCTGTGTTCAGGCCGCGCGTATTCGATGCCAGTGAACAGCCCTTACAGCCTGTCGATCACGGTGTGTACACGCGTCGAGTGCTGGGGGTATTCGCTGAGAGTTGAGGGCAGTTTCGAGTTGCAAGTCCTGATCAAAGTGTCAGGTTTTATCGTCTTTAAATCAGCGAACGGGTCACTGATCGGGGCGTCGTGCGTATGGTTGCCAATCGCCATTTTCTGTGTTCATTATTATCAATCGGGCATGTTTTTGTTGTGGATCAAAGCCTGTTGAATATAACGGGCGAGGTAAATAAGCATTATGGAAACTCCACTTTCCATTTCTGGAAACGTGCCGCCAAAACCGGGGATTCGACCGCCTTTATCCCTCAGTGGAATGGACTTCAAGCTGCTTCGGGTCTTTCAGGCCGTGGTGGAGGCGGGCGGTTTCAGTGCTGCGCAGAACGAGCTGAACGTCGGCCTTGCCGCGATCAGCAAGCAGATTTCGGACCTCGAAATTCGCATCGGCATGCGACTGTGTACCCGAGGACGGGAAGGGTTTCATCTGACGGAAGAGGGCAAGCTGGTCTATCAGGCAACCATCGAACTATTTGCCTCGGTGGACACTTTCAGAGACCGGATTAGTTCGGCGCAAAATGAATTGATCGGCGACCTGAGTATTGGCGTTATCGATAACACGATGTCCGATAAAAGTTCGCCGTTAATTGCCTCGCTCAGAACAATGCACGATGAAGCGCCCAAAGTAAGGCTGCGCCTGCATGCCTCGCAACTCGATGACATCGAACGCGGTGTTGTCGAAGGGCGTTTGAGTGTGGGCATCGTTCCGGTCTACCAGCGTCGCGAGGAGTTCGATTATTTCGAGCTGTACGAGGAGCTTTCCCACGCCTACTGTGCCGTGGGTCACCCATTGTTCGACGTGGCCGAGCACGATCTGGACATCGACAGCCTTCGGCATTACCAGGTGATCAATCACCGGTACGCCATTCACCGAGACAAGGCGAGTTTCGTCAATTACGACAGCCAGTCGGCATCGGCCTCGCAGGTGGAGGCCGTGGCGATTCTGATCATGACCGGCCGGTTCATCGGCTTCCTGCCTGAACACTACGCGCGCAACTTGGTGCGTGACGGTCAGCTACGCGCCTTGCGCCCGGACCTCATTCACCTGAGCACGCCCTTCAACCTCATCCTGGGCACAGCGCACCGCGCAGCCCGCTCGTGAAAGCCTTTGCGCAGGCGCTGGGTGTGGATTTGAAGCGCGTGGTCTGAAGGGCGCGCGTACGACGGATGCGCGCATGCTCGCGTTACGCGTGATAACCCGGCAACCCCCAGTCTTCCAGCGGAAACTCCGCCAACGAACCCAGCATCAAATCGGCGTGTGCATATTGAGCCACCGGCATGTGCGAGTCCGGCACGGCCACGGCGTACATGCCTGCGGTTTTGGCGGCGGTCACACCGAATGGTGAGTCTTCGAACACCACGCAGTCCTTCGGATTGACGCCCAGCAGGCGCGCAGCCGTCAGGAAGATATCTGGTGCCGGCTTGGCTGCTTTCACGTCCTTGTGGTCGGCAGTGACCACATGTTTGAACAGCTCGAACCAGGAGCGGTGATTGCTCGTCTTCACGTGGAAGTAATGAAGTGAGGAGCTGGTGCCCACGGCGATCGGGATGTTGTGTTGCGCGAGGTGACGAACCAGCGCTTCAGCACCGTGCATCGGCTGGGCGTACGGAAAACGCTCGTCGAGCATCGGCTGGCGAACGGTGAGGAATTCTTCCGGGGACATCGGCAGCTCAAGCGCGCTGATCACGTACTCCGCGAAATCCTGCGAGCCACGCCCGATGGAATGCTGTTTCACGGCCCAGTCGAAGGTTTTGCCGTGCCAGTTGGCGATGGTATTGGTGACCTCGGTATAGATGCCTTCGGTGTCCAGCAACAGGCCGTCCATGTCGAAAATAACCGCCTTTATCGGCCCCTTTGGCTTTTGCGCGTTGCTCATCTCATCGATCCCGTTTGCAGGTTGATGCCCAGCCTAACGCCTTGGTAAAGGGCGTGGCTAGGCGCAACACCTGCAAAATGCCCTCGGCAGATGCTAATCTCGCCGGGCTCTCGGCAGCGCAAGGTGCTGCTCGGCGCTTGCATCGGAGCGCCGAAACCCTTTCGGGGTCAGGGAAGACACGACCTCTCTTCAAGAACGGACATCTTCGAGTCGACACATGAAAAAATCAGTCAACATTGCCGTAGGCGTCGTCGTGGTTGCAGGCGCTCTCATCACCGCCGGTGCCTGGTACACGGGGACTCGCCTGGAGGGCGTGCTCGGTGATGCTGTTCAGCAAGGCAATCAGCAAATTCAGGCTGCATTCGTTGGCCATGAAGGCAGTGCGAGCGTCGAGCTGCTGTCGCTGGATCGCCACTTCTTCACCAGCACCGCGCATTACAAATTCATCATCCAGAACCCGAAGCTCAATGGCGGTCAGCCGGTTGAACTGTTGTTCGTGGACAACATCGAGCACGGCCCTTTCCCGTGGAGCCGCGTGAAGTCGCTGAATCTGGTGCCGGTCATGGCGGCCAGCAACATGGCGCTCGAAAAGAACGTGTATTCCGAGAAGTGGTTCGCCATGACCCATGATCAAGCGCCACTGACCGGGCACTTCAGCATGGGCTACGATCGCGCTGCGTTGGGCCGCATCGAACTCCTGCCATTCCAGTTCGACGACCAGAACGGCTCCTTCAAATTCTCCGGTTTCACCCTCAACGCATCGGGCAGCGCTAACGGCGAGAAGCTGGAAGCCAACGGCGTGCTGGGCAGCCTGGACGTCACCGCGACTTCCGAAGAAGGACCGGTCAGCCTGTCCCTGCGTGACCTGACGTTCAACACGGGCGGGACCAAGGGCAAGTCAGGGTTCTACTTGGGTCACAGCGACGCCAAGGTGAGCTCGGCGACATTCCAGGCCGCAGGTCGTCCGCCGGTGCAGTTCAAGGACTTCGTCAACACCAGTCTGTTGCAGGAGGTTGAAGGCAACCTCAACGCGCAAGTCACCTACGACATTGGCAACATCTCGTTCGACGGCAAGGCCATCGGCTCATCGCAGATGGTCTGGAAATTCGCCAACTTCGACATCGCCTCGACCAAGGCCCTGTTGCAGATCTATCAGGAAAAAGTCCAGCCACAGGCGCAAGCAGCGGCGGCCATGGGTGAGTCCTATACGCCACACCTGAGCCCGGCCGATCAGGCGCTGGTGCAGGCGGAAGTCGGCAAGCTGCTGTCAGCCAAGCCGCACATTGAACTGGAAAAGCTGTCGCTGAAAACCGCCAATGGCGAGAGTCATTTCAGCCTGTCGATGGACCTGAGTAACCCGACCTCCCTTGACCAGCCGGGTGCCGCGCTGCTCAAGCAGCTGCTGACTCAACTGGACGCCAAGCTGGTGCTGTCCAAACCGATGATTCAGGACTTGGCCAGCCTGCAGGCACTGTCCGCCGGACAGACCGACCACGCCGCCATCGCCGAACAGGCCAAAGGGGCTGCCGAGTCGGTCGGTGGTATGGCGATCATGCTGCAAGTGGGCAAGGTTGAAGGTGACAACATCACCTCCAACCTGCACTACGCCAACGACGTGGTGGACTTCAACGGCGTGAAAATGAGCGCCCAACAGTTTGCCGCCGCCATGATGGGCAAAGTGGTGATGTTCAATCAGGCTCAGTGAGGTCTGAGTCAGCGCGCCGGTCCAGGGTCTCGGCGAGATACCTCTGTGGACGCGCGCTTGCTGTCGTAAGCCCCACTTAGCTCCCTATGGGAGCGTTTACTGTCATAAGCCCTGCGTAGATCCCTGTGGGAGTGAGCTCGCTCACGAAGACTGAGTGTCAGCCGCTGAATATCTGGCGACTGTACCGCCGCTTTCGTGAGCAAGCTCACTCCCACAGGTCAGTCGTCGTCCACAGGATTGATGGTTCGCCTCGTGTTCCATGCGGTCGATATCGATGTGGGAGCGGTTACTGTCGTAAGCCCTGCGTAGATCCCTGTGGGAGTGAGCTCGCTCACGAAGACCGAGTTTCAGCCGCTGAATATCTGGCGACTGTACCGCCGCTTTCGTGAGCAAGCTCACTCCCTCAGGTCAGCCGTCGTCCACAGGATCGATGGCTTTCCGTGTGTTCCATGCCGGCGATATCGAGGCCTGTTACACCGGTGGCTGACGCGGGATCTCGGTCGGTGGCTCATGAGCGTCCCGCTCCGGCTTCACGTTGCGTGACGACATTTCAGCCCGCAGCTGTGGCAGGCATTGCGGGTATTGTTTGGCAACGAAGGCAATCAGCCGCTCGCGCATGTGGCAGCGGGCATCCCAGCTGCGCGACGAATCTGCTGAACTCAACAGCACCCTCAACTGCATCGCCCTATCGGTCGTGTCGGTGACCTGCAGCACGCACACTCGGCCATCCCACAGATGCGGGATGTCTTTGCAGATACGCTCCGTCTCGGCCCGAAGCTCTTCCAGCGGCAGCGAGTAATCCACCCACAAAAACACTGACCCGATCAGGCTTGACGTGCTGCGCGTCCAGTTCTGGAACGGCTTCTCGATGAAGTATTGCAGCGGAATCACCATCCGCCGCTCGTCCCAGATCTTCAGCACGACATAAGTGCCACTGATCTCCTCAATGCGCCCCCATTCACCCTCGACGATCACCACATCGTCCAGCCGGATCGGCTGCGAAATCGCGATCTGCAACCCGGCGATCAGGTTGCCCAGCACCGGTTTGGCCGCGAAACCCGCCGCCAGGCCTGCAAGCCCGGCGGAAGCCAGCAAGCTGGTACCGATCTGCCGCACCGGCGGAAAACTCATCAGGATCAAACCGGTGCCGAACAGCAACACCAGCACATTCAAACAACGCACCAGCACACGCACCTGAGTCTGGATACGTCGTGCTTGAAGGTTGTCTTCAATGTCCAGCGGGTTGCGGATCGCCACGGCTTCACCAATGGCCTTCACACATCGCAAGGCCAGCCAGGTGAATGTGGCCACGACCAGCATCCCGTTCAGATGGCGCACGCCTTTGATCAACAACAGATCATCGGGCGCGGACGTCCATACGGTTTGCAGTGCCAGTAGCGGGATAAGCCAGAGCGTCGGCGATTCTGCGCGGTGAATCAGTTGCTGGGCGAAGACGAACGATTTGGCGACGCGTCGAAAGATCACCAGCGCAATCCAGCGCACCACCAGTGCGATGCACACGGCAACCGTCGCGGCGATCAGGGTATTGAGCCAAGGCAACGGCAGCGCATTGAGCCAGGCGTCCGGGAGTACGTGTTCCATACAGGTTACTCGTGAGGAAGACGGTTCAAAGACAAGGAGTGTGAACCCCTCAGCCCCTCATCGTTCCCCGGTCGCAGAACAATTGCCCGAATGTAATCCCTCTGTAATCAGCGTGCCAGAGCGTGCGAGCCGGTAAACGCGCTGTACGCGCCGCTTCGTGGGCGGGTCTCCAGCAACTGTGCGAGTAACTGGTCAATGAACTGGCTGCCTTGATCGACGCTGGTGTCGACCACGTACTCAGGCTCAAGAGGCGCTTCGTAAGGGCTGTCGATGCCCGTGAAGTGACGGATTCGTCCCTCGCGCACGGCTTTGTACAAGCCTTTAGCGTCCCGGCGCATGCATTCGCTTAACGGCGTACTGACGTGCACTTCAATGAAGTGCCCTTCGGCGAAATGCTGCCGACAGGCGTCGCGGTCTTCCCGATAAGGGGAAATCGCCGAGACAATCACGATCAGCCCGGCGTCCACCATCAGTTTGGCGACCTCGCCGATGCGCCTTACGTTTTCCCGTCGGCTGTCTTCGCTCATTCCCAAATCCTGACACAGGCCCCTGCGCAGACGGTCGCCGTCGAGCAAGTAACTGTGCAGCCCGTGGGCGACTAACGTCTGGTCGAGGTGATTACCCAGCGTGGTTTTGCCGGCGCCGGACAACCCGGTGAACCAGATACAGCATGCGCGCTGTCGCTTCAGCGATTCACGATCAGCCTGGGCCACTGACAGGGGCGAGGCAATGATCAGCGGGCGAGGTTCTGTGCGGGTATCAGTCATAGGAAAACAACTCGTAGTCTCGGGCGTAAACCTCGCGGATCCGTTTGCGGGAGGCGTCGGAACACAACCTAGCCGTCTGATAGCGTGGCCCGGGAGAACGGTTGAGGTGGTGCAACTGAACGTTGATGTCGAGGTGCTCGCACAATGCGGCGAAGTCCGCTTCCAGATGTTCCTGACGGCCGATGAAATCCACGGCAATCTGCCCCATGCTGTTTTGCAGAAACTGATACTGCGGCGCGAAGTGTATTTGCTTCGATACATTCTCCGGGTGCAGCCAGCCATCGACGAACGTATCGAACCGCGAATAACGGCTGACCAGTTCGAAAGCGGCTCTATCCCGCTGCTGCGGGTTCTGCAATAAATAACGATAAGCCGACAATGCTCGATGTAATGGATCACGTACAAAGCCAAACTTGAAGTATTGCTCATAACGGTCTTTGAATTGTTTTTCATACCAATACAGCGGCAGATGGCCGGTGGGTGTGCTGCCGAAGATCGACATCGCCACACTGCTGCCCGCGCATTTCGGCACATGAATGAAAATGCACTCGAAATGGTCGAAAGCCTCGGGGAACCGGGCGTTGCGCGACAGTGTCTTGTTGACCACCTGACGATCCACGACCGACAGCCGCTCCAGCAGAAACTCACGATGCTGCTTGGGGAATAACTTCCAGAGTAAATGATTCATGAGGATGACCTGTAACGAAGTGTGAAGCGACGTTCAGATTACAGGCAGTAAAAACACATGAGCGGAACTTTGCAAATACTTTACGCACGCAAGTTTCTTAATGGTCGTATGTAGGGTTTTGTTAGGAAGTTGATACAAAGGTGATGGGTGTATTGAATGAATGATGATAACTGGCTGTTTTTTATTATTGTTGCTTAGTATCGAGTAAGAAAAAGCGCCCGGCTTGTGTTTGCCGGACGCTTTACTTTCAGCGCGACCCGGCAGGCTTCTGTTCGCCCGCAGGCAGCTGCCCTTTGGCCTGCATGCTTCTGCACAAGGCGATCTTCTGCTCCACGGTTTTCCCTTGGCAGGCTTTCGTTGTCATCGCGTGCTCGCATGACTTGTTCATCAGGTTCAATGCCTCTTGGCTTGAGCAGTCGAACGGGGCAGCGGTCGCTGTCGGCTTCTCAGGCACAGGAACGGTTTGGAACGCAGGGTACGTCACCGCCTTGTAAGCCATGAACACGATCACCACCGCAGCGAAGATCAGCGGCCCGCGTTTTATTTTTCCGGTCAGCCTCCCCAGCCTTGCAGACAGGGCCGCATACGCCTGCGGATGTCGCCCAGGGGAAGCGATCAGCCACAGCAACATCAACATCGAGTAGCAACCCAAAGCCCAAGGGCCGACACGGGCCATGATCACGCCACAGAGCACCAGCGGAACGCCGTGACGTATCAGCAACGCTTGTGAGCCCGGCCAACTGAGCGAATCGGGGAGCAATTTCTGGCTGATCCACTCATCCCCGGCCTGCAATGCATTGGCCAGCGGTCCCCAGACCCGCATAAAGAGCATGCAACCCGCTGTCATGAGTACGGGATACACGCCTAGGAGGGCGGCGACATCTGCGAACGTAGTCGGTCTGGACATCACCTGCTGGGGCAACGTGTAGAGCAGTGTCATCAGCATCCAGCCAATCCAGATCCAGCGTCGCGCTTGAATCGGTTTGGTATGCAGGGTTCTCCAGCCTTCCAGATCGGCGTTCGGGAAATGCTCCAGCAAGTCAGGATAGCGATGGGTCAACTGACTGCACAACCGCTCGCAGGCGTCCCACAGGTCGACATTGCCGTTGCGCGCCAGATGCACACGTTCGGCATTGCTGCGGGGTGGATTGAGCACCAGCACGGCAGCTTGCTCATCGGTGATCGTCGAGTTACGGATCAGGCTGCGCTGCAGGTGTTGCAGGTACGCATGCTTCTCGCAGCGCTCGATCAGGCGGTACCAGATGAACTCCGGTTGAGGCGGCAAACTGCTGTTGGTTTCCCAGCCGAACAGCGTGCAGATCCTGTCGAACAGCGCGGGCGACCAGCCCTGGGTGTTGTGCAGAAACACTAGCATCCACCGATAGAACTGCTGACGACGCTCCAGCCCGTTCAGCCACGGTTGGCGGCTCAGCGTCTCGATGTCGTTGAACAGCCGACGCTCGTCGCCTTGGCTCAGCCGTAAGTCAAAACCCGCCTGCTCCCTGTCGAGCAAGGCTTCTGTCAGATGCACTTCCTGATCGTGATGGATGCGAGCGGTCTGCCAGGGCGTCAGCCAGTGCAGATGGGCGACGGCAGCCTTGAGCAGATCCATATTCGCTTCTGGATCTTGCAGGCACCGGTTCAGCAGCGCCTGTTGAAAGGGTGCTGCGCAATCCTGTTCCAGCGCATGGCGATACTGCTGCTGAAGGTTCTCGTCGGTGGTGTGCGAAGCCAGATCGGCGGCGAGCTTGAACGCCAGTTCGGACGACGTCGGGCCTGCATCATTCAGTTGATGCGGTTGAGGATTCGGTAGCTCACTCGTGAGCGGACTGCGCGCTGATTCTTCAATCGCTTCGCTGAGCGCCTCGTCCTCATACTCTTCGTCCTCCAAGCGCATGCGTGCCCAGTTCAACGCATGTTCGTACGCCTCCCGCAGACGCTGGAACGCTTCAGGATCGTCGTCCGGACGATTTACTTTAAGCAGCCTGGCGTACTGACGCTTGATGCTGCGCTCGTCAGCGTTTCGGTCCAGCTCAAGGACACTCCAATGATCCATGCGCGTTACCACTCCCCGCGTTCGAACTGATCAACCTGTTCGGCCAGGCGCTTGCGCACCTCGCTGATCTGGCGCTCATCCTGAGTTTCCAGGGCTTGCTGAAACTGGCTGGCCCACATGCCTACCAGTTCCCGCGCATCGCCGAGGTATTCCTGATACAGGCGCTCAAGTCGGGCCGCCAGATGCGTGTTCACCTGCTGCTCGCGTGGGTGAATCTTCAGAGCTTCCAGCGCCTTCAGACGCTCCTGGATCTCGGCGGGCGTCAACACGCCCGGGTTGTTCTCGACGACCAGCGTATGCGCCTCGCCGGTCATGGGAATCCGCACATCGGCCTCAAGAATGCCGTTGCTGTCATACGTGAAACGAACGTCCAGCTCGACTTCGCCCGCCTTGTGGGCCGGCACCGCGATATCCAGTTCCCCCAGCGCAATGTTGTCCTTCACCAGACGGCTTTCGCCCTGAAAGATACGCACCAGCACCTGACGCTGATTGTCCTGAAGGGTATTCACCGTTTTCACCCGGCTCACAGGCACCACGCTGTTGCGCTCGATGATGGGCAGGTAATGACCGCTTTCCTGAATCTTGCCCATTGAGCGCGACACCTCGATGCCCAAGGTATAGGGACAAACATCGGTCAGCACCACCTCATCGAGTGCCGCATCCCGAGCCTTCAGGGCCGCCTGAATCGCCGCGCCGTGAGCGACCACCTCGTCAGGGTTGAGGCTGATGGACGGGAAGCGACCAAACAGGCTGGCCGCGAGCTTGCGGATCAACGGCATGCGCGTCGTTCCGCCCACCAACAGAATCTCATCCAGGTCCGCGACCCGAATCCGCGCATCGCGCAGCGCACGTTCGATCGGCGCGCGCAGACGATCCAGCAACGGCGCATACAGCTCGATCAACTGATCCTGCGTCACCGTCTTGCGCCACTCACGGTCAGCATGACGCAACACGAACTCGGCGCTCGCGTCCTGTCCCAGCGCTTTGCGAACGCGCTCCGCTTCGCGACGCAGTGGCTGTTTCACCGCAACAGTCGACGGAAACCCGCTCTCGTTCCGGTGCAGCGTCACGAAGTGCTCCAGCAACAGCTGATCGAAATCCTCGCCGCCCAGGAAGTTATCCCCAGCGCTGGCGCGAACTTCCATCACCCCGTCGAACAGCTCAAGGATCGACACATCGAACGTGCCACCGCCCAGATCGAAGACCAGAAACGACGTCTCGCCTTCCTTCTGGTGCAGACCATAGGCAAGCGCCGCAGCCGTAGGCTCGTTGATCAGCTTCTCGACCTTCAAACCTGCCAGTTCACCGGCCACCCGTGTGGCCTTGCGCTGGGCGTCGCTGAAATACGCCGGCACGCTGATCACCGCTTCGGTCACCGGTTCGCCAAACGCCCGCTCAACGTCGGCTTTCAGGCTCTTGAGCACCAACGCCGACAGCTCTTCCGGGCGATAACTGCGCGAACCGAGTTTCACCTCATGCGCACTGCCCATATGACGTTTGAACAACGCCGTCGTACTGCCCGGATGCGTCTGCAGCCGCTCACGCGCGGCCTTGCCCACCAGCACATGCCCCTCGTCATCCAGCCCCACGACACTCGGCGTCAACCACTCGCCCAACGCATTACTGACCAATTGAGTAGCGCCATCGCGCCAAACGGCGACCAGACTATGGGTGGTGCCAAGATCTATACCGACGATCATGCCGAACGTGCTCCTTGCGGGACTGCTGTGTGTCTGTGCTGGGTAGACGGGAAAGAGGAGGTGTAATTAGTTCGTATCGGCCTTAGCTTGCTCACCTTGAGTTTTTGGGCGGGTACCGGTGGGATTCGATGAGGATCAAGCATCCGTTTACGCCGCAGCAAAAATGCTTCACTGGCAATGTCTTCCTCGTCGAGGCGCAGTTCTTCAGCGCGCAGCTGCGCTCGCTGTAGAAGACATTCCTGCCGCCGCGCCCAACAGACCCCTGCCGATACAGTCGGCCGCGAAAGGGTTCGGTGGCTGCGGCGACTGAGTTTCTTGCGGTGGCCTTCAGTGCGGCGTTTGCCATATTTATTGACCGCCTGCGGTCCACCGCCAAGAATGTATTTTCGGTCGATCGACTATGACAAATAGGTGCTGCACTCTTGAAATCCTATAGTTTCAAAGACCGCGTGGACCGCCCAGTTTTCTTCTGCCGCGCTTAGCTTTAATAGGTTATCTGTTTTGATTAAGCGAATGTGCGAGTAACAAACTTCGCGCCAGTGAGTGACGGAGAAGTCACAGACATTACTGCCGAGTAGTTTGATCACGATGACGTCATAGTCGCGACCATATGAGCCCCATCTTTTAACTTCTATGGAAGGTTTTTGCGTTGTGTGAAGGTTGATGCTGAATCGGCCTTCAACATCGAATCCAATTTGCCCGATAAGAATTTTTTCCGTCAAACCCTCAGGGAATAGAGTTTTTAAAAACATATTGTTGTTGATGCTATCGAGTAGGTTCATCTCTGAATCCTAAAAATTGTAATGGCCGTGAGTGCCGGGGACGTGACCTGTTCCGACGTTTTCTATAGGCCTCACATTAAAATGAGGCTCTGCTCCGTGCCCTGACGTAGCTTTCGTATGACCTAGGCTGTGCTCCTGGATCACAATGGACTCGCCGCGATTGTTTGTGTAATGGTACTGCCTGGTTTTTACGGGCAATCCATTTTGAATGATTGGATCTTTGTTCCCGTCCAACAAATCGGGCCGTGTCAGCGCCGATGGTTTCTGGCTCATAGTAACCCCAGCGTCGCGCTTAGCTTGCCTGAATGCATCCCTCCTGCTCGCCCCCTGATAAGTGGTCTTTTTGTTGGGCGTGCAGCTTAGGCCCCAAGGATCCACCCACCCAACCGGATTCGGCGCGTACTGATATAAATTCAGCCCGCCCGCCAACCCAATCGGATCCGGCGTGGTAAACCGGCCTATGTCAGGGTCGTAAAACCTGAAGGTGTTGTAGTGCAGTCCGGTCTCGCGATCAAGGTACTGGCCCTGAAACCTGAGATTCTGCTCCTCGATGAAGTACGGCTCACGGGTTTCTTCCAGGATGCTGCCCCACACCCGGTAGCGTGCCTGCCAGACCGTTGCGCCGTCGGTTTCGGTGAGTTGTTCGGGCAGGCCGTTCAGGTCGTTGTGGTAGTAGCGAATCTTCTCCATTTCGCCGCAGCCATCGACGCGGGCGATGGGGTCGTAGCCTTCGGCATAGAGGTACACGCTGCTTTGGCTGTTGCGCTGCTCCTGCAACAGTCGCAGGCCATCCCACGTGAATCGGGTTTCGCCGAGCAAAACGCCTTGTGAATTGTGTTCGCTTTTGCCGATGCGTCTGCCGAGCGGGTCGTAGCTCATACGGACGACGTTGCCGCTTGGGTTGTGGACCTCGATCAGGCGGCTTTCAGCGTCGTAAACAAACCGTTGTGTGCCCTGTCGCGCGCTGCGTTTCTCGACCATTCGGCCAAAGGCGTCGTGGCGATAACGCTTATCTTGATACGTGAGCAACCTGTTGTGCTGCACCCATCCTGCGCCGGGAAGCGGTCCATCCAACAGGTTTGCGGCCGCGTCGTAGGCGAAGGTCTCGCTGTTACCGTGAAAGCTGGCCTGACTGGCGATGATGCGCGCGGTAGCGTCGTAATGGAGTTGCGTTCGCTGCTCGCGTTCTTGAGTACGGTCCAGTCGTCCGATCAGATTATCCGCGGGGTCGTAGTCATATTCTTGTCCTCGATCAGCGGGCAGCTGCGTTGGCTGGTGGTTGAGTCGACGCAGTCGTGAACGCAAACGCCCACTGCGATCGTATTGACTGCGGGTGCTGATCTGTCCTTGGCTGCGCAGCACTTCCCTGTGCAGGCGATCACGCTCGAAGTCGCTGATGACCTTGCCATCCAGATTAATCTGATGCAGATGCCCGCCGCCGTAATGCAGCCGGTTCAGCCAGCGGCCGTCCGGTAGCTGCGTCTGAGCCAGGTTGCCCAGTTGATCGTAATGATGCTGCAGAGCGCCAGATGCCGACTGCTCGGTAAGCAGCTGGCCCCGCGCGTCGTAAGCGAACGCAACGCGCTGTTGTTGACCTTCAACGCTTGTAAACGTGACTTCAGTCAGCCGGTCCATCTCGTCATATTGATATTCACTGCGGCCATCATCCGTCACCTTTGCCGCGATTCGTCCCACTGCATCGCGTTCCAGCACCTGTACCAGCGGCGCCGGATCGTCACCGCCCGGCGCGGGAATGTGCTCGACCCGAACCGGATTGCCCAACGTGTCATAGGTGTATCGGCGCTGACTGCCATCCAGATCCTGTTGCGTGGCCAAGCGATCACCGGCATCCCAGGCAAACTGATAGTGTTCGCCGTTCTCGTTAGTGAGCGCCTGCACACGACCGTAGGCGTCATAACTGAAGTGCACCCTGCGGTTGTGGGCGTCGGTCCTACGTCGCACCTGGCCGCGCCGGTCATATTGATATCCGGTGGTGTGGCCCGCGGGATCGGTATAGCTCGTGAGCAGACCGTGGGGGTCACGTAGGTAGTGTTCGATCCGACCATCGGGCAGCACGCTGTGCAGCAGGCGACCCTGTGCATCATGTTGGAAGACGGTGCGCTCGCCGAGTGCATCGGTGATGCTTTGCAGATAACCACGGTCGTCGTAGCTGAACGCCGTAGGGTAACCGGAGCAGTCGATACGCTCGGTTAGCTGTCCGAAAGCGTTCCAGCGCAGACGTTTGCTTTTGCCGGTAGCGTCGATGATCTCGATGATTTGCCCGCGGTCGTTATACCGATAATGCGTCGGATGACCGAGCGGATCGATCTCGTGAGTGCAATTGCCGCGCGAATCGTACCAGTATTGCCAGCTGTGACCGGCAGCATCGGTTTCCACGATTGGCAGTGACCAGTGCTCCAGCCACAGCGTGGAGTCGGTGCGGGCCAACGGGTCCCGTGTCGAGCAAAGATTGCCGGCGTCGTCGTAGCTGTACTGCCATTGCCCACCTTGTGGATCGACCGCGCCCAGCAATTGACGCTCATCGTTCCAGAAAAACTTCCACGTCTGGCCCAGATTGTCGGTGTAGTCGGTGATCTGATGCTGAGGATCCCAACCACGCGTGCTGACCCGGTTCAGGCCATCAGTAATCCGCGTGGTGCCAGCGGTGAGGTCATACTCGAATCGGTATTCCTCGCCGTCATCGGTCCAATGGCGGGTGACGCGCCATTCGAGGTTGTCGATCAGCGACCATTCATAAAAACAGCGAAGGCCTGTAGGCAATTGGTGCTCGACCATGCGTCCGCCGTCGTCGTAGGCGAACCGCCGTCGCAGATTCCCCGATGTGTCACTGACTTCAGCCAGGTCGCCTGACCTGTCATAAGTGTAAGTCGCCAGCAACTCAGTGGACTGGTCGGCGAAGATCCGCTCGATCCGTTCGACTCGGCGTGACCACTGTGAGGAATAAGCCAGCACCACACGCAACTGATCGAAGGTGTCACGCAGCTGGACGAGGCGTCCCTCGGTGTCGTAATCCAGGTAAATACGATTGTCGTTGCGGTCACCCAACTGGGTCAGGCGTAACACGGCAAGGTTGTCGCTTGACGGTTCGAACAGCCGATACACCCCGTCTTCACTTTCAATCAGCAACTGACCGCTGGTATGACGCCTGACAGCGAGCCCTTCGCCAGCGCTGAACACTGCGCCACCCAAAGCAATGGAGCCCATGTCGATGCTGCGAGCTTGTTCGTCAATGTAGATCAGGCGCTCGCCGCCTTCCGGGTGGGCTTCGATGCGCACGCTGACTTCATACGTGACACTCCACCCGGCGCCGAATAGTCCGTCGCGACGTTCATCGCGACTGCTGTAAAAACGTTGCCATTCGATGGGCAGAATGCCCGGCAGAGCGAAATCCAGGTCTTCAACGCCCCCTAGCACCTTGGCGCCCGTAGCGGCATGCACCGGGTTTGGCGAGCCGGCAATCGCGTTGGTCAGCGCGCTCATGGCGGAGCTGACCACGAAGGAATTCACGCCACTGAGCAGCATGCAGGGCAAGTTGCTCCAGAACTTGCCCTTGCTGCCCTTGAGCATCATCAGCGCGGTGATCGCCAGGCCAACGCCGGGCGTCTTGCCGCTGCGGATCTCACGGACCACGACTTTGCCGCCACCGATCCGCACGTTGGGCGAAATCAGTCCTGACGACACAACCGTGGCATCGCACGTACTGCGGTCGCCGCTGCGCACGGCGGGCTGGCCATTGATCGTGACTTTGTCCGAACCTTCGGCGAGCATTTGCTCTGGCATAGGTGGGTGCCGGGTGCAGAGCACCAGATCCAGCGGCTTGGGAACGACACCGGGTCCGGGTGCCGCGACGGTCGGGCGCCACATTTGTGAAAAGAAACCCATGGCCATGTCGAGAAAGCCAGGCTCGTTTTCAGCCAACGCATCATTGCCAGCCTCGGGTTCCGAGGGCTCCTCACTGGCTTGTGAACCGGAAGGCACAAACGTTGAAGGTACGCTGCCGGCGGCTCTGGCAGCCGGCATTCCGTTGATCAGCGTGTCAGAGGAGCCTGTCGAGATATTTGCCTGCACCGTGGGTGGGAACAGGCCGTTGCCGATGTCCTCGCACAACGAGCTGAGGCCTTTGTCGACCCCGGTTTTGCTCATCACCACACCGACAACCAGCCCCACCACCGCGCCCAATACGCAGGCACCGATGCCGCCGGTGGCAACCGTCAGGCCGGTTGCGGCGATCACCGCGGCGGTCGCCAGGGCTCCGATGGCGATGTTGGCCGCCACTTCAAGAACACCGCCAAGAATGTCGGCCATCATCGACGTATGAGCGAGGGCGTCGCCCACTCGTCCAGCCCAGAGCGCGTCAGACATTGGTAACACTCATGCACATAAGCGGAGCACTCATTGGATACCGTCGAATTGCAGCGAATGCTTGATCCGTGCCCAGTGCGCCGCTTCGGCGTCGCCTAGTGGCTGCGCTTTGACGTAACTCAGGGCGAGCATTTTGCGCGTGCCGGGGAGAACAAGTACCAGTTGATACTGGAATACTTTTTCAGCGCCCTTGCTGAACTGGCTACGCAACTCCAGCGCTTCAATTTCCTGGGTATTGCCGACACGCACCGTTTGCGCCGGTTGATAACGTAGCTCGTTGACTTGCTGTTCCAGGCGCTTGAGTTGAGCATCGAAATTGCTGTGCAGGGTTTCCTCGTCGGCCAGAAAGCTGCGGCTAACGATCAGTGACGTGCCCAGCACGGGAAATTTCAGGATGTTGATCGATGCGTCCTGCAACTCGGCGTCGGGCAGGGCGAACTGGAATTCATTGATGCGATACGTCATGGCGACGACTTCTCTTGAATGAGGTGATTACTGGGCGGATTTGGGTGTCGGGAACATGGACTTCACCGCCGCGTCGATACTGCCCTTGTCGCCTTGACCGTCAGGCGTAGCGCCGGGACCACCGCCGATGTTCAGATGCAGCGTGCCGCCGGTGTTGATTTCGGCGCTGCCTTCGGTGTTGAAGTTGAATTGCACGCCAGTCAGATTGATCTGGCCGCTGGCGTTGAGCTCCAGCACGCTCTTGCCGCAGACAAGACGCAAGTTCTCCCCGACCTCAATCAGGTAACTGCGGCTGATACTGTCGGTTTTACTCGAACCTACCAGCAGCACATCGTCGTGCTTGACCGCGCGCAATCGATCCAGACCAATCGTTACCGTCTCGTTATGCCCAACGCTCTTATTCCGGTCATGCCCCACCGAATGGCTCTCATCCACCTCCACCACGATGTCCTGATTACGCTCGGCGTGGATGTACAGCTGTTCGGCGCCTTTCTTGTCTTCCATGCGGATTTCGTTGAAGTTCGCCGGGGTACCGCCTTTGCTCGAGCGGCTTTTCATGCCGCTTTGCGTCGCATTGGCGGGCAAGTCGTAGGGGACGGTTTGTTCGGCGTTGTAGACCCGGCCGGTAATGATCGGCCTGTCCGGATCACCTTCCAGAAAACTGACGATGACTTCTTGCCCGATGCGTGGGATTTGCATCGAGCCCCAGTTTTTGCCTGCCCAGGCCTGTGACACGCGAATCCAGCACGAGCTGTTTTCGTTGGATTGGTCATGACGGTCCCAGTAGAAGTGCGCCTTTACCCGGCCAAACTGGTCGGTCCAGATTTCTTCACCGCTGGGGCCTACGACCATGGCGGTCTGCGGGCCCTTGACGATGGGTCGCGGTGTGATCGGCAACGGGCGAAAGCTTTGTTGCGCAGCGATGCAACCCAGCGCGCTTTCAAATTGCAGGCCGGCTGAGGCGCCGCCGGTTTCAAGACTTTCCTGAGCGATCAGGTAGCGGGTGCTGACGACCAGGTATTCGCGGTTCTGATCCTGCCGGCTGAAGCCGCTCATGCTGAAAAGGTGACCGGAACCCAAGCCGCGCGCATTGCCGCTGAGTTCGACACGCTCGTGCTGACTCTGAATCGCCTCGATGCGGGTGCGAGCGTAGTGCTCGCCGTCCTCGCTTTGCACGTAGGTGCCGGGATAGTCGTAGAGCGGGTAGTCGCCTGCCGTGTGAGGGCGGGGCATCGCCGAGCGCACGTCGATGCGCGCGCCAGGCCGCTGAAAGTCATAGTCGTTGAGCTCGATCGAACCAGGTTGCACGGCCTGCGCGAGTCGCCAGTCACTGATGTGATCGCGCTCGCGATGCTGGCCATCGGGTGGATAGAACGGCACCGACTCATAACCCGGTGCTGGGTGGTGAGCGCCATAGGCGTCGGCCATTACCAGCACATGGCGATCTTTCTCATGGCGGAAGAAGTAGTAGATGCCTTCCTGCTCCATCAAACGGCTGACGAAGTCGAAGCTGCTTTCGCGGTACTGCACGCAGTATTCCCACTCGCGATAGGGGCGGGTGAGGGCGTCTTCGAAGTCAGAAAATCCGAGGTCCCGGAAGACCTGCTTGATGATCTGCGGGATGGTCAGGTGCTGAAAAATCTTGCAGTCGGAGGTTCGGGTCAGCAGCCACAGCCAAGGACGCAACGTGACCTGATAACTTGCGAACTGACCGGTGTCGACGTTCTGGCTGCAGCGTGAAACCACGCCGTGGAAGTAGCGGCTGCCGGCGCTCAGTTGTAGTGACAGGCTTACGGGCTTGCCGAGCAGTTGGTTGAGATCGATTGAGCCGTCCTTCGATGTCAGTTGCAATTCGTATTCGAACAGGCGCCCCAGCTCGTCGCCGCCACTCATGTTTTTCAGGATCAGAACGTCCGGGCCCAGAGGGCTGCTGACTTGTGCCAGGCGGGTGATTTGCGTGAATTGCATGGGTTATCTCAATAGCTTTTATGGCATTTGCAGGAGCGCGTTTGCGCGCGAATCCGTTGGCATCCGCTGATGCATTCGTCTCAGACCGATCGCCTTCGCGGGCAAGCGCGCTCCCACACGGATTAACAGTGCTCAACCGACATCGCTGAACCGATAATCCAGCTGGTGATCCCGCACACCGATGCGCACACTCGCCATCGCCTTGCCTTCGAGCATGCGCGTCAGGAATTCGCGGCTCATGTCCGGCAACAAGGTGTTGGTCAGCAATGCGTCGATCATCCGGCCGCCGCTTTCGGTTTCGGTGCACCGCGAGACGATTAGATCGATCACCGAATCGTCGTAGTCGAAGGCGACTTTGTGCGTGCTTTCCACGCGTTTTTTGATGCGATTGAGCTGCAAGCGAGTAATCGCCTTGAGCATCGTGTCGCTGAGCGGGTAATACGGAATGGTCACCAGACGGCCGAGCAGTGCGGGCGGGAAAATCTCAAGCAGGGGCTGGCGCAAGGCCTTGGCAATGTCTTCCGGGTCAGGCACGTTCTGCGGGTCTTTGCACAGGTGCGAAATCAACTCTGTGCCTGCGTTGGTGGTCAGCAGAATGAGCGTGTTCTTAAAGTCGATGACGCGACCCTCGCCATCCTCCATCACGCCTTTGTCGAAAACCTGGAAGAAGATTTCGTGCACGTCAGGGTGCGCCTTTTCCACTTCGTCCAGCAGTACGACACTGTAAGGTTTGCGCCTCACCGCTTCGGTGAGCACGCCGCCTTCGCCGTACCCGACGTAGCCAGGCGGAGCGCCTTTGAGTGTCGAGACGGTATGGGCTTCCTGGAACTCGCTCATGTTGATGGTGATGACGTTTTGCTCGCCGCCGTACATCGCCTCGGCCAGCGCCAGCGCGGTCTCGGTCTTGCCCACGCCGGAAGTGCCCGCCAGCATGAACACGCCGATGGGTTTGCTGGGGTTATCCAGCCCGGCCCGCGAGGTCTGGATGCGCTTGGCGATCATCTGCAGCGCGTGATCCTGACCAATGATGCGTTTCTTCAGGTGCTGATCGAGGTTGAGCACGGTTTCCAGTTCATTGCGTGCCATGCGACCCACGGGAATGCCGGTCCAGTCGGCTACCACCGAGGCTACGGCCTGATAATCCACGGTTGGCAGAATCAGTGGATTTTCGCCCTGTAAACCGCTGAGTCGGGCCTGCAGGTCGACCAGTTTTTCCCGCAACGCGTGGCTATGCTCACTGCCCGTTTCCTGATCAACGACGCCTGCGGTTTCGCGCAACTCGGCACGTGTGCAGAGCAGCTCGTCGACCAGCGATTTTTCTTCGCCCCAACGGCTTTCAAGCTCGATCAGACGTTGTCGCTCAGTGTTAAGCAGTGCTTCGCTGTTGTCCCGACGAGCGCCGGTATCGATCCCGATCGCATGCTCTCGCGCAATGATCTGCAATTCTGTTTCCAGGGCTTCGATGCGCCGACGACTGTCGTCTACTTCGGCGGGTACGGCATGCAGGCTGACCGCAACCCGAGCGCAGGCAGTGTCCAGCAGACTGACCGATTTGTCGGGCAACTGGCGCGCCGGAATGTAGCGGTGAGACAGCTTGACCGACGCTTCCAGCGCTTCGTCGAGGATCTGCACGTGATGGTGCTTCTCCATCGTCGACGCCACGCCGCGCATCATCAGCAAGGCTTTCTCTTCTGAAGGCTCACCCACTTGAACGACCTGGAAACGTCGGGTCAGGGCCGGGTCTTTCTCGATATGTTTCTTGTATTCAGCCCATGTCGTGGCGGCGACGGTGCGCAAGGTGCCGCGAGCCAGCGCCGGTTTCAGCAGGTTTGCGGCATCGCCGGTGCCCGCGGCACCGCCCGCGCCGACGAGGGTATGGGCTTCGTCGATGAACAGAATGATCGGTTTTGGGGAGGCTTGGACATCCTCGATGACTTGGCGCAGACGCTGTTCGAACTCCCCCTTCATGCTTGCCCCGGCCTGCAGGAGGCCGACATCGAGGCTGCGCAGCTCGACGTCTTTCAGCGCTGGCGGGACGTCCCCGGCGACAATGCGCAGGGCGAAGCCTTCAACGACGGCCGTTTTGCCGACGCCGGCTTCCCCGGTGAGAATCGGGTTGTTCTGGCGGCGGCGCATGAGGATGTCGACCATCTGCCGAATCTCTTCATCGCGCCCGACGATGGGGTCGAGTTTGCCGCTGCGCGCCTGCTCGGTCATGTCCACGGTGAAGCGTTTGAGAGCTTCCTGTTTGCCCATGGCGCTGGGTGCGATGGCGCCGCTCGCTTCGCCGGGAGTTGCGCCCGCGTTGAAACCATCGCTGGCGCTCAGAGCGTTTTCCGGTGAGTCGCCGACGTATTCGTCGAATCGCTCGCTGAGGGCTTCGATTTTGACCTTATCGAATTCAGACGACAGCGCCAGTAACCCATGGCGCAGACTCGGTGTTTTCAGAATGCCGATCAGCAGATAGCCCGTGCGCACCTGGCTTTCACCGAACATCAGGCTGCCGTACACCCAGCCTCGCTCAACCGCTTCCTCAACGTGGGAAGACAGATCGGTGATCGACGTCGATCCGCGTGGCAGGCGATCCAGTGCTTCGGTCAAGTCGCGCGCCAGGCGGGCAGGTTCGACATTGAACTGCCGCATGATGCGATGCAGGTCCGAGTCCTGTAATTGCAGCAACTGGTGGAACCAGTGCGCAAGCTCCACATACGGATTGCCCCGTAGCTTGCAGAACACGGTTGCGGCTTCGATGGCCTTGTAGCCGACGCTGTTTAACTTGCCGAACAGCGCTGCGCGACTGATCTCACCCATGTTCTGTGCTCCCTGCGAAGTGGTGTTGAGAGGTTGATGACGACGGCTCTGCCGTGCTCGTGTGATCTGCGTAGTGCCGGGCCAGAATCAAATCGTCGGCGTCTTGCGCCGGTTGCCCCAGCCACGTGTTAAAACCCAGTCGAAACTGGCCGTTGAGTTGCAGTCTCGGGACTTGGGGCTGCTCCAGAATCAGGTTCAGGTCCCAATCCAGTTCGTGGCCCAGATACTCGGCGACCCACGCCACCAGATGTTTGAACGGCTCGCCATCGGGCAACATGCCCATGTATTCATCGAGCTTGAGCGGGCCGAGGCGGATGCGGAATTTGTGTTGGCGGTCCCAGACATGACTGCCCAGACAGAAGTCGATGCCCAACCGATTTGCGCTGACCGCCACACGGCTGCGTTCCGGCAGCTCAAGCCATTGGCCGACGTATTCCTGGATCTTCACTGGCAGGCCGAAGTAGTCTTCAAGAATCGCCTTGAGACCATCGGGGTAGCGGGTTTGCGCCGAGAGATGGCCGCTGAAATGCAGCTTTGCCGTGTCGGGAATCACACCGTGATCGAGCAGGCTCGGCATGCCGCGGCCGCTGAACGCAGCGAGTCGCGCCGACCAGTAATCGTCGTCGGGTCGGTCGTGGCTGACCGTCGGGCGCGCCTCGGCCCAGGCGCGGTAAAACAGGCTGAGCAGGCGATGATGAAAAACGTCGAGAAAGCGTTTGCTCGTGCTGTCTGCATGGTTGCGCTGACGCTCGCGCACGTACTCGGTCAAGTGCAGCGGAAGCGGGCCGTTCGGACCGCCAAGTCCGAAGAAAAACTGCTCAAGCCGCGCCGGTTTACCCTCGTCGCCAGGGTTCAGCGCGGCCAGTGTCGACGGTGCAAAGGCGCAGTCGGGCTGCTGCCCCAATCGCAATGGATCATCTGCCAGACGCATCGAATGCCCGATTCGTGGCAGTTGCGGCGATTCACATTCGATGCGGCGCAGTGCCTGGAAAAAATCGTATTCCCAAGGCTCGTTGTGCATGTCAGTGAGCGTACTCACAGGGTCGGACGCCGACCGGGCTTGGCTTTCCATCGCATGATCTCGCCGCGCTCGCTGGTACGAATCACGGTTTCGGTGAAGCTGTTGATGGAGACGTACCGTGCCAGGAAACGCTCGAACACTGCGCCCAGCAAAAAAACGCCGGTGCCTCGGAAGGCGTTTTCGTCGAACTCCAGCGTAATTTCAAGACCACGACCGAAGACGATGGGACCCGGCATCGGCAGGCGACGCGTACAAGGCTTGCTGCTGACGTTGCGCAGGCCTTCGATTTGCAATTGCAGCGCTGCATCGTTGCTGTCGCCATAAAGACGAAGCAGTTCGCGCAACGCGGCGGCGCCTTGGCCTTGTTCACTGAGTGACAGGTAGTTCAGGGACAACTGGCTGATGAGACGCCAGGCCTTGTGGTCGTGGGCGTGGCTGGGGCGAGGGCGGCCAGGTCCGGCAAGGCAGCGAATCGACGCGACGGGCGCGCTGTCCGCCAGTGTGAAATCGGTCTTGCCACTCCCCGTGTTCATGAACAACGGCAGATCGCGGTTCGTGCACA
Organism: Pseudomonas abietaniphila; assembly: GCF_039697315.1. NCBI lineage: Bacteria > Pseudomonadati > Pseudomonadota > Gammaproteobacteria > Pseudomonadales > Pseudomonadaceae > Pseudomonas > Pseudomonas abietaniphila. The sequence continues at coordinate 2,936,913 of NZ_CP155619.1, read as the reverse complement.
ACGCGCTCACCCCCAGTTGGCGCAGGTCATGACGGTAGGGCGCCTGCTGGCTGTCCACTAGGCTGACGAAGGTTTCGCTGCCGACGTAGGTCGAGCGCGTGCCGGTGCGGCGTTGTTCGCTGGACAACACGCGAGGCTCGCGTCGCAGGGTGTAATAGGCTTTGTTGCGGCCATAACGCGAAGGGTCGCGCACGGCGTAGAACGGCAGGAAGGTTTGCTCCGGGCCCGTCCCGTAACCGGTGACGCTGGTCAGCGAATGGATTTCGAAATCCATCGGGCGGGTCCGGTCAGCGATCACGTGGTGTTCATTGACGCGATCGGACAAGTGAATCCGATCGACCCGCCGCGGGAACAAGTTGATGGCCGGGGTGCAGAACGGCACGAACTGCTGGGGTCCGACGCTCCCTTCAAGGCTTTTGTCGAAGCGGTCGAACAACACGATCAGTTCCAGCTCTTGCCCGGTACACCGCTGAACGGCTCTGCCAAGCTGGGTGAAGTCGATGAACAGGTAGCGCTGGGGCAGAGCAAAATATTCCTGAAGCAAGCGGTAACCCTGGAACGCCTGAGGAATTACAGGCATCGCGGCTTCCCGGTCATCGAATCCGCAGGATTTCAACGCGTCGTTCGGGAGCCGTTCGACCCACTCCGCGCCGGGTTGGCGTGCGAATACCGCGCAGGCATTACCGAGCAACTGCTCGTACAGACAAAACGGAAGCTCGTCCGCGCCATTGAGGTACAGCGGCAGATTATCCAGGCTCATCGTGTTGAACGGCAGTTCGGCGCCACCGCGCAAGGTGATGCGCAAACCCGCTTTGGCTTTCGGTTCGTTGGCCGCGAGCCGTCCCAGCACGGTTGTGGGATTACCGAAGTAGTCGGCCTGACTGACGCTCAGGGGCCACAGTGTCACTGGGTGGGCGCTTCGATATTCACAGGGGGTTTGCGAATCACGGCCCAATGTCGCGCGCAGTGCGGTGTCGCGCGGCAGCGTGAAACCGCCGCTCAGCGAGCCTTCATCCGGGTCGATCTGCATCTGGACGACCGTCATGGATGGAGTGGGCGCCAGGTAATGCGGGTAGGCGATTTCCAGCAGGTTGTGAGTGAAGGTCGGATACTCGGCATCGAGCTTGAGCTGGACACGGGCGGTCAAATAAGCAAAACCCTCCAGCAGCCGCTCGACGTAAGGATCGGCACAGTCAATCCCGGACAGCGTCAGGCGGCCAGCAATCTTCGGGTATTCCTTGGCAAACTCTGCTGCGCTTTCGCGAACGTGTTGCAGCTCCTGGTTGTACAGCTCCAGCAGGCGCGGATTCATGCGCGCCTCCGCTGTTCGGCAGGCACGACCTGCACGTGACCGGATTCCAGATCCAGATCCGTTCTCAGCAGCAACGGCAACGCCACCGGCTGCGCCCACAGATCGCCCTCGATCTCGAAACTCAAAGCGTTGTGGTTCATCTGGTCTGGCAGGGTTTGCGCCCGCACCCGCAAGGTATTCCTCAGAATACGTGGCTCAAACGTTGCGATGGCTTGATGAATCAGACTTTCCAGAATGCTCACATCGATACTCGAGGCGCTGTTTCCCGCCAGCGCAGGCAGGCCATAGTTGATCACCGACGTACCGGCTGGTGTGTGCAACGTGGCATCGGCATTCAGCAACGAGGTGGTGTTGAGCAGCCAGGTGAGGTCACGCAACACCGAGGCCTTCAGCTGATTCAAGGAAAGCACGCGTTTGTCGGCGCTTTCTTGAAGATTACCAGGCTCTTCATCGGTCAGACGGTCAAGCAACGAGGGTTGCAGACGGTCGCGAGAGGTCAGGCCGTTCACCAGTCGAACTGCCAAACGAAGACTTTCTGGTCCCATCGGCTGGTATCACATGTCCCCACTCTACGTACTGGAGCAAGTTCTACGCTGCCTTTGAAATAACGGATGGCCTGCAGATCTGTCGTACAGCTGGTGTGCGGAGGGGCAGCGGGCTCACTGTGCTGAACCATAAATATCTGCGCCGAGAGGTAGTTTTTGAGAAGCACCTTCCCCTGATAATTCTGGCTAAACCAGCAGGGCCATTTCACACCGAGGCGCAACAAAGAATCGTCCGAGCGAGCGAGGCCGCAGTGGCCGTCATCATTTATCAAGCTGATGTTGCGGCCATCGAACGAGATTTCCATCACATCATTGTCAGCGTGGGTTTTCTGGCCGGCGCAAGCAGAAAAACTGAGTACGGTCAGGATGATTACGGGAAAGACTTTCATCATAAGAGCTCCCAGAACCAGACGTTATTGGAGCGATGGAAGTAGTCGCTGTTATGGGTGCCGGTAATCCCGCGGTCCCACAGATCAATGTGATCCCCGGTTGGACGGCCGTGTGCGTCAGTGGGGTGGTAATAGAAATCCTTGAAAAAAATGATCCCCATCTTGTTCAGAATTTTGTCGCGATCAGACACGCCATTCGTGTAAATCGCCGGACGCCCGAGCTGACTTCCTTTCCACAACCAATTCGCCAAGGACTCTGCCCCCCTGGCGTGCTCATGCGCGCATTTGGGTTCGCGGTAACTTGATTTGTTAACTTTGATGGTGTGCTCGGCATTCAGCGCAATGCTCATGCGGATAGCACACTGGTTGGCCCACGGACCATCACAAGGATGGCCATCGGGATGCTCTGCCAGCAGTCTGGAGTAGGCATTCCACAAATTAATAAACGAAGGCTTCGCCACAGCTAAGGCTCCCTGCAAAAAAAATCCATTACATCCATGCGCCTGTTCGCCATGAGCAGGCATGGATGCGATCACAGCGTGGTGTTGCTGCGGATATTCCAGCCGTATCTGATCAGGCCGCCGTCCTTGGTGCCGTCGGCTTTTTGGGGTTGGTAGTCGACGCGAACCTGGGCAAAGTTCAACGTCAATTTCTCGGTCAGGCGGTCCTCTGCACCGGAGCCACCGGTGTCGTAGCTGGTCATGATGACTTCTTCCAGATGGATCACCAGATATTCGACCTGGCTCTCTCCGCCTGCCTTGCGCACGGTCAGAGTGACCTTGTCGATGTGTTTGCCGCTGGAGCAAAGCGTCATCAGATTGGGCGTTGCCTTGTCGATGTACTTGGTGAACGACAGGTCTCTAGCATTGACCTTGCCTGCGCCGCCGCCACCCCCTGTGTGCATGTTCCCGGACTGGGTCATGCCCCAGCTCCAATTCAGCACATCAATCTCATCCTTGTGGGCCTTGTCCATGGACTCGCCCTTGATGTCGCCGATCTTGATGAAGATATCAACAGCCATGTTTTCTCCAGTGCGGCCTTCACCACAGTGTTTTAAATCAGAGCCAGCATCAGGATGCGGCTCGATTCGTTGTTAGATCAGGCGCCTTTGGCAGACGGCAGCTTGGAAACCAGACGCAACGAAACGGTCAGGCCCTCCAGCTGGTAGTGCGGGCGCAGGAAGAATTTCGAGTTGTAATAACCCGGATTGCCTTCGACGTCCTCGACTACAACCTCGGCTGCGGCCAATGGATGCTGGGCCTTGGTGGTTTCGGTGGAGTGAGCCGGGTCGCCGTCGACGTAGTTCAGAATCCAGTCCTGCAACCAGCGCTGCATCTCGTCCTTTTCTTTGAAAGAGCCGATCTTGTCGCGCACGATGCACTTCAGGTAATGAGCGAAACGGCAGGTGGCGAACAGGTAGGGCAGACGCGCAGCCAGGTTGGCGTTGGCGGTGGCGTCCGGATCGTCGTATTCGGCGGGTTTCTGCAAGGACTGAGCGCCAATGAATGCGGCGAAGTCAGTGTTCTTCTTGTGCAGCAGCGGCATGAAGCCGTTTTTCGCCAGTTCTGCTTCGCGCCGATCGGAGATCGCGATCTCGGTCGGGCACTTCATGTCCACGCCGCCGTCATCGGTCGGGAAGGTGTGCGCTGGCAGGTTCTGCACCTCGCCGCCTGATTCAACCCCGCGAATCCGTGAGCACCAGCCGTAGTGCTTGAACGAGCGGTTGATGTTCACCGCCATGGCATACGCAGCGTTGGCCCAGGTGTATTTGGCGCTGTCGGCGCCATCGGTGTCCTCTTCGAACGCGAAGGCGTCCACCGGGTCGGTCTTGGCGCCATAGGGCAGGCGCGCCAGGAAACGCGGCATGGTCAGGCCGATGTAGCGGGAGTCTTCGGACTCACGCAGAGAGCGCCAGCCTGCGTATTCAGGGGTGGTGAAAATCTTGGTCAGATCGCGGGGGTTGGACAGTTCCTGCCAGGATCCCATGCCCATGACGGTAGGGGATGCGGCGGCAATGAACGGGGCGTGCATCGCTGCGCAGGTCTTGGACAGCTCACCCAAAAGTTCGACGTCTTGGGGCGACTGGTCGAAGTAGTAATCGCCGACCAGACAGCCATAAGGTTCGCCGCCGAACTGGCCATACTCTTCTTCGTACATCTTCTTGAAGAGTGGGCTCTGATCCCACGCCGTCCCTTTGAATTTCTTCAGGGTTTTGTGCAGTTCCGGCTTGGCGATGTTCAACACCCGAATCTTCAGTTGTTCATCGCTTTCAGTGTTGTTGACCAGGTAGTGCAGGCCTCGCCAGGCGCTTTCCAGTTGCTGGAACTCCGGGTGATGGATCACCTGGTTCACCTGTGCAGTGAGCTTGGCGTCGATGGCGGCAATGATCGACTCGATCGAAGTGATGGCGTCATTGGACACCAGATCGGTCTGCGCCAGCGCCTGTTCGGCGAGCGTTCGAACGGCGGTTTCAACCGCCTCACGGGCACGCTCGGTCTTGGGTTTGAATTCTTGCAGCAGCAGCGAGGCGAACGCGTTGGCGTCTTCGCTGAGGCTGGTTTGGGGCTGATTATCACGCAGCAATTCGGTCATGATCCTTCGTCCTGATTAAGCGTTGGGCTCAGTGCTTTGAGAATCAGCACCTTGCGGTTTTGGCGCACTGGCCAGCGCCTGCAGAAGAGCCGGGTCCTTGATCGCTTTCATGATGATGTCTTCGGCCCCGGTCTTGCCGTCCATGTAGGTCAGCAGGTTGGCGAGTTGAGTGCGTGCTTCGAGCAGCTGTTTCAGCGAATCGACTTTGCGTGCCACGGCAGCAGGGCTGAAGTCCTCCATGCTCTCGAAAGTGATATCCAGGCTCAGGTTGCCTTCGCCCGTCAGCTCGTTTGGCACGTGAAAAGCCACTCGAGGCTGCATTGCCTTCAGCCGTGAATCGAAGTTATCGACGTCGATTTCCAGAAACTTACGATCCTCTACTGCGGGCAGAGGCTCAGCGGGCTTGCCCGTCAGATGCGCCATCACGCCCATCACGAAGGGCAACTGGACCTTCTTCTCGGCGCCGTACAACTCAACGTCGTACTCGATCTGGACCCGTGGGGCGCGGTTGCGCGCAATGAATTTCTGAGAACTGGTGTTCGCCACGTTGCTCCTCCTGGTCGCTGCTGCGACGTTATTGATGTCATCGGTGTTGGCCGGTAACAGGGTTGTGTGATCCTTGCCTGAGCAGTCCGGGGAAGCGGAGTCCGTTAATCGGCGTCCGGGCCGCGCAGGTTTTCGAACTGGGACATACCGTCGGGAATCAGATTGCGCACAATGGCCGCGAAGTCGGCATGGACCAGGGTTTTGGCGCGGCTCAAGAGCACGGGCAATGGGCTCGATGGCTCGTGTCGCGCGTAGTACCCGAGAATCCGGTCGAGGCTGCGCACGACATCGTCACGGTTGGCGATGTCGCCTGAAACACGGAGTGAAGCAACGGCAATCGATTCGCTTTCCGTGGGCGCGATTCCTTCCGGTTCTGCCGCGGAGCTGTCTGTGCCGACACCGCCCGGAGCGTATTCGGCAAGGATGTGCAGCGCTTGTTTGAGCGGCTGCTTCAAGCCGCAAAGGTCTACGCCCTGAGCTGAACCCACCTGTTCGCAAACGTAGCTTTCGATGGCGTCGGCCGCGTCATGTGCTTCCTGCAAAGCGGAGCGTACGGCGGACAGCTGTTCGGGATCCGTGTCGCGTAAGGCGCCTGCCAGTTCATCGGGGGTGAGTTGTTCGTCAGAGAAGCTTTGCAAGCCGCTGGCGTTCAGCGCGGCGCGCAGACTCACGGGGCCGAAGGTCCGCGAACGGGTCAACAAACTCTCCCGCAGGAGTCTGATGTTTGTCTCGCAGGCAATGCCGGAGAGTGCGTTGATACGCACGGTGGGGTCGTTATCGTCATCGGCGTCGAGTTGCGGGTAAAGCGAAGGCCAGTATCGGACCAGCAGCTCGTTGATCAGCGTCAGGGCGTTGGCCAGCCCGGAAAATCCGGTGAGGGCCAAAGCACTTTGGAGAAGGAAATGAGTAATGCGCAGGTCTTTGCTGCGCTGCAGAAGATCGGTAGTGGATTGTTCGATTTGACGCCACTGCGGTGGTTCTGCAGGTTGAACCGAGTCCCCCATGGTGCGCTCTGGCTTGCCTTGGGCGTCGCGTTCCAATTGCAGAAAGTCCGCGTCATATTCCAGGTCAACACCACATGGGGAATCTACTGAAAATGGGGCGAGTAATAGAGTAACGTCCACCAAAGTCGATTTCCTTATCGGTGAGGGAAAAAGTCAGATAGTTAGCAGAGAAACTTCCTACGCTAATCGCGGAATAGTCTTGTATCTGTGCTCGTTGTGGTGTTGCAGAGAAATAAGATGCCTGTCAGAGAAATTTCCTACACTAACTAGAGAAACATCCGAAATTGTGTTGTTTGTAATGGCTCCGAGGCATCACTTGTTTTTTGAACTTGTACATTTTTGTTGTGGAAGTTCTCGATTGTCAAGGTAAGCTATGCGCCGCCGACGGCAGTTGTGATTACGGTAACAACACTCGGAATTAACCGGATACATCCATGGGCATTGTCGCGCGACTCTGCGTAGACTGTGGTTAATCGGTATTTGAGTCAATAAATCAGGGGGTTTTTCGTATTTTTGCACGATCTTCAACTGCCACGAACAGAATTACGAGTCTGGCACGAAGGACTTGAAGTTTAAGAAAGGGAGGCGCCGTGCCACTTTGTCTGACTATCATCAGTTATCAAAAGATAACTCCCGGCCAAGTACCCGAAAAAACGATGAGTCACGGGGAGATGGCAATTGGCCGCGGACTCGAAAGTGATTGGGTACTTCCAGATCCGGAACGTCTTGTTTCGTCGAAGCATTGCGTCATTCAATATAAGGACGATCGTTACTATCTGACGGATAACAGCACGAACGGCGTAGAGCTGGTGAACGCGGGTGTTCGCCTCCGTCGCGGAAACAGCGAACCCCTTGAGGATGGCGAGATTATCCGTATGGGTGACTACGAGATCCGTGCGCGAATACATTGTGAAATAAAACTCTCGGACTCGAGTGTGGCGGGTATGGATTCATCCAACAGTTTTGAGGCACTGATGGGGCGCCAGAACAAAGCTGCCTCCGTGCCTCTGGAGGCCTTGTCCGCGGGGCACTTTCAAGCGGGCGTGGCACAGGATACGTTTCCCGATTTGTTTGATTTTCTTTCGCCGTCGAGCGTGCCTCCGGCGACGCGCTCCGATCACGTTCCGGCCGAGCGTCACGATTTTCGTCCGCCCGTTCCTGCCGCATCGCCTGAGCCGGTTGCCCAGCCAGTTCCTGTTTCGACACCTGGCGTCATTCCGGAGGACTGGGACCTGTTCGCGGATGCGCCGAAGCCAATGTCTTCAGCGCCGGTCGTGCAGCCACCGTCGGAACAGGTGTCCGAACCGGCCAACGCGACACCTTCCACGCCAGCGGTTGAACGGTGCGTTAAAGAAGCGACCGGTGATCAACCCGATTTGCTCAAGGCGTTTCTGCGCGGCGCCGGACTCGATCAACTGCGTATCGAACCAGCTCAGGTACAGGCGCAAATGGAGTCCATCGGACGCAGCTATCGGCTGATGATCGAGGGGTTGATCGATGTGTTGCGAGCGCGCAGCAGTCTCAAGGGCGAGCTTCGTCTGCAGCAGACGATGATTCGGCCTGTGGAAAACAACCCCCTGAAATTCGCGCCGAATGTCGATGAGGCGCTCTTGTTGCTGCTGCGACACGGCAATCAGGCGTTCATGCCGCCCGATCAGGCCATTGCGGACAGCTTCGATGATTTGCGCGCACATCAGTTGGCGGTCATGGCCGGCGTCGAGGCTGCAATCAAGGCATTGCTCAAGCGCTTCGAACCTGCAGAGCTGGAAGCTCGCATGGGCAAGTCCGGCGCATTGTCCAACCTGTTCGGTTCACGACAGGCGCAGAACTGGCACCAGTTCACGGAACGCTACGCACAGATTTCCCGCGAAGCCGAAGAGGACTTTCAAGTCTTGTTCGGTCGCGAATTTGGCCGTGCCTACGAAGAACACAGCGCACGGTTACGCCGCTCCTGAGACACGCGGCCCCACGGAAAAAACGGATAGACAGTCAGTGCGTCATGAGGACGAAGGATGTTTCGAAGAGTTGTATCGGTAGCCGCCATGGCGCTGCTACTGGTGGCCTGTGCCAAAAACACGGAATCGCCACAGCCAGCTGAAAAGGCGTCTGATGCCACCACCGTTGCGCTGCATTTCGACGGTGTTGCCGGCCTTAATCCCGGTGCCAACGGCCAGCCCGCGCCTGTGCGGGTGCGTATCTATGAGCTGAAAAACACCGCCAGTTTTGCCCGCGCCGACTATTTCGCGCTGGCTGAACGGGCGCAGGCGACGCTAGGCGCCGATCTGATTGATCAGGACGAAGTGCTGGTTCAACCGGGCCAGCAACTCAGTCTGGACCGCAGCCTCAACAGCGCTACGCGTCAGATCGGTCTGGTGGTTGGCTACCGCGAAATCGATCAGGCGCGCTGGCGCACCGTTCTGGTGGTCGAGCCACGGCAGCCCCGCGAATTCCGGGTCAGGCTCGACATGCGCGCCGTCAGCAGCGACGCCAGCGCCCCCCCAACTCGCCCCGCCCAATAGGCAATCGGAGAATCCATGTCCTGGAACAATCGTGTGGTCTGGTCGGAAGGCATGTTCATCGGAACACAGCACTTTCAGCAGCATGACCGTTACCTCGAAAATCTCATCGACGCCCGCAGCCGTCCGTTGTCGGTCGGCGCATGGGGCTTTTCCGAGCTGTTGCTGGATCAAGGTCTGCTGGCTCAAGGCAAGCTGGCCATCGTGACGGCGCGTGGATTGTTGCCCGATGGCACGCCGTTCAACATTCCCCAGGACGATCTGGCCCCGAGCCCGCTGAATATCGACGACGACCTGCGCGACGGTCTGGTTTATCTGGCCTTGCCACTCAAGCGCGCAGGGCAGCGTGACACGGTCGATGAAGGTGAGATGCCTGGCGGCGCACGTTTTGTCAGTCAAGTGCGCGAAGTTCGGGACGACAACGCTCCATTTGAAAACCGTGCGCCGGTGGCGGTCGGCGCGCGAGCACTGCGTTTGTTGACCGACAAAGACGGAGTTGACGATTACGCCGCGATCGGGCTGGTACGGATCAAGGAAAAACGTGCAGACCGCGCGCTGGTTGTCGACGAGAGTTACATCCCGCCCATCCTTGATGTGATGGTCTCCAAACCGCTGACGGCCTTTCGCAGCGAGCTATTGGGGTTGCTGCATCAGCGTGGCGAAGCGTTGGCAGGGCGGGTGGTCGCCTCGGGCGCTGGCGGTGCCTCGGAAATCGCGGACTTCATGCTTTTGCAGCTGGTCAATCGTGCCGAACCCTTGATCAGTCACTTGAGCCAGCTGAGTCCATTGCACCCGGAACGGTTTTATAGCGAGCTGGTGAGCCTGGCAGGTGAGTTCGCGACGTTTTCTATGTCCGGGCGCAGGCCGGAAGAGTTCGTGCGCTACCAGCACGACGATCTTGCCGTGAGCTTTGCTCCGGTCATGCAGGCGCTACGCGAGGCCCTGTCGATGCTGATGGACAGTAAGGCCACGCCGATCCCTATCGTCGAAAAAGCCTATGGCATTCATGTCGCAATGCTTGCGGACCGCACGCTGATCGACAGCGCCAGTTTCGTGCTCGTTGTCCGTGCCGACATGCCCAGTGAGACGTTGCGCGGGCGTTTTGCTCAGCAGAGCAAGATCGGTTCCGTGGAGCAAATCCGTGATTTGGTCAACCTGCAGCTCCCTGGTGTGAACCTTTTGCCGTTACCGGTGGCCCCGCGGCAGATCCCGTTCCACGCGGGCTCTACCTACTACGAGCTCGATCGCGGCAGCGAGCACTGGAAGCAGTTGGCGAATTCCGGCGGATTTGCGTTCCACATCGCGGGCAAGTTTCCCGGTTTGAACCTGGCTTTCTGGGCCATCCGAGGATAAAGCGCGATGCCTTCCCAAGACGAACCCTTCAACCCTCCGTTGCCAGCGAACGATCGCACGCAGTTCATGCCGCGACCGGGTGGACGCACTCCGCAGTCTGCCGGACACGCTGATCCCCCACCGGCACCACCACCGTTGTCGATGCCCGCTGCGCCTTTGCCCCCCGGACAGGCAGAGGGTTTGAATCCACTGGAAGCCGCAGCGGGTCCATTGCTCGCATTGCTCACCCGACTGCGCAGCACGATCGCGCACCCGGCCCCCGCCAGTTTGCGTGCCCAGTTGCTCGCGTATTTGCGTCAGTTTGAAGAACGCGCCGAAGCGGCGGGCGTGGTGCGCAACGAAGTGCTGCTCGCACGTTATGCCTTGTGCACCGCCCTTGATGAGGCCGTGCTCAGCACGCCGTGGGGCAGCAGCAGCGAGTGGGGCAAGCAGAGCCTGTTGATTACCGTTCACAACGAAGCATGGGGCGGCGAAAAGGTGTTTCAGTTGCTGGAGCATTGCTTGCAAAGCCCCCGTGAGCGCCTGTATCTGCTTGAGCTGTTGTACTTGTGCATGTGCCTGGGTTTCGAAGGCCGCTATCGCGTCATGAACGATGGTCGCAGCCAGCTGGAAGCCCTGCGTGAGCGCACGAGCGCAGCCATTCGCAGCGCTCGGGGAGAGTTCGAACGTGAACTGTCGCCGCATTGGCGCGGGTTGGCAGTGGTACGGGATCGCTTGTCGCAATTCATGCCGCCATGGGTCGGCGTGGCAATCGGACTGGCGCTGCTGTTGCTCCTGCTGTTCGGCTTACGTCTCAAGCTGGCCGCCGATGCGGAGCCGGTGTTCAAGAACATTCATGCGCTGGGCGAGATTCCCGTGCAAGCCGTCACGCCCGCAGTGGTGCCGCCCAAGCTCATCGAGCGGCCTCGTCTGGCAGGGTTTCTGGTCGAAGACATCAAAGCTAACCGTGTGGCGGTTGAAGACGCCGTCGACCGATCGGTGGTGACAATTCGAGGCGATGAGATTTTCTCGTCCGGCAGCGCGACCATCGTCGACGACTTCCAGCCGCTGATGCTGCGCATCGCTGACGCGATCCGTAAGGTCAAAGGCCAGGTACGGATCACCGGTCACAGTGATAACCGTCCCATCGCCACCCTTCGATTCCCCTCCAACTGGGCGCTTTCCCAGGCGCGGGCCGAGCAGGTCCTGCAGATGCTCTCCGCCAAGACCGGCCAGCCGGAGCGTTTCTCCGCCGAAGGTCGTAGCGATACCGAACCGCTCGCGCCTAACACCACAGCCGAAGGACGCGCGAAGAATCGCCGGGTTGAAATCACTGTATTGGCGGAGGGGGTCGAGTGAAGGCGTTTTTCGGTTTTTTCATTCGCTGGGTCGTGCCGATTCTAGGCATGATTGCGCTGAGTCTGATCATCTGGTTCGTCGGTCCGCTGCTTGACGTGCTGGTGCCAGAAGGCCGGCGTTGGGCATTGATCGTCTTATTGTTCGCGGCATGGATCGCGTGGCGAGCGTGTCGCGTCCTCCAGGCGCGACGCCATGCGGCAAAAGTCCTTGAAAGCCTGGCCGCAGAGACAGCACCCGACCCTGCCAGTGTCGCCACTGCTGAAGAGCTCGCGACCTTGCGCCAGCGCATGGACGACGCGCTCAAGTTGTTGAGGAAAGCCCGATTAGGCGGTGACGAACGACGCAATCTCTACGAGCTGCCGTGGTACGTGATCATCGGTCCGCCGGGTTCGGGTAAAACCACCGCGCTGATCAATTCCGGCCTGCACTTTCCGCTCGCGGCACAGATGGGTGCGGGCGCGATTCGCGGTGTCGGCGGTACGCGAAATTGTGACTGGTGGTTCACCGATCAAGCCGTGCTGCTCGACACCGCCGGTCGTTACACCACCCAGGACAGCCACGCTCAGGTCGACAAGGCGGCTTGGCTCGGGTTTCTCGATTTATTGAAAACCCAACGCTTGCGCCGACCTGTCGATGGCGCCTTCATTGCCATCAGCCTCTCCGATCTTTTGCTCGGCAGTGAGGCGGAGCGCGCTGCACATGCGGTGGCTATTCGGGCACGGATACAAGAGTTGTATAGCCAGCTTGGCGTGCGTTTCCCGATCTATGTGATGCTCACCAAGCTCGATCTGGTGCCGGGTTTCATGGAATTCTTCGACGCCCTGCGCAAGGAGGAGCGCGCGCAGGTCTGGGGCATGACGTTCGCCCTTGATGACGGCAAGCAGAAAGACGGCAAGCATGCCGATGGCCCGCTCGCAGACTTTCTCAGCGAGTTTGCGCTGCTTGAACAACGGCTGAGCGCGCGTCTGGTGGAGCGCTTGCAGCAAGAGCGCGATCCGGCGCGGCGTGATTTGATCTATGGGTTTCTGCAGCAATTCGGTGCGCTCAAAGAAACCCTGAAGACCTTCCTCGACGGCGTGTTCCAGCCCAATGCGTTTGAAGACAGGGCTTTGCTGCGGGGCGTTTACTTCACCAGCGGTACTCAGGAAGGCAGCCCGATTGACCGGTTGATCGGCGCCATGGCGCAGAGCATGAACCTGGACCGCCAGCATCTGGCGCGGCAAACCGGAACCGGACGCAGCTACTTCATTGAAAAACTGTTCACGGCCGTGGCGTTCGCGGAGCGTGGGCTTGTGGGCGTGAATCCGAAAGTCGAGCGCCGACGCAAATGGCTCGCGCGTTCCGCGTTGGCGGTGACCGTCGCAGTGGTACTGCTGGTCGGCACGCTCTGGGTGATCAGTTATCGCGCCAACCAGACTTACATCACTCGGGTCAATGAGAAAGTCGCGCCGCTGGGGCAGAGCGTGCAGAGCCTGAGTCCGGCCCAGCGTGACGTTCTGGCCGTGCTGCCTTTGCTGAACGCGGTGCGCAGTCTGGCAGGCGACCCGCCGGGAATGTCGCGGGGGCTTGGGCTGTATCAGGGCGACATGCTGGAAGCCGAATCGGGCAGCGTCTATCGAAAGCTGCTGATAGCCGTGTTCGCCCCGCGTCTGGTCACGCGCGTGGAAGAACAACTGCGCAGCGGCGGCAGTTCGGATTTCCTTTATGAAGGGTTGAAGGCCTACCTGATGCTTGCTGACCGCGATCACTACGACGCCGATTTCATCAAGGCCTGGGTCGCGCTGGACTGGGATCAGAGTCTGCCTCGTGATCTGCCGCCTGATCAGCGTCAGGCATTGGGCGAGCATTTGCAGGCCCTTTTCGAGCGTCACCCGCCTACCGCACGTCTGGATCAGCGGCTCATCGATGACTTGCGCTGGCAGTTGCAACAGTTGCCGGTTGCGCAGCGGGTGTATGACCGGGTGAAGCGGCAGAAACTGCCGGAGAGTGTCCCGGACTTCCGCATCACCGACGCAGCTGGGCGTGACGCCGCGCTGGTGTTCGCACGTAAGAGCGGCAAACCTTTGGGTGACTCGTTGAGTGGTTTCTTCACGGCCAAGGGTTATCGCGAAGTGTTTCTGGCGGCGAGCCTGAGTCAGTCCGGAACGTTGGCCGAAGAGCAATGGGTGTTAGGGCTCGATCATGCGGATCAACAGAATGTCGCCAGCCTCGCAGGGGATGTACGTCGCTTGTACTTCCAGGATTACCAGCGTCAGTGGGATGCGTTACTGGCTGACATCGATTTCGTGCCGATCACCAGCGTGGCGCAGGCTGCCGACGTGCTACGGGTGATTTCAGGCCCCACGTCTCCGCTGAAAAAACTGCTGGTGGCGGTCGCCAAAGAGACCAACCTGCAGCAGGAAGACAAGCTGCTGGCCGAGCAAGGCAAAAAGGTTGAGGGCGGGGTCGATCAACTCAAGCAACGGCTGGGTTCGATACTGGGACAGGAGCAGGCGAGCGCTGCCGCCACGCCTCCCAGTGTTGACGACCCTGTCTCCTCACACTTTGCCGAACTCAACGCCTTTGTCAGCAAAGGCGAGGGTGAACCCGCTGCCATTGATGGTTTGCTGGCTGACATGAACGCGTTGTACGTGCAGGTCAGCGCCATGGTCGGCGCCAGCGGCGAGGCGTTGCTGGGAGAGGCAAAGAACTCGGCGAGCGCTGCGGTCACTCGGGTGAATCTCAATGCCGACCGACAACCGCCTGTGGTGCAAGGGTTGGTCAAATCGGTTGTCAGCTCGACGACCAATACCATGATGGGCGGGGTTCGCAATCAGCTGAACGCAGCGTGGGTCAGCGATGTGGTGAACGTTTATCGCCAATCGTTGAGCGGTCGGTACCCGCTGGCGCCGGGCAGCGCACGTGATGCCACGCTCGACGACTTCGGCCAGTTCTTCGGCGTTGGCGGTGTGATGGATAATTACTTCCGCAAGTACCTGCAAAGCTACGTCGACACGTCGGCCTCAGCCTGGCGGTGGCAGCCGGGTGCCGCACAAAAGCTGGGGATCAATGCTTCGGTGCTGCAGACGTTCCAGCGCGCGGCCGCTATCCGCGATGCGTTCTTCCGCTCTGGCGGGGTCCAGCCGACCGTGCGCTTCGAGCTCAAGCCGGTGGCGATGGACGCTTCGATCACGCAGTTCCTGCTCGAACTTGACGGCCAGCAGATCAGCTACGACCACGGGCCAAGTCGTCCGGTCGCGATGCAGTGGCCGAACCCCGGAAGTATCGGCGTCGTACGCCTGTCGATCTCGCCGCCTGCCGCCAGCGGTCGTTCGGGCATCACCCTGGATGGCCCATGGGCCTGGTTCCGTTTGCTGGAGCAATCAGATCTGGTCACCGGCGGATCGCCTGATCGCTTCAACCTGCGGCTGCGCGTCGACAACGCTAGTATTTCCTATGAGCTGCGAGCCAACAGCGCTTTCAATCCGTTCAAAAGCCGTGTGTTGAGCGGCTTCAGTCTGCCGGAGCGGTTATGACGACGCTTGGTTTCTACGGCAAGTTGGCCAGTCGCGGCGACTTTGTCAGTCGCGGCTTGCCCCAGAGTTTTCTTAAACCCTGGGACACGTGGCTTGCGGCTGGATTGCATGTCAGCCAACAACAGTTCGGGGCAGAGTGGCTGGACGCTTATCTGGTCAGCCCGCTGTGGCGCTTCGTGTTGGCGCCCGAGGTGTGCGGCCCGCAGGCCGTGGTGGGTGTGTTGATGCCAAGCATCGACCGGGTCGGGCGTTATTTCCCGCTGACCATCGCACAAACCATTCAGCCTGATCAGTCCCTGGCGGCGTTGGTTAGTGCGCCCGAAGGCTGGTTCGAGCAGGTCGAAGCGCTGATGCTGGCGACGCTGGAAGAGGGCGCTGATTTTTCAGCGTTCGACGACAGCGTGTCCACGCTCGGTTTTCTGCCGACGACTGCCTGCGAGCCCATGCGTCTTTTCGCGGGTTTGCAGCGCACTGGCGCGAGCGACCCACAAGCACGTCATCGGGCGCTTGCCGAAACCGCTTGCGAGGGTGCCAGCCTCTGGTGGGGCAGGGGCTCCGAACGTATTGCTCCCGGCTTGATACGCTGTCCGGGACTGCCTGATGCCGCCGAGTTCGGCAGTTATTTGCTGGGACAAGGAGCGTCAATCTAGATGTCCGCACTGCCTGAAAATATCCGTTACCGCTCTGCCAGCTATAGCCATGTCGGCATGGTGCGGCAGATCAACGAAGACGCGTTTCTGGAATTGCCTGAAAACGGCGTGTGGGCCATCGCCGACGGCATGGGCGGGCATGCGGCGGGGGATTATGTCGCGAGTCTGATCGTCGACAGCCTGCGTCACGCCTCGCCATCGGAATCGTTGGCGATCTACACCTGCGCACTGCGTACCGCGCTGACCCAAGTGAACACGGCTGTGCGAGAAGAAACCCTGAGGTGCGAAGTCGCCATGATGGGCAGCACCGTGGTGGTGCTGGCGGCCCTGTCAAATCAGGGCGTCTGTCTATGGGCGGGGGACAGCCGGCTGTATCGGCTGCGCGATGGCGACTTGCAGGGCATCTCCCGCGATCACAGCTATGTGCAGGAGCTGCAGGACAGCGGCTTGCTCAGCGAAGCCGAAGCTCGTGTGCATCCCCGCGCGAACATCGTCACCCGTGCCATCGGCGTCGAAGACACCCTGGACCTGGCAATGGTCAACCTCGACGTCCTGCCTGGCGATACCTATCTGCTGTGCAGCGATGGCCTCAACAAGACCGCAGAAGATCACGAAATTCGCGATGTGCTGGGACATACCGACCCCTATCAGGTGGTCCGCAGTCTGGTGCATCTGGGACTGACCCGGGGCGCCCCCGACAACATCACGGCCATCGTCGTGAAAGCCTCTTGAAGACCCACGCTATGGACATATTGATCCCCGGATTCGACATAGGCGGCGAGATTGGCGAAGGCGCCATGGCCACCGTTTATCTCGCCACGCAGCGCTCGCTTGAGCGCAAGGTTGCGCTGAAAATCATGGCGGCGACGCTGGCCGCCGACCCAACGTTCTGTGAGCGCTTTCTGCGTGAGGGCAAGACCCTGGCAAGGCTGTCGCATCCACACACCGTGACCATCCATGACATCGGCAACGTTGGCGATCTCTATTACATGGCCATGGAATACCTGCCCAACGGCACGCTGAAAGAGCGTGTCGCTGCGGGCATAAGTGCCGAACAGGGCCTGGTTTACGTGCGCCAGATCGCCTCTGCGCTGGGCTATGCCCATGCGCAAGGGCTGGTCCACCGCGATGTAAAACCGGCCAACATTCTGTTCCGCGCCAACGGCTCGGCCGTGCTCTCGGACTTTGGTATCGCCAAATCGCTGGATGATCGAACGCAGTTCACCCAAGCCGGTTTTGCCGTGGGCACGCCCAGCTACATGAGCCCGGAACAGGCACGTGGTCTTGAGATCGATGGACGCGCCGACTTGTATGCGCTGGGGGTGGTGCTCTACGAAATACTGGTCGGCAAACTACCCTACAACGGCACCGACGCGCTCTCCACGGCACTCGCTCACCTGACGGAGCCACTGCCGGAACTGCCGATTCACCATGGACGCTATCAGCACATCCTCGCTCGACTTCTGGCCAAGGATCGTGAAGACCGGTTTGCCGATGCGGCCGAGCTGATTGCCGCGCTGGACAATCTGCCACCGGAAAACCCGGACGCGACCATGGTGCGCTCGCTCCCGTTGCCGCCGGCCGACATGCCTGTTCAGCCGTCCAGGGATGATCTGGGCGGCTTGACGCCCGTGTCGATCGACATTCCCGCGACTTCTTCCAAGCCCCCGGCTCCGTCGGTCCAGCCAGCACCCATGCGCGTAGCGTCAAGTCCATCCGAGCAGCGCAAGGTGCCGGTCATCGCGCTACTCGCGATTGCTGTTGCTGTTGCCGCTGCGCTGGGCCTGGGGGCGGGCGGTTACGGGTGGTTGAGTGCCGATAAACCAGCTGTGGTGCCAATGGCTTCGGCCACGCCGAGCCAATCGGTTGTCGCTGACACGTCGGTCGGTCTGGCCCCCAGCATGGCGTTTGCTAGCAAGACGTCGCCCGCTACACCGCCTGCCACGGCTACCTATTCATCCGGTCCGGATGCCGATGGAGGCCATCGCCCGCTGCTGATGGCGAACAAGAAGACCCTGTTTCAACGCGTCCTGAGCAAGCCTGACGCGCGCCTTGCTCCCGACGCAGGTGCCTCTGCGGGCGAGCAGTCGCTTCCGGCGTTTTCGGTGCTCTACGTCTATCAGCGCAAGGACATAAACGGCGCTCAGTGGCTGCGCGTCGGGGCCTCCAGTGATGGGCGCAGCGAAGGGTGGCTGCCAGCGGAGCAGGTCAGCGAGTGGAAGCAGAGTCTTGTGCTGAAGTTCAGCGAGCGATCGGGGCGCTCTCCAGCGATGTTTCTACGCGAGCCCAGTCAGCTGGAGCGGTTGTTGACCGATCCTTCTGCTGCAAAAACGCTGTTGCTCAATGCGCAAAAAAACTCAGATGACACGCAACAGGTTCTGGCTCTGGAGCCCGCAGGCAGCGCTGTTCCCCAGCGTCAGTTCTACCTGCTGCCGATCTTCGACGCCAAGGAGACCTTTGACCAGAACGGACAGCCCGTTCAACTTCTGAACGTTGCGTCCATTGATCCGGGGACCGTGCCGCAGAGGACCGGTTCCGGCGAGCGAATCAAGCCGTCTGCAGGTAAAGACTCGTTTCGCACAGGCGTGGTGCTGGTCGTGGACACATCGGTGTCGATGCAGTCGTACATCGATCAGGTGCGAGACGTCATCGCCGAGTTGCAAAACCAGATCGCCAAGCGCGGCGAGCTGGACAACGTCAGCTTCGGTCTCGTGGGTTTTCGCAACAACGTCAGCAAGACGCCGGGTCTTGAGTACCTCAGCAAAACGCTCATTACGCTGGACCAAGGCCGTGATCCGCAGCGGTTCCTTGAGCTGGCGCGGCAGGTCAAGGCCACCAATGTCTCCAGCCACTCGTTCAACGAAGACGCCTTTGCTGGCGTGATGCAGGCCGTCAACGGTATGGACTGGTCCGGCTATGGCGGTCGTTTGATCCTGCTGGTGAGCGATGCGGGATCATTGCGCAAGAACGATCCTTACAGCAGCACTCAGATGAATGAAGCCGAGGTGCGTCAGGCCGCGCTGGGCAAGCAGATCAAGATTTATGCCCTGCACCTGAAGACCGACGCCGGCAAGAAGAACCATGCATTCGCCGAGCAGCAGTACCGCACGTTGACCGCGGACGCTAACCCACAGATCGGCGATCTCTATGTGCCGGTGCCGGGGGGGGATGTGCAGAAGTTTGGTGAGCGAGTGTCCGAGATCGGTTCGGTGTTCGCCGACCTGGTTCATCAGGTGCGCAGCAATCAACCGCAAGTCGCTCCGTCGTTGTCGGCAGCGCCGTCGGTGGCCGATAAGTCAGCCGCGATAGGCTACGCCATGCGCATGGATTTCCTTGGTCAGCGGTCCGGCGTTCGCGCGCCGCAACTGGTCAGCGGCTGGACCGCCGACCGCGACCTCACGAATCCCGCGCTTCCTGCGTTTCAGGTGTGCGTGATGTTGAGCAAATTGCAGCTCAACGACTTGCAGCAATCGCTGAAGCTGATCGTTGACGCTGCACGCAAGACACAAAGCTCGCCCAAGGATTTTTTCCAGGAAATCGCCAGCGCCAGCGCCTACATGAGCCGCGATCCATCGGGGCTGCGCAAAGGCGGCAACCTTGCGCAGAGCGGCGTACTGGGCGAATACCTGGAAGGGCTGCCGTATCGCAGCAAATCGCTGAGCATGACGCAGGATCTGTGGTTGTCGCTGAGCGTGGCCGAACAGGAAGACTTCATCGACGAGCTGGATTCGAAGATTCGTCTCTATGAAACCTTCCACAACGACCTCGCTAACTGGGTCCGTTTCGGCGATGCCGAGCCGGGTGATGCGCTGTATCGCGTGCCGTTGTCGACCCTGCCGTGATGTTAAGCCTGCGAGAAGTGCGCAAAACGCGAGGCGAAGGCAGCCAGCGTTACAGCCTGGTGATCCCGCACCTGGAACTGGCTGCTGGTCAGCAACTGGCGTTGGTGGGCCCGAGTGGTTGCGGCAAAAGTACGTTACTGGATTTGTTGGCGCTGGTGCTTTCACCGGATCAATCGCAGCGATTCGACGTCTTGGACCAAGATCGCCAGGTCGATATCGCCGCTCTTTGGCGCGACGCGAGACAAAATCGTCTCGCCGAGTTGCGCAGTCGGCGGATCGGTTACGTGCTGCAAACCGGCGGTCTGCTGGGCTATCTCGACGTTCGCGCCAATATCGAGCTGTCTCGCCGGTTGTTGGGGATGAGGGATGACGGCAGCGTCGAGCGGCTGGCGACACAGCTGGAAGTCAGCGAGCAACTCGACAAAAAACCTCAGGCGCTGTCCGTGGGTCAACGTCAGCGCGTGAGCTGTGCGCGTGCTCTGGCGCACAACCCCCGATTGCTGTTGGCAGACGAACCCACCGCGGCCCTGGACCCACTGAACGCCTCGCGTGTCATGCACTTGTTGCTGAGCCAGGCTCGCGCCCAAAACGCTTGCTGCGTGATCGCGACTCACGATGAGCATCTGGCTCAGCAAGCCGGTCTGCACAGGCTGCAGATTACCTGCGTTCGCGACGATGACGGTGGCATTACCGCGACGCTGGAAGGTGGTCACTGATGCGAATCGCACTGGTCGCTTCTCTCGCTTGGCAGGATTACGTCGCCGACGCCCGATTATCGGCGTGCACGGTCTTGGCATTGGTGGCGGTCATTGCGCCGCTGTTGGTGTTGTTCGGCTTGAAATCTGGATTGGTGGGCAGCCTGACGGAGCGCCTTGAGCGCGACCCGCAGGTGCGTGAAGTCATTCCCATGGGCGGCGGGCGTTTCAATACCGCTTTTGTTGAGGCGCTGGCACGCAGGCCAGACGTGGCATTTGCCATCCCTCGTACTCGCCAGATTGCCGCCACGGCCGACCTGTCGATACCGGCGCAGGCTCGAGTGCTAGACGTCGAGATGATTCCCACGGCGACGGGTGATCCGTTACTCGGACACGTGGCTGCTCCGACCGGGCTGGACCGCGTGGCGCTCAGCCAGACCGCGGCCGAGAAACTGCGGGCCAAGCCCGGCGATGTGGTCGAAGCGACGTTTACCCGCCAAGTTTCGGGCCAGCGTCAAGCGCAACGCACTCAGTTGTACGTCACTTCGGTGCTGCCGCTGGAAGCATTCGCGCGCGACGCGATCTTCGCCCCGATGCCGCTGCTGGAAGCCGTAGAAGATTACCGCGACGGGCGTGCAGTACAGGCCTTTGGCTGGGCGGGCGATGTCACGGCCGCCAATGGACAACGCATCTTTCCCGCATTTCGTCTCTACGCCCGCAGTCTTGATGACGTCGAAGCGCTGCGGGTTTATTTCGCCGAAAACCACCTGCTCGTGTCGACCCAGGCGTCGGCCATCGCTCAGGTGAAGTCCTTGAGTCACAACCTGTCCATCGTCTTCTGGATCATCGCAGCGCTGGCGGTGGCGGGTGCCGTGGCGGCTGTGTTCGCGGGCGCGTTGGCGGCGGTAGAGCGCAAACGGCGTGAGCTGTCGGTATTACGGCTGCTGGGCTTCAGCACCGGATCATTGCTGTTGTTCGTGGTCCTGCAAGCGCTCTACAGCGGGGGGATGGCAACGGTGGTCAGCATGGGGCTTTACGGTCTTGCCGAGCAGGGTATCAACACACTGTTTGTGCAGACACCGGGCGAATACGCCAGCCATTTGCTGGCACGTCATTACTGCGTGGCTGCGTTCGCCGTGCTCAGTGCCAGTGTGCCGGCGGCTGCACTGGGTGGTTGGCGGGTGGCGCGTATCGAAGCGTCGGAAGGAATCAGAGATGTTTGAGTTACGACGGACGTTCAGTGTGCTGGCGTGCGGTGCCGCCCTGAGCTTGTCATCCCTGACGATGGCGGCCGACGGCGACACGCTGGATAACCCGAAACCGTTGGCAGATGACGTCATCCTGCCGCTGCCGTGCGGCGGCCAGATGGTGTTTCGTTACGTCTATGTGCTGGCCCAAGGCACGCTGGACGACCGTGAAATCAGCCTCGGCTATCCGTTCAGCGAAGGTGAGGCGGGCTACAAACAGTCGTTCATCTCCGGCTACCGCCGAGACTTCATCAACGGCCAGTTCACGCTCAATGATCTGTCTGCAGACTGGCGCAAAACCATCAGCCCTCAGTTACCGAAAACCGATGCGGCGACGCCGCTCAAACCGATGCTGTATTTCATCGGCAAGTACGAGGTCACGGCACGGCAATACGCACAGGTCATGTCTCAGGCCCAGTCGCTCGCCAGCGGCGAGCCGGCATCCGCCTGTGAAGTTCCCGAGGGTATGGTCGCACGCTTGCCCAAGGTCAAGTTGTCGCGCTTCGAGGCCGAGCGTTTCTCGGCGGTGTACAGCGCCTGGCTGATGAAATACCACCGCGATCTGCTGCCCGTGAGCGGGCGCGGAAAAGACGATGACGATGGCGGCGTCGCTTTTGTACGGCTGCCAACCGAAGTCGAATGGGAGTATGCAGCCCGTGGCGGCCAAGCCGTCAGTCGCCAGGAGCTGGAAGGGCGTTTGTTCCCGCGTCGGGTCGAGGGCAGCGAAGAGGACGGGCCGCTGGGCGACTGGGCGGTGTTCAATCAGGTCGCAGGTGGTACGGGGCAGGCCGCCCGCTTGATGCCCGTTGGCACGAAATTGCCCAATCCGATCGGCCTGTTCGACGTCATTGGCAACGCCGCCGAAATGGTCCAGGAGTCTTTTCAGCTGGTGCATGCGGGGAGGCGTCAGGGGGCGTATGGGGGCTTCGTCGCCAAGGGCGGCAATTACCTGGAAGGTGAGGGGACGCTATTCACTGGTATGCGGCGCGAATACCCGCTATTCGCGGCCGATGGTACGGAGCAGAGCAACGAAACGACGGGGTTTCGAGTTGCCATTGGCGCACTTTCCGCGCCTCGCTCACGCTACAAGGAGCTGTTCGAGCAGTGGCAGAAAGAGGGGCGTCTGGCCTCGTTGACCGATGCCATCGACGACGCTCAAGACCCGACGAAACGTCTGGACAGCATTATTTCCGCCAGCACGGACCCTCGTCTGCAAGCTGAACTGGGCCTGGTCAACGAAGAGCTCAAGCGCAATGTTTCGTTGATCGCTCAGCAGCGTGAAGAAGCCGCAGGCAACCTGATCCAGTCATCGGCGTTGGTGGCTGAAACCATCAACAACTACAACATCCGCCTGACCAACCTCAGAAAAAGCCAGAAGCAGGCCGTCGACGCCAAGGACGAAGCCAGCGCCAGGCTTTTTGCCGTGGCCATCGAAAACGGAAGCAGTGCGCTCGATGGCGCGGTCGCCATCTACATCGACAACCTTGCCACTGGAACCCGTTACACCGACGCGGTGATCCAGGCGCAGTTCCAGCGCGTGAAAGAAGAGCTCAATCGCAAACCGGTCCTGGGTAAGAGCCTGGTGGCCCGCGCCACATTGTTCGTTCGTCACGTGGGGAGTTACCGCCAGCAGAAGCGCGCGGACCCACAGACGATTTTAAAGGAATTGCTCGCTTCGGCCGCTCAGCCATGACGGCCGTCGTCCAGCGAGCTTAAAGGGAGTCCGGACGGCCTCTGCCGCGCCGGCGTTGTAAAACCAAAAAAGAGAGCATCACCATGCAGTTATCCCGTAAACCCGTTGTTTCGACCTCTAAATGCCGTGGGCTGATGTTGGTGGCCGCAGGATTCGGCTTCGTGCTGATAGCGGGATGTGCCAGTTCGCCCGTCTCCAAGGTCGGCTCCAGCACCAAGGTTGCTTATTACCCAAGCTGCTACGAGCCGGTGCAACACTTGCGCGACACTGATTCGGACACCACCAAGTCGGTCTTCGGTGGCGCGGCGGTCGGCGCGTTGGGTGGGGCATTGGCCGGTGCGCTGGTGGGCAGTTCCGAGGATCGCGCACGCAATGCCGCCATTGGCGCGGCAGGCGGTGCATTGGTCGGCGGTGCCGCCGGTTACTACACCGAAAAGCAGAAGCAGATTGCTGACGACAACCAGCGTATTGGCTCCTACGCGACCGATATCAACAAGAGCGCTGCCGACATCGACCGCAGCACGGCGTACGCCAAGGCGTCGCAGTCGTGCTATCAGAACGAATTCACCAAGCTGCTTTCGGCGCGCAAGGCCAAGACCATGGACGACACCGAAGGCCGCAAGCGTCTGGCTGAAATCGTTGCCGGTCTGAAAGAGTCCAATGACCTCATCACCGCCGTGAACGGACGCGCGGGTGAAAACCTCAACAACTACACCCAAGCCTATGAAAAAGACCTGCAGAACGTGGGCGTACAGCGCGCTGACGTCGCCACCGTCGCGGCCGCGGATACAACGTCTGTGACCACCAAGACCAGCAAGAAGAAGACCCCCGCGAAGAAGAAACTGCCAACGGTGCCTCAGGAAGCGGTCAGCACCGAGAAGACGTTGCTGGACGCCAAAACCAAGCAGGCTGCCAGCCAGCAGGTCGCAGCGACCGGTCAGTCGCAGGTCAACGCCATGTGTAAGAACCCGGACCTTGGTGATTGGGCCCCAGTGCCTTGCCCGAACGTTTGATATAGAGGGTTAGTACGTCGCAACAGGCCTTGCACGATGAGCAGGGCCTGTTTGCCAAGGCATGTGAAGACCGGGTCGAGCGATTACCGCGAGGAATGACCCAAACGGCGTCTGTGTCTGTCGCGTAATCTTGCTCAGGAAAGCTGGCGGGTGTCAGGGATTTCTCTAACCTACGAGCATGAATCCTCGCGTATTGCCGGACACTGCCTATATGAATGTCATCCCCTGTATTCGTGCTCTGCCGTTCCTCGTCGTTTGTCTGTCGCCTTTTTCCGTGGTGCAGGCTGCTACCTGCAATCAATACGAACCCGCCGATGCAACCCTGAGCGGCACGCTGACACGGCAAGTGTTCCCCGGCCCGCCAGGGTTTGAAGACGTGGTAACCGGTGATGAGCCGCAAGTGGGTTTCTATCTGTCGCTGGCCGAGCCGCTGTGCATGAAAGGCAACGAGAACGAGGCAGACATCGACGTCGAGGACAACGAAACGCTGGTGCAGCTGGTCCTGCAACCCACGGATTACGACAACCTGCGTCCGTATCTCGACCAGCCCGTTGTGCTCAAAGGCACACTGTTCGGCGCCGCCACGGGTTTCCACCACACGCAGGTCTTGATGCAGCAAGTGCAACTGGTGAGCGGCCTGGCGGGTGCGCCGGTCGACTGCGAGTTGCTCAACCAGAAAGTCGGCATGCACGAAGAAACCTACAGTCCCTCGCTGCAGGGCAAGGTCATCGGCGGCCAGGCATGGATCTACCAGGCGCCGAACCCTTCCTGCACGAACAAACGAGAATTTCTCGCCCAAGGCACGCCTCTCAGCGTGTCACTAATCGCCAACGGCGGCTGGGTGCTTGCTCAATACATGGCCGAGGGAGGAAAGCCCCAGTCGGTGTGGCTGGATCAGGCGCAGGTATTGTTGGGTTTGGGGGATGCGGGGGAGTAGCGTTTTCAACGGGGCTATGACATTGCTACTTCAGTCTCTCAGACGCTTTTCGATAAGCTTCCTCACCCTCTCTTTTATCCACGGCGACGACAAAAACCACGACCTCGTGATCAATGACTTGGTAGACCAACCGATAACCGCTGCTTCGCAGCTTGATTTTGTAGCAATCAGGAAGGGAGTGAAGGCGATTCGCTTCAACGCGAGGGTTTAGCAAAATTGCCGCGAGCTTCTTTTTTAATTGCTCTCTGATGGTGTCACCGAGCTTGCGCCACTCCTTTAGCGCTCGCTCATCAAACTCAAGGCTATAAATCATCCAGTGAAACCTTAACCCGCAGTGGCGCTCCAAGACGCTCTCTTACTAGGGAAACGAGGGCCTCGTCCTCTTCCGTCAGAAGAACCGGGCGAAACGGAAGTTGCCCACGCTCAGCGACGTATTGCAACGCTTGGCGCATTAGATCGGAGGGCGTGACGCCGAGTCGATCCAGTTCGCGGTAGGCGCGAGCCTTTAGATCATCGTCAACACGAATATTGATAGAGGCCATAGCGGTTAACCTGTAATGACATTTGTCATTACGTTAGTGGTTTGCGGGCGGTTTAGCAAGATTGGGCTGATCAGCAGCGAAGGCTAATGCCCCTGACACCCAAAACAAAAAAGCCCGCACATCGGCGGGCTTCTTTATATCGGGCAGATGCTCAGAACGTCTCTGACGACCTGAAATCAAAAATGGCGCACCTGGCGGGATTCGAACCCACGACCCCTGCCTTCGGAGGGCAGTACTCTATCCAGCTGAGCTACAGGTGCAACGCGGGCGCCATGATACTCATCTGGCCTGCGTGCGTCCATGCTGGCGAGTGACTGTTGTCGATTTCGCACGTTTCTGGATGTTGGAGGGGGCGTTGATCCGAATTTTTCGTCGATGCGACGGTTTGCGTTCTTTTTTTCGAACGGACTATTGTCCTTTACCCCTGCAGTCCCTAGGATTCGTTTGAGATTTCAAACGCTCCCGTTCGATCACCCGCGCTTTTCGCGATCCGTGCGTGCGGGGCCCGGCGAATGTTTTCCTGACGGCAGCCTCGGCTGAGGCGCCTTTGAATAATCAATAATTCGCTCCGCCTTGCGCGGTGCTGTTTAGGAGGCCGACATGCAGCTCAAAGATTCGAAGTTGTTCCGCCAGCAGGCGTATATCAATGGCGCCTGGGCTGATGCCGACAGCGGCCAGACCATCAAGGTCAACAACCCGTCGAACAACGAGATTCTGGGCACCGTCCCCAAGATGGGCGCAGCCGAAACCCGCCGTGCCATCGAAGCCGCTGATAAAGCCTTGCCCGCCTGGCGTGCGCTGACCGCCAAAGAGCGTGGCAGCAAGCTGCGTCGCTGGTTCGAGCTGATGATTGAAAACCAGGATGACCTCGGTCAACTGATGACCCTGGAGCAGGGCAAGCCGCTGGCCGAAGCCAAAGGCGAGATCGCTTACGCCGCTTCCTTTATTGAGTGGTTTTCCGAAGAAGCCAAGCGCATCTACGGCGACGTGATTCCTGGCCATCAGCCGGACAAGCGTCTGATCGTGCTGAAGCAGCCGATCGGCGTGACCGCCGCGATCACCCCGTGGAACTTCCCGGCCGCGATGATCACCCGTAAAGCCGGCCCTGCGCTGGCGGCCGGTTGCACCATGGTGCTCAAGCCTGCTTCCCAAACTCCTTACTCTGCACTGGCACTGGCCGAGTTGGCGGAGCGCGCGGGCATACCGGCAGGCGTGTTCAGCGTGGTGACCGGCAGCGCTGGCGATATCGGCTCCGAGCTGACCAGCAACCCGATCGTGCGCAAATTGTCGTTCACTGGCTCTACCGAGATTGGTCGTCAGCTGATGGCTGAGTGTGCTCACGACATCAAGAAAGTCTCGCTGGAGCTGGGCGGTAACGCGCCGTTTATCGTGTTCGACGACGCGGACCTGGATAAGGCGGTCGAAGGGGCGATCATTTCCAAGTACCGCAACAACGGTCAGACCTGCGTCTGCGCCAACCGCATCTATGTGCAGGATTCGGTCTACGACGCGTTCGCCGAGAAACTGCAGGCCGCTGTCGCCAAGCTGAAAGTCGGCGACGGCATGACCGAAGGCACCACCACAGGCCCGCTGATCGACGAAAAAGCGGTCGCCAAGGTCAAGGAACACATTGCTGATGCGCTGAGCAAAGGCGCGAAAGTGCTGAGCGGTGGTAACAGCATGGAAGGTAACTTCTTCGAACCGACTATTCTGGTTAACGTGCCCAAAGACGCAGCTGTGGCCAAGGAAGAGACGTTCGGTCCGCTGGCGCCTCTGTTCCGCTTCAAAGACGAAGCCGAAGTGATCGCGATGGCCAACGACACCGAGTTCGGTCTGGCGTCGTACTTCTACGCGCAGAACATGAGCCGTGTATTCCGTGTGGCCGAAGCGCTGGAGTACGGCATGGTGGGCATCAACACCGGCCTGATCTCCAACGAAGTCGCGCCGTTTGGCGGTATCAAGGCGTCGGGCCTGGGCCGTGAAGGCTCCAAGTACGGCATCGAAGATTACCTGGAAATCAAATACCTCTGCCTGTCCGTTTAAGGCAGCGATATCGAGCCTGCGGGGCGCGAGAGCGACGCTGCGCAGGTTTTTGCAGTACCAAGAACCCATTTGGTGGCCGGGAGGCCGCGACAGTCGATCATCGTATGCTGCCGCTGTTGACCCCCGCTGCTTGATCCTTGAACCACGCCGCCCGATGAGCGGCGAATGAGGAAACCATGAGCAAAACAAACGCATCCTTGATGAAACGCCGTGAAGCCGCTGTTCCACGTGGCGTTGGTCAGATTCACCCGATCTTCGCCGAGTCCGCGAAGAACGCTACCGTTACCGACGTTGAAGGCCGTGAGTTCATCGACTTCGCCGGCGGTATCGCTGTACTGAACACCGGTCACCTGCACCCGAAAATCGTTGCTGCCGTGCAAGAGCAACTGACCAAGCTGACCCACACCTGCTTCCAGGTGCTGGCTTACGAGCCTTACGTTGAGTTGTGCGAAAAGGTCAACGCCAAGGTTCCGGGCAATTTCGACAAGAAAACCCTGCTGGTCACCACCGGTTCCGAAGCGGTCGAGAATGCCGTCAAGATCGCTCGCGCTGCCACGGGCCGTGCGGGCGTGATCGCTTTCACCGGCGCTTACCACGGTCGCACCATGATGACCTTGGGCCTGACCGGTAAAGTCGTGCCTTACTCCGCAGGCATGGGCCTGATGCCAGGCGGCATCTTCCGCGCGCTGTACCCGAACGAGCTGCACGGTGTGAGCGTTGACGACTCCATCGCCAGCATCGAACGCATCTTCAAGAACGACGCCGAGCCAAAAGACATCGCGGCCATCATCATCGAGCCGGTTCAGGGCGAAGGTGGTTTCTACGTGGCGCCGAAAGCGTTCATGGCTCGCCTGCGTGAACTCTGCGACAAGCACGGCATCCTGCTGATCGCTGACGAGGTGCAGACCGGCGCTGGCCGTACTGGCACCTTCTTCGCGATGGAGCAGATGGGCGTTGCTGCCGACCTGACCACGTTCGCCAAGTCCATCGCTGGCGGCTTCCCGCTGGCCGGCGTGTGCGGCAAGGCCGAGTACATGGACGCCATCGCGCCGGGCGGTCTGGGCGGCACTTATGCCGGTAGCCCGATTGCTTGCGCGGCAGCGCTGGCGGTCATGGAAGTGTTCGAAGAAGAGCACCTGCTGGACCGTTGCAAGGCCGTCGGCGAGCGTTTGGTCACCGGTCTGCGCGCCATTCAGGCCAAGTACCCGGTCATTGGCGAAGTGCGTGCACTTGGCGCCATGATTGCGCTCGAGTGCTTCGAAAACGGCGACACCCACAAGCCAAACGCTGCGGCAGTGGCTCAAGTGGTTGCCAAAGCGCGTGACAAAGGTCTGATCCTGCTGTCTTGCGGCACCTACGGCAACGTTCTGCGCGTGCTGGTTCCACTGACTTCGCCAGACGAGCAGTTGGACAAGGGCCTGAAGATCATCGAAGAATGCTTCGCTGAAATCGCCTAAAGCGGTGAGGTCACGTTTGATTAAAAAGTGACCAAATCGTCAGAAAAGACCTGCTTCGGCAGGTTTTTTCGTTTATTGACGTCAGAAAATCCTCTTTTGGCCTGTCTCAGGCGCCGGTCTTTGACTAATGTACTGGGACTGATGCCGGAGAGTCATGATGACCGTTGTAGAGGCGCCTGCTGTACCTCGCGTGTTGATTGCCGAAGCGGACCCATGGGGTCGGGAGATGCTCAGCGAGTTGGTGCTGGATGTGCGTTGCGATGCACAACTGGATGTGTGCCTGGATGGTAAGCAGGCGGTCGAGCTCATGCGCGGCTTCATTCCCGATCTGGTGATCGCCTCTCGCGAACTGCCGGGTGTCGACGGCCTGACCCTCCTGCGTGGGGTACGGATGCTCAAGCGTCAGCCTCCCGTGCGTTTCATTCTTTTAAGCAGTCGCAACGACAGCGCCAGTGTGCGAGAAGCGGTGCAATTGGCGCCCACCGCCTATTTGACCAAACCGCTGAACATGGACAGCCTCCGCCAGCGCCTGATGACCCTGCTTTCGCCCGACGGTGCGCAAGTCGCCTGCGCGGTGCCTGCACTGGCACCGGGTCTGGGCCTTGATGCTTTTCTGGACAAGCGCCGTGAGCTGGCCGACGGTGGCCCGTTGTATGTCGATGTGCGGGACGTCATTACACGCAGCCGCACACCGGCAGGCGTCGACCTCAAAAAGCTGGAGCTGGAGCTGATCAATGACCCGCACGTCACGGCCGTCTTGATCGCAGCCGCTAACAGCGCTTCGCAGCATCAGGGCAAACCGCAGCAGACATTGGCGCAAGCGCTGGCGACCCTGGGTGCAACGCAGAGCGCGAACCTGGTTCAAGGCCTGGCGCTCAAGCGTGGCGCGATACTGTCCGACCCCGGGCTGATTCTTCAGGCCAGTCAGATCTGGGATGTCTCCCATCGAACGGCCGGTTACGCGCGGATTCTGGCGCGCACCCTGGACCTGGACCACGAGCGTTGCTATTGCGCAGGG
This sequence comes from Pseudomonas abietaniphila, assembly GCF_039697315.1. NCBI lineage: Bacteria > Pseudomonadati > Pseudomonadota > Gammaproteobacteria > Pseudomonadales > Pseudomonadaceae > Pseudomonas > Pseudomonas abietaniphila. The sequence goes on along the minus strand of NZ_CP155619.1, from coordinate 2,906,666 downwards.
TTGCTGAGAGGCCTGGGTGATCTGTCCGTGATCCGCTGTCTGCAAGAGTGGGTTCATGCCGGCGGCACGCTGGATGACGCCACCATCGCGCATGCGCTGGAGCAGTACGCAGCGGCGTTCGGTTCGGCGCTGCGCACGCGCTGGCGCTTGCCGTTGGAGCTGCGCGAACTGATCGCGGCGGTCTATCAATACAACACTGGCGTCTATACGCGCGAAGTGCTGGCGATGAACCTCGCCGGGCAGATGGGACGGCTGGGAGAGGAAGACCCGCTGGAAGCGCTCGCCAAAAGCAAGTCGGCGCGTCTGCTGAAGATCAACGCGTCGGATCTTGAGAGGGTACGCAGTAAGCTGGTGGCTTGATGTGACGACGGATTGCTCCGCAGTCTCGGCGTGAATATCGTCCGGGTTCGGTTTGCGCGTGAAATTTCAGTCTTCTGTCTGCTAGCACGTCCTACTTTTCTTTCAGAAATGCCTGACTTTTATCAGCGGATCTCCTCCCTATAGTTGCGTCGCTGCAACTATCTGATCAAGAACGAGGGGAGATACACATGAAGAAAATATGGACGTTGGCGGCAGTCGCCACGCTGATCGCGACCACCAGTGGCTGCGTGAGCTACAACGTAAGCCAGCCCGCAGCGCCGCTCTCGGGCGATGTCAAAACCGACCTTAAAGCCGACGTGAAAGTGGGCGAAGCCATCAGCGGCGAATCGTCCACCAACATTCTGTTTGGCTGGTTGGCGTTGGGTGGCGATAACCAGTTCGCAGACGGCGTCACCTATGGTGCAGCCGGCGGTTCCGCGATGGGCTTGCCATTGCCTGATCCGGTGTCCAACGCAAAGGCCGCCGCCGCTTATAAGGCTGTGAAGTCTTCAGGTGCGGATCTGCTGGTCGCCCCTCGTTATGAAGTTACCGTCAACGATTACTTCATCTTCAAGCAGGTGAACGTCAAGGTCACCGGCAACAAAGGCAGCATCAAGAGCATTCGATAACGCCTGGACGGCAGGCGGTCGTGTCGCACAGGCGTCACCGCCTGCTTTACACCAATACGATCTGATTCTTGCCCTGACGCTTGGCCTGATACATCGCCGCATCCGCACGGGCGTAGAGGGCTTCAAGACTCTGGTCCTGTTTGCCCAGATTGGTCAGGCCCTGGCTGGCCGTGATACCGAAGCTTTTGTCGTCACGCTGGAACGACAGCCGCTGTATCTCCCGTTGCAGGCGCTCGGCAATCTGCTTGGCCATGTCCGGTGCACAGCCCGGAAACACCGCCGCAAACTCCTCCCCGCCAATGCGCCCGAACAGATCGCCCCGGCGCAGTGTCTTTCGTCCGCACTCGGCAATACGCTGCAGCACAACATCGCCTTCCTGGTGACCGTACGTGTCGTTGACCAGCTTGAAGTCATCCACGTCCAGCAGGAGAAACGCCATCGGCGTGCCTTGCAGACGGGCCTGTTCGAATTCGCGCTGTGCGCACTCGAAGAAATGCCGGCGGTTGCTGCTCTGGGTGAGCACATCGGTGGTGGCCAGACGCTGGAGTTCGTCTTCCAGCTGCTTCTTTTCGGTGATGTCTTCGGCGATGCCGACCACGATCAGGCGTTGCCCTTGCTCGGCTTGGTGGCTGACAAAGCATTTATCGCTCAGCCAGCGCACCTGGCCGTCTGCGCGAATGATGCGGTACTCGCGGTCCTCGATGGAGCCTTTTTCCAGCACTTCACTGAGGCTGCGCTCGGCGTAATCAAGGTCGTCCGGATAGATGCTGTCGCGCCATTCGCCGAAATCGGCCAGCAACAACCCGGCCGAACGCCCAAAGATGCGCTCGTAGGCGGGGCTGACGTAGATCATGCGCTGGGTCTGCCAATCAAACGCCCACAGCACGGCGTTGACGCTGACCAGCAAGGAACTGAAGAGTTGTTCGCGCTCGCTCAAGCGCGCCACTTCCGCCTGGGCGTGCATCAGCGCCAACAGGGTTTCTGCTGCTGCGGGGATGGCGGTAGCGGGTGTCTGATTGTCCATGAGCACTGCATCTCAAAAATAAGGTGCGGCGCACAGCCACAACATCTCCACACAGCATAGTGCGAAGGTGCTAGTCAGATAGATTTAGTGGCATGAAGTTCCGACAAGCGCACATCCGGACGGATGTGCGCCGATCAACGGCATCAGGCGTGCTGAGGGCGCAGGGAGTAGGTTTTCAGCTGGTCGGCGAAGTCGCGCAGAGACTGAATGCCGCTGGCTTCGGCTTCGTGCACCCATTCTTTGATGGCCGCCAACATGTCATGGCCATTACTGCTGGTCCGGGCCCAGATCTGTTGCAGTGCCAGACGCTTTTCGTAGATCACTTTCAGCGCGTGGCTGTGCTCCAGCATGCTCTGGATACGCACCTGATGCTTGTCGTCCAGCAGACTGGTTTCACGCGACAGCAGGCGTTTTGCACGCCGGAACTGATGGCGGACAGAGGCATCGGCCTTGGCCAGCTCCTGCGCCACCAACGGTGCGATCACCAGCTTGCGATACTGCGCCATGATCTGGAAACGGTTGTTGAGGATCGCCATGGCCGTGTCCATGTCCACATGGCCCTTGCCTTCGACGCGATGCGCGATGGGTGCGACGCGCTGCACTTTGGCCAGTCGCAACCAGCAGAACAGCTTGATCCACGCCCAGCCCATGTCGAACTCCCAGCGCTTGACCGACAGTTTGGCCGAGTTGGGGTAGGTGTGATGGTTGTTGTGCAGCTCTTCGCCGCCGATCAGGATGCCCCACGGCACCAGATTGGTCGCGGCATCGCGGCACTCGAAGTTGCGATAGCCGACCGCATGACCCAGACCGTTGACCACGCCAGCCGCCCAGACCGGAATCCACATCATCTGGATGGCCCAGACGGTGATGCCGATGACGCCGAACAGCGCCAGGTCGATCACGCCCATGATCATCACGCCCAGGCGCGGGTAGCGCGAGTACAGGTTGCGCTCGATCCAGTCTTCCGGGCAGTTCTTGCCGTAGATGCGCAGCGTGTCCGGGTTCTCCGCTTCGGCGCGATACAGCTCGGCGCCTTTGCGCAGCACGGTGGACAACCCTTTGATGACCGGGCTGTGCGGGTCATCGACGGTTTCGCATTTGGCGTGATGCTTGCGATGGATGGCGGTCCACTCGCGGGTGTTCTGCGCCGTGGTCAGCCACAGCCAGAAACGGAAAAAGTGCTTGAGCCCGGCGTTGAGTTCAAGCGAGCGGTGAGCTGAATAGCGATGGAGATAGACCGTGACGCTGACGATGGTGATATGCGTCATCGCCAGGGTGACTGCGACCAATTGCCAGACGGAAAGGTCGAGCAGACCGTTGTTCCACATAGGCTGATTTGCCCTCGATTGTAACGCGAACAGGTGATGAGGTCGTTGTGTGCACAGACCCCGTACAGCAGCGCGCATTATCACTTAGCCACCAGATAAAACCAGTCGCTGTTTTAGATAAGCGTCGCAGGATGTTTCTTATCTATAATCCTGTCCTTTCGTAAGGTTTTTGACTTTTTTATGTCAGCTATCACCCGAGATGCGCTCAAAACCGCACTGTTGTATGGGCTGCTGTCGATTTTCTGGCTCGTGTTCAGTGACTGTGTGCTGCCTTTGCTGATCGAAGATTCGATCCAGCTGGCGCGTGCCCAACTGATGAGTGGTTATGCCTGGCTGGCACTCAGCGCGGTGTCGATCTACCTTGCCCGGTCCCGTTTGCTGGGGTTCATTGGCATCAAGGCGCGGGCGCAGCGGGATCAGGATCTGCAGCATCTGCGTCTGGCCGCCGCAGTGTTTGACAGCACACTGGAAGGCGTACTCGTCACGGATGCCAATGGCGTGATCGTGCACGTCAACCGGGCGTTCATGTCGATCACCGGTTACCGGCAGGACGAAGTGCTCGGCATGCGCCCGAACAAATTCAAATCCGGCCGTCACGGTCCGGATTTCTACGAGCGCATGTACAAGACCATTCTCGCCGCCGGGCAGTGGAGTGGCGAGATCTGGAATCGGCGCAAGGACGGAGAAATCTACCCGCAGTGGCAGAGTATCCGCTCCATCAAAGACGACCGCGGATCAATCACTCATTTTGTCGCCGTGTTCTCTGACATCACCAGCATCAAGCATTCCGAGCGCGAACTGGCTCACCTGGCCCATTACGACGCGCTCACCGGCTTGCCCAACCGGCTACTGTTCACCGACCGTGCGGAGCAGGCGCAGACCCATGCCCGGCGCAACAAACAGAATCTGGCGCTGTTGCTGATTGACCTCGACCACTTCAAGCACATCAACGACAGCCTCGGTCACAACGTGGGCGATGAGGTGTTGAAGGCCGTCAGCGAGCGACTTGCGCAACTGATGGAGAAGGGCGTGACGCTGGCTCGTCTCGGTGGCGACGAGTTCGCCGTGCTGATCGAGAACCCTCAGCAGGCCATGCAGGCCGCGGAGCTGGCGCAGGGCGTGCTGGACGGGCTGCGCGAACCTTTCCTGATCGACGCTCAATCCCTGTTCCTCACGGCGAGCATAGGCATCAGCATTTTTCCCAACGATGCACTGAGCGCCGAACAGCTGTTGCGCAACGCCGACGCTGCCTTGTTTCAGGCCAAGAGTCAGGGCCGGGAAAGTTATGCGTTGTACACCGAAGAGCTGACCGCCCATGCCCAGCGCCGGGTTGAACTGACCAGCGAGTTGCGTCGCGCCATTGTGAAGAAAGAATTGCGCCTGTTCTATCAGCCGATTCATAACCTGCACACCCGCCGTATCGAGGGTGTCGAGGCCCTGGTGCGCTGGCTGCATCCCCAGCGTGGCATGGTGTCGCCGGGCGAGTTCATTCCGATTGCCGAGCAAAGCGGCTTGATCGCCGACATTGATAACTGGGTGCTGACTGAGGCGTGTCGGCAGATGCGGCAATGGCTCGAAGACGGGATCAGGTTGTCATTCGTGGCGGTGAACGTGTCGAGCCGGTTGTTCGGCCGGGGCGATCTGGATCGCCGCGTGGCGCAGGTGCTTACCGAAACGGGCCTCGCGTCGCAGTATCTGGAGCTGGAAGTCACCGAAAGCGCGGTCATGGACGATCCCGAGCAGGCCATCGAACAGATGCACCGACTGCGTGATTTGGGCCTGAAACTGTCCATCGATGACTTCGGCACGGGGTATTCGTCGCTGCTGCGGCTCAAGCGCATGCCGGTGCAGAAGCTGAAGATCGATCAAGGATTTGTGGCAGGCCTGCCGGACGATGAGGACGACATTGCTATCGTCCGGGCGATCATCGCGCTTGCTCAGGCGATGGGCATGCGGGTGCTGGCTGAAGGCATCGAGCAAGCCGAGCAGGCGCATTTTCTGCTGAAGAACCAGTGTGAGCTGGGCCAAGGGTATTGGTTTGCCCGACCGATGCCTGCCGAGCAGATTGATTGGCAGCATGCGCCGGTGTTTGCGTCGACTTGACCGTCTCGACTGTAGGGGCGCGCTTGCCCGCGATAAACGATGACGCGCAATTCTGAGAGACCGCGGCGCCTTCTTCGCGGGCAAGCGCGCTTCTACAGCGATTTGTGAGGCGCTGGCTGGCGGCCAAGAGGCTCCGATGGACTGAAAACGCAACAAATGCCTTTTGGTTATATCTGCATTCTTAAATAGTATTTTTAAGAATAACCCCGCCCTTCTAATATCGCTCCCACGCCACAAGCAGCCGCCTTCCCCACGCCGCTGCGGGCAACCCATCAAGGAGCACGATCATGAGCGCATCTCTACGTAGCGTTGACGGCCAGGACGAAGCAAGCATTCTGCGAGAAATTCAGAGTGCGCTGCGTGACCTGCGTTTTGGCGCGGTTGAAATCACAGTGCACAACGCACAAGTGGTCCAGATCGAGCGCAAGGAAAAATTCCGTCTGCAGAACCCGGGTAACAAACCAAGTTGATGCACCTGTAGGAGCGCGCTTGCCCGCGAGAGGCCCGTCCAGACGCCGCGAATCCAGGGGCCGGACAATCGCATCGCGGGCAAGCGCGCTCCTACGAAAGAACGCCAAGTACCTAAAACTAGAAAAAGCCAACAACGCCAATTTCCAGGAGCTTGATTCATGTCCATTCGCCGTTACGCGCTGGCCGCTCTCGCCAGTGCCGTGTTTGCCGGTTCCGCTGTTGCCAAGGATTTCACGCTGCTGAACGTGTCCTATGACCCGACCCGCGAGCTGTATCAGGACTACAACGCCGAATTCATCAACTTCTGGAAAAAATCTCACCCGGACGACACCGTCAAAATCAACCAGTCCCACGGTGGTTCGGGCAAGCAAGGCCGTTCGGTTATCGATGGCTCGCCTGCCGACGTAGTAACGCTGGCCTTGGCCGGTGACATCGACGAGATCGCCAAGCTGGGCAAGACCCTTCCGGCTGACTGGCAGACCAAGCTGCCAGACGCCAGCACGCCGTATACCTCCACCATCGTGTTCCTGGTGCGCAAGGGCAACCCTAAAGGCATTCACGACTGGGGCGACCTGATCAAGGATGGCGTGTCGGTCATCACGCCAAACCCTAAAACCTCGGGCGGTGCACGCTGGAACTTCCTCGCGGCTTACGGCTATGGCCTGAAATCCGGCGGTGGCGATGAAGCCAAGGCCAAGGAATACATCGGCAAACTGTTCAAGCATGTGCCTGTGCTGGACACCGGCGCGCGCGGTTCGACCATCACCTTCGTCAACAACGGTCAGGGCGATGTGCTGCTGGCCTGGGAAAACGAAGCGTTCCTGGCGCTGAAAGAAGACGGCGGTGCTGACAAGTTCGACATCGTCGTACCTTCGCTGTCGATTCTGGCCGAGCCTCCGGTCGCTGTCGTCGAGAAGAATGCCGAGAAGCATGGCACCACCGAAATCGCGACCGAATACCTCAAGCATCTGTACAGCAAGGAAGGTCAGGAAATCGCGGCGAAGAACTTCTACCGTCCACGTGACAAGGAAGTGGCTGCCAAATATGAGAAGCAGTTCCCTAAACTGAACCTGCTGACCATCGACAAGGACTTCGGCGGCTGGAAATCGGCTCAACCGAAATTCTTCGACGACGGCGGGATCTTCGACCAGATCTACATCCCGCAGTAACGCAGCAAATCTGTAGGAGCTCACTCCTACAGGGGATGCCGTGGCGGACAATGCGTTTTCTGATAGATTTTCCGCCGCGCGCCTACATGGAATCAAAACAGCCCGGACTCGCTCCGGGTTACGTGTGTTAACCAAGGACACTTATGTCTCGACGCATATCCCCCGTCATACCCGGCTTCGGGCTGACGCTGGGCTACACCTTGGTGTACCTCAGCTTGATTGTGCTGATACCGCTTGCGGCCATGTTCATTCATGCCTCTCAGCTGAGCGCCGCCCAATTCTGGAACATCGTGACCGCACCGCGCGTGCTGGCCGCCCTCAAGCTGAGCTTCGGCACCGCGTTTTATGCTGCAATCATCAACGGCATCATCGGTACGCTGCTGGCCTGGGTGCTGGTTCGCTACAGTTTCCCGGGACGCAAGATCATCGACGCGATGATCGACCTGCCGTTTGCGCTGCCTACCGCCGTGGCCGGTATCGCACTGACCGCGCTGTACACACCGACCGGTCTGGTAGGGCAGTTCGCCGCCGATCTGGGCTTCAAGATCGCCTACACCCCACTCGGCATTACCCTGGCGCTGACATTCGTCACGCTGCCCTTCGTCGTGCGCACGGTGCAGCCGGTGCTGGCCGATATTCCCCGTGAAGTCGAAGAGGCCGCCGCCTGTCTCGGCGCACGGCCGATCCAGGTGTTTCGCTACATTCTCGTGCCGGCGCTGCTGCCTGCCTGGCTGACCGGCTTTGCGCTGGCGTTTGCGCGGGGTGTGGGCGAGTACGGCTCGGTGATCTTCATCGCGGGCAACATGCCGATGAAGACCGAAATCCTGCCGCTGCTGATCATGGTCAAGCTCGATCAGTACGACTACGCCGGCGCAACGTCCATCGGTGTGCTGATGCTGGTGGTGTCCTTCATTCTGTTGCTGCTGATCAACCTGCTGCAGCGACGCATCGAAACCCCTAACTGAGGAGGCGCACATATGTCCGGTCCATCGCTTATTGCCGCTTCCTCCGCCAATGCTGCCCGTCGTGGCAGCGCGGTGTCGCGGCGCATTCTGATCGGCCTTGCCTGGCTGGTCTTTGCGTTGTTTTTGTTGTTGCCGCTGTTCGTGGTCGTCAGTCAGGGCCTGAAAAACGGCCTGGGCGGATTCTTTACGGCGATTCTTGAGCCGGATGCGCTCTCGGCGCTCAAGCTCACGGTGTATGCCGTACTGATTTCGGTGCCGCTGAACGTCGTGTTCGGTGTCGCGGCGGCCTGGTGCGTGAGCAAGTACTCGTTTCGCGGCAAAGCGATTCTGGTCACGCTGATCGACCTGCCGTTCTCGGTTTCGCCAGTCATCGCCGGTCTGGTCTACATCCTGATGTTCGGCGCCCGGGGCATCTTCGGCCCGTGGTTGCAGGATCACGACATTCAGATCGTCTTTGCCTTGCCGGGCATTGTGCTGGCGACCATCTTCGTGACCGTGCCGTTCGTGGCGCGCGAGCTGATCCCGTTGATGCAGGAACAAGGCACGCAGGAAGAAGAGGCTGCACGACTGCTGGGCGCCAACGGTTGGCAGATGTTCTGGCACGTGACGGTGCCCAACATCAAATGGGGCCTGATCTACGGCGTGGTGCTGTGTACCGCGCGGGCGATGGGCGAGTTCGGCGCGGTGTCGGTGGTGTCCGGCCACATCCGCGGCGTGACCAATACCCTGCCGTTGCATGTCGAGATTCTCTACAACGAGTACAACCACGTGGCTGCATTTGCCGTGGCGAGCCTGTTATTGATCCTTGCGCTGTTCATCCTGCTGCTCAAGCAGTGGAGCGAAGCGCGCATTAGCCGTCTGCGCCAAAGCGCGGCGGAGGAATAATTCATGTCGATCGAAGTCCGTAACGTCAGCAAGAACTTCAACGCCTTCAAGGCCCTCAACAGCATCAATCTGGATATCCAGAGTGGCGAGCTGGTGGCTTTGCTGGGCCCGTCCGGCTGTGGCAAGACCACGCTGTTGCGCATTATTGCCGGGCTGGAAACGCCGGACCAGGGCAGCATCGTGTTCCACGGCGAAGACGTTTCCGGTCACGATGTGCGTGATCGCAACGTCGGTTTCGTGTTCCAGCACTATGCGTTGTTCCGCCACATGACGGTGTTCGACAACGTCGCGTTCGGCCTGCGGATGAAGCCGAAAAACCAGCGCCCGACCGAAAGCCAGATCGCCGCCAAGGTCCATGAGCTGCTCAACATGGTGCAACTGGACTGGCTGTCGGATCGTTATCCGGAGCAGCTGTCCGGCGGTCAGCGTCAACGTATTGCGCTGGCGCGCGCACTGGCCGTGGAGCCAAAGGTGTTGCTGCTGGACGAACCGTTCGGTGCGCTGGACGCCAAGGTGCGTAAGGAGCTGCGCCGCTGGCTGGCGCGTCTTCACGAAGACATCAACCTGACGTCGGTGTTCGTGACACACGACCAGGAAGAGGCCATGGAAGTCGCCGACCGGATCGTGGTGATGAACAAGGGCGTGATCGAGCAGATCGGCTCGCCGGGCGAGGTCTACGAGAACCCGGCCAGCGATTTCGTCTATCACTTCCTGGGTGACTCCAACCGTCTGCACCTGGGTGAAGACAACCACGTGTTGTTCCGTCCGCACGAAGTGTCGTTGTCGCGTCATGAAGTGGAGGGGCATCATGCGGCCGAAGTGCGTGACATTCGGCCTCTGGGTGCGACGACCCGCGTGACGCTGAAGGTCGAAGGGCAACCGGACCTGATCGAAGCGGAAGTGGTGAAAGACCACGACAGCCTGATCGGACTGGCGCGCGGGGAGACGTTGTTCTTCAAGCCGAAGGTCTGGCAGAAGGTCGAGAGTATCTGATACAGAATCTGGCCGAACCCTGTAGGAGCGTGGCTTGTCCCGCGATCTGCCGGGTACCGGCAGCAACGTTACGAATGCGATGTGACTGACACACCGCATTCAACCGTTTTTACTGCCGCTTCGCGCCAGATCGCGGGACAAGCCACGCTCCTACAGTTGATTAGCTCGCGCTTAAACCGCAGCCTTCTTCAAATTCCGTTTGTGAGTGCGCCCCACCTTCCCTTCAATGTTGTTCTGCAACTTCTTCCTCATTCCCATCAGAAAGGCGGCTTCGGCCACCACGAACAGCGGGCCGATGATCAGGCCTGTGACGTCGTCGACGAACGCCGGTTTGCGACCTTCGTAATAATGCCCCACGAACTGGATCACCCAGCCCACCACGAACAGACCGACGCCGGAGGTGAGCCAGACCAGCGTGCTCTGTTGCGCCAGGTGTGCGCCAATCCACAGAAACAGCGCCAGCACGATGCCCATCGCCACGCCAAACGGCCGATCCAGCCGCAGGTAGAACAACGTGGCCGCCACGGTGGCCAACAAGGCGGGTGACAGCCACAGCTCGCCCAGCGACCAGCTACTCCAGCCGGGCCGTGACAAGAGCACGGCCACCGCTAGCACGATCAACGGGACGCCGACGAAGTGGGTGAGGATATTTCGAGTATCACGGTGGTACGCCGCGTACTGGCTGAGGTGATCGACGAGGTTTTTCATTGTTATCCCTCCCTTGATGCGTGGATCATGCCGCTGATTTTTTCCGGCCGGGCCACCTGAAGGCTCAGCCTGCAATAAAACGCCAGCGAGAAAAAGGAGATTCACATGACGAATGGAACCCAATGGCGCTCATGGTTAGACAACGACAAATGGTTCAGCGGGTTGCCCGGCTCCTTGCAGGATAGCCTGCTGACCGTCATGCGGCAGCGGCGCGTGACCCCCGGCAAACGGGTCTTCGAATCCGGCGGCCCGGCCTGCGGTCTTTACGCGTTACTCGACGGTTCGATTCGCTTCAACGACCTCAAGAGCCAGCAACAATTGCGGCCTCAGCCAACGCTGCTGCGGCCTTACTGGTTCGGCGAGGTGTCGCTGTTCGACGATCTGCCCCGTCAACACGATGCCTACGCCGAAGACCAGATCATCCTGCTGCACATCCCTCAGGCTCCGCTTGAGGCGTTGCTGCAGGCCCATCCGCATCACTGGCGCGGGTTCAGCCAGTTGCTGGGGCGCAAATTGGGGCTGACGGTGCCGTATCCCGATGAGGTGACGCTGATGCCGACCGACGAGCGCGTCGCATTCCGTCTGCTGATGCTCACCGAAGGTTACGGCGACATGAACCGATCCGTGCGCGTGGTCTCGATTCACGACGTGCTGTCCAGGCGGCGGTTGGGGCTGGCGCCTGAAGTGGTCGACCGGGTGATTGCACAGTTCGCCGAGCGCGGTCTTCTGCGCCGTGATCACGACTCCATCTGCATTCTCGATACCGACCGGTTGCGCAAGGCGGCGTTGCACCGTCTGACACCCTTGCTCGCGTGATCAGCGAATCACGCTGTCGCGGTACTGACTGGGCGTCATGCCGGTCCAGCGCTTGAACGCCCGGCTGAAGCTGCTGGTGTCGGCAAACCCCAGCAGATAGGCGATCTCGCCCAGCGAACTGCCAGGGTCGCGCATGTGCTGCAGCGCCAGATTCTGTCGGCACTGATTGAGCAGCAGGTCGTAGCTGCAGCCCTCGTCCGCAAGATGTCGCTGCAAGCTGCGCAGGCTCAGATGAAGGTGCTGGGCAATACGTTCCGCCGAAGGCTCGCCTTCCGGAAGTTGCGTCTCGATGGCGCCGCGCACCTTGCGCTCCCAGGTCAGAGGGCTGAGCTTCTCGAGGGCGCGGTCGAGCACGGCTTCGTTGTGCTCAGCGAGTTCAGGGTTGGCGTCGTCCAGATGGCTGTCGAAATCGGCGCAGGCGAACTCCAGCAGGTTTTCCGGTGCGCCGAAAAACAGCGGCGAGCGAAAGACGTCATGCCAGGGTTTCGGGTCTGCCGGTTGTGGCCGCACCAGATGCACGGCGAGCGGTGCGTAATGACGCCCCAACCGGTTTCGACAGGTGCGCACATAGATGGCCGCGAAGGCGTCCATGGCCTCATTCGCCGGCATCGGTCCGCCTTCCGGTACGCGAAAGCGAAACTCATAACGGTCGCCCACCCGTTCAAAGCTCAGGTCCAGCGCGTCGCTCACCACCGGGTGATAACGCACGATGCGCTCGAACACTTCTCGAAGCGAGCCGCTGGCCACCAGCGCGTAGCCGAGTGCGTGAAAGGTCGTCGGACTGACGAAGCGCGACACCCGCAACCCCAGCGCGGGGTCGCCACTGGCCTGCACCGCCAGTTGCCACAATCGCGTGGTGACGGTGACCGGGTAGCGCGCATTGGGATCGTCCATCAATTGCGGATCAAGGCCCGCAGCCTGACTCAGCGCGAGACTGTCGAGGCCAAGGGCGTCGAGTTGCTTGCGCAGGGCGCGGGTCCAGCTGGCGAGAATACTCGGCTCAGGCATACAGATTGGCGCTTCCGGTCAACAGGTTGGCGTTCACGGCCGGGCGGCTTCACGCCGCGTACGGCACAGTGAAGCAGTGGTTTCACGTTGAAACATATTTCAATAATAAAACCGGAGAATGGAAGCATGCACAACACTTCTGCAAGCGCTGCCGGACTGAATGCGCAGCAGCGATCAGCGCATATTCGCGCGGTGGTGATGGCGCAAGGCAACACGCTGCGCGAGCGCTACCCAATCCTTGCGCATCAAGACGCCATCGGGGTCGGCATTCTGGTCTTTGCACTGGCGGGAATGATCGGCAGCGCAGCGCTCTATCTTGGCGGATACATGGCCTGGTGGGCGTGTCTTCTGCTCAACGCGTTCTTCGCGTCGCTCACCCACGAACTGGAGCACGACCTGATCCACAGCATGTATTTCCGCAAACAGCGTGTGCCGCACAACCTGATGCTGGCGCTGGTGTGGATGGCGCGGCCGAGCACCATCAATCCCTGGATTCGTCGGCATCTGCACCTCAACCACCACAAAGTGTCTGGCACTGAGGCGGACATGGAGGAGCGTGCCATCACCAACGGCGAGCCATGGGGCATCGCGCGGCTGCTGATGGTGGGCGACAACGTGATGTCGTCGCTCATTCGTATGCTGCGGGCCAAAACCTGGGCGCATAGGTTCAGTATTCTGAAACGCACGTTGCGGGTGTATGCGCCGCTGGCGTTGCTCAACTGGGGCGCGTGGTATGTGTTTCTCGGGTTTCACGCCGCCAATGGGATTGCCGGCCTGATGGGGACGTCCGTCGATTGGTCGGCGAACACCCTTGCGGTGATGCAGGTGATCGACATCGCGGTGGTCGTGATCGTCGGGCCCAACGTGCTGAGAACCTTCTGTCTGCATTTCGTCAGTTCCAACATGCATTACTACGGCGATGTCGAGTCCGGCAACGTCATGCAGCAGACCCAGGTGCTCAACCCTTGGTGGATGTGGCCGCTTCAGGCGTTCTGCTTCAACTTCGGCAGCACCCACGGCATTCATCATTTTGTGGTGAAGGAGCCGTTCTACATCCGCCAGATGACTGCGCCCGTGGCGCACAAGGTGATGGCCGAGATGGGGGTGCGCTTCAATGACTTTGGGACATTCGGTCGGGCGAACCGTTTTACCCCAAGGGGCGTGGAAGCGGATGCATCCTGTGGGAGCGAGCTTGCTCGCGAAAGCTGACGTTCAGGCGCTGGATATGTTTCGGCCATGAGGGCCTCTTCACGAGCAAGCTCGTTCCCACAGAGGCCGAGGCAGCTTTCAAGATTTTTCTTCGATAAAAATTTCTGTAACAACCCTCTCGTATTCTCTGCTCATCCCCGGCGAGCTGGGGGCAGACAGCGTGATTTCTCAGGGCTACTCCTTAAGGCAGGGGGTGGCCCTCTTTTTTTGCAGCGCTATCGCCTGAGATTGCGATATATGATTTTCGGTTATTAATAAATATCTTCTTATTCTTTTTCGAATATATGTCCCGTCCCTATACTCGCCGCCATGAACGCAAAAAATGCAGGAGGCGAAGGCCATGCATAACGAATCGATCCGTTACCTGATCGTGCCAGGCTGGCAAGGATCTGCCGACGACCATTGGCAAACTCACTGGCAGAACAGCCTGCCGAACAGCGTGCGCGTGGAACAGGCCGACTGGCTTAAACCGCGCCGCGAAGACTGGGTAGGGGAGCTGCAGCGCGTGATCGCTGCCGACAGCTCTCCGGTGATTTTGATCGCCCACAGTCTGGGGTGCGTGACCGTCGCGCATTGGGCTCAGTTGGCCCCGTTGGAAACCCTGCGTCAGGTGCGCGGCGCGTTGCTGGTGGCGCCTGCCGATGTCGAGCGTCCGAACTGCCCGCCTGCCATTCGCAACTTTGCGCCGATTCCCGAGCACTTGCTGCCGTTCCCGAGCCAAGTGGTCAGCTCCGATAACGACTCCGCTGTCAGCGCCTTGCGTGCGATGGAGATGGCCCGCAACTGGGGCGCTGAAATCGGCATCCTCAGCGGTGCCGGACACATCAACGTCAAGTCCGGTCACCAACGCTGGGAACAGGGTTTTGCTTACCTGTACCGCTTGCAAGGTCGTATCGAGCAATCGGCACGGCGTCGTGCCTGAATACCTGTTAATCACCGCTTTTTTGGCCGCAGCGAACGCACAGGCGCTGCGGCCTTTTTTTTAACGCTCAGGTCGATGGAAGCCTTGGGCGGGAGACTGCCATGAGCCATTCCACCCCTTTGAATCAAACACCGACTCAGTCGCTGCTGACCTTCCCCGACGCTGAAAAAAGCCCTTTGAGCATCCGCGCCAAGGCTTTGGTGTTCATCGATCCTCGCTCCCGCCGATTGCGCGAGGAAATGGAGCAGCTGGCGCCACTGGATTTGCCGGTGTTGATTCGGGGCGAACCGGGAACGGGGAAGGAATTGTTGGCGCGGCACATCCACCGAGGCAGCGACCGATCCGGCTTGTTCGTATCCGTCAACTGCGGGGCAATCAGTCCGACCTACGCCGATGCCGAGCTCTTTGGTTATGCCGCGGGCGCTCACACTGGGTCGGTCAGCAGTCGGGCAGGCTGGTTCGGTTCGGCCACGGGCGGGACGTTGTATCTGGATGAAATCGCCGACCTTCCGCTGTCGATCCAGATCAAATTGCTGTCTGCGCTGGAAAACCATGAGGTCACGCGGGTGGGCGCGCAGCAGCCCAGTCCCGTGGACGTGAGGCTTGTGGCGGCGACCAGTATCGACCTCAGCCTGGCCGTGGCCGCCGGGAAGTTCAACGAGCGCCTGTATCGCTATCTCAGCGAGGGGCGACTGGACTTGCCGTCACTGCGTGAGCAGCCGGGCAACATCTTGCCGTTGGCGGAGTATTTTCTCGGGATCTACAGCCAGCGTCTGGACTTCGCGATGCCTCTGATCAGCGAGGCTGCGCAACAGGTGCTCGAAGCGCACTACTGGCCCGGCAACACGCGAGAGCTGGAGAACGTTATTCACTTTGCCTTGTTGGTGAGCAGCGGGGCGGAAATCCTTCCCGAACACCTGAACTTGCCAGGAAAACGCTGAGTATTGATGCGCCCGCAGGCCGTGTATCCGGGGTGGAAACCGCGATTTAGACACATCGGCGGGCCCTGGCTGCTGGCAAAATGCTTCCTGAGAACTAAAAAGCATAAACATCCGACGAAAAAGTATTGTCTCGGAATAAAAAATCTCGGTAATGTCCGCTCCAGCCGCTACCCTGCCCAGGGTCGTACCCGCGGCACTATCGAGACAGAGTTGCCCACAAGGCGACCAGATTTTTCCTAAGGACATCGCATGAAAAAGACGTTTTTGTTCACCGCACTGGCGGCTGCTCTCTCCCTCGGTATCAGCGCTGCCCAAGCGGCCGAGAAACTGGTAGTCGGCGCGACTGCCGTTCCACACGCCGAAATCCTCGAGCTGATCAAGCCTGAGCTGGCCAAAGAAGGTGTGGATCTGGAGATCAAGGTTTTCACTGACTACGTTCAGCCGAACGTGCAGCTGAACGAGAAACGTCTGGACGCCAACTACTTTCAGACCAAGCCTTATCTGGACGGCTTCAACAAAGGCAAGGGCGCAACCCTGGTGACTGGCGTTGGCGTACACGTTGAACCGTTCGGCGGCTACTCGAAGAAGTGGAAGTCCATCGACCAGTTGCCGGAAGGCGCAACCGTTGCGATCCCTAACGAAGGCAGCAACGCCGGTCGTGCTCTGCTGCTGCTGCAGAAGAACGGTCTGATCACCCTGAAGGACCCGACCAACGCGCTGTCGACGCCGAAAGACATCGCCACCAACCCGAAAAAACTGAAGTTCCGCGAGCTGGAATCGGCTTTGCTGCCACGTGCGCTGGATCAGGTTGACCTGGATCTGATCAACACCAACTACGCGCTGGAAGCCAAGCTGAGCCCGAAAAAGGACGCGCTGATCATCGAGGGTGCTGATTCGCCTTACGTGAACTTCCTGGTGACCCGTACCGACAACGCCCACACCGACGCGATCGAGAAGCTGTCGAAGGCGCTGACCAGCCAGCAGGTCAAAGACTTCATCAACAAGAAGTATGACGGCGCGGTATTGCCAGCATTCTGATTGAAGGGATCGATGTGATCCAGGATTGACGAGTAACCTGTAGGAGCGAATTCAATCGCGAAAAGTGGGCAGGGCCATCGAAATGTCCCTGCCTGAAAAACCTCTCGCGAATAAATTCGCTCCCACAGTTATTGCAGAGTCCGGGATCACCGACCCACGTTTCTCACGGCGACGGCTTGTACCTGCGTCGGCGTTTTTGCGTGGGTGCCCAGGGCGCGGTGCAGGGCGATAAGCAGTTTCACGTTGTCCTCATGCGCTTTGTCGTGCGAATGATCGTTATCATTTTCGCGTACTGGCATGGTCAATCCTCTCTTTCTTCTCATCCCTGACATCGATTCGTTCGCAAGCAGTGCCTTGCTGCGAGATGCGGAATAGACAGCGATCATGCGCTTCGGGTTTTCGCCAAATGATAAGAATTTGGTATCGGTCCGGTTACGGATAATGGCACTGAGCCGGTCCTAGTTCTTTCAGCGCTATCCATATGCTCTAACGATATTTAAATTTCTCTTCTTATAGCTATAAAGTTCCGACACCTAAGCCCTATGCCTTTTCCGGAGTCGGAGTTCTCATGCCAGCAGCCTCCCAAGCTTCCTTGTCCGCGCAAGCGCCGGATCAACAGTTCGATGTGCGTCCATTCGCCGAAAAGGTGGGCGCGGAAATCGTCGGGCTGGACCTGTCCCGCCCGCTGAATGACGCAGACTTTGCCCGCGTGCACCGCGCGCACCTGGATTACCACGTCGTGGTGTTCCGCGATCAGCAGATCACCCCGCAACAGCAGATCGACTTCAGTCGCCGTTTCGGCGTGCTGCAGATTCACGTCCTCAAGCAGTTCCTGCTCGCCAATCACCCGGAAATCCTGATCGTCTCCAACATCGTCGAGAACGGTCAGCCGGTGGGTTTGGGTGATGCAGGCAAGTACTGGCACTCGGACCTGTCCTACAAAGAGCTGCCGAGTCTCGGTTCGATGCTCTATGCCCAGGAGCTGCCAAGCGAAGGCGGCGATACGCTGTTCGCTGATATGCACCTGGCGTGGGACACCTTGCCTGAGCATCTGCGCAAAGCCGTCGAAGGCCGTAGCGCGGTGCACAGCTACACCTCCCGCTATCGCGATGGCCGTAACGCCGAAAACTGGCGTCCGACGCTCAGCGCCGAGCAGCTGGCGCAGGTGGCCGTCGTCAGTCACCCGATCGTGCGGACACACCCGGAAAACGGCCGCAAGGCGCTGTTTGTCAGTGAAGGGTTCACCACGCATATCGTCGGTCTGCCCGAGGACGAGAGCCAGCAGATTCTCAACGAGTTGTACGCCCACAGCGTTCGTCCGGAAGGCGTCTACCGCCACAAGTGGCAGGAAAATGACATGGTGTTCTGGGACAACCGTTCGCTGATTCACCTGGCCGGCGGTACGCCCGATCACCTGCGTCGCCGACTGCATCGCACCACCATCCAGGGCGATGCGCCGTTCTGATTCACGCCGCCTCGATTCCGGCAGCCCTTATTCAGGAGCCCCGTTCCATGAACGCTGTTCTGCAAAGCCACACGGCTAGCGATCGCTTGAATGCGCAACAGGCCAATCAGCCTACCGCTGAAGCGCTGTTGCAAGTCCAGGGCGTAAGCCTTGAATACCGCACGCCGGAACGCGTAGTGCGGGCCACTCATCAAGTCAGTTTCGAAATCGATCCTGCCGATCGTTTCGTGTTGCTCGGCCCTTCGGGGTGCGGCAAGTCGACCCTGCTCAAGGCCGTTGCCGGTTTTATTCAGCCCAGCGAAGGGCAGATCCGTCTGGCCGGTCAGCAGGTCAAGGAACCGGGTCCGGACAGAATCGTGGTGTTTCAGGAGTTCGACCAGCTTCCGCCCTGGAAAACCGTGATCGAGAACGTCATGTTTCCGCTGCTGGCCTCACGCACGCTCAAGCGCCGTGAAGCCGAAGAGCGTGCGCGGCATTACCTGGAAAAGGTCGGTTTGAGTGCCTTCGCCAACGCTTATCCGCACACGTTGTCGGGCGGTATGAAAGCCCGTGTCGCCATTGCTCGCGCACTGGCGATGCAACCGAAAATCCTGCTGATGGACGAGCCGTTCGCGGCCCTCGATGCACTGACCCGTCGCAAGATGCAGGAAGAGTTGCTGGAGCTGTGGGAAGAGGTGCGTTTCACGCTGCTGTTCGTCACGCACTCCATCGAAGAAGCGCTGGTGGTGGGCAACCGGATTCTGCTGCTGTCGCCGCATCCAGGGCGTGTTCGCGCCGAGATCAACAGCCATCAGTACGACCTGAAAAGCCTGGGCGGCGTGGATTTTCAACGCTCGGCGCAACGCATTCACAACCTGCTGTTCAACGAGGGCGAAGTGCCCGTGGTCGAGCAGGACCTGCGGTTTCAGGATATTCGTATCGCGTATTGATCTGCAGAACGCTGATGACGTGTGGGAGCGAGCTTGTTCGCGAAGACGTACCGCCAGACGCCGCACTTGCTGGTGTCTGAACGGGCCTCTTCGCGAGCAAGCTCGCTCCCACAGGAGAGTGGTCTGCCGAGCGACCTAATCAAGAGAAAACACCATGAGCCTTTCACCCCCGATCCGCGAGGAATACGAAATCGCGCTGGAGCCTTTCACTCAGGAAGACCTGGCCCGCGACATTCCCCTGGCACAACGTATCTGGCAACTGAGCTGGGTGCGCAAGAGCGTAATTCTGATCGCCCTGGCGGTGATCTGGGAAATCGCTGCGCGCATCCAGGGCAACGACCTGCTGCTGCCCAGCTTTCTGCAGACCGCCAAGGCGTTCATCGATGGCATTGTCACAGGCGAGCTGCTGGCCAAGGTCTGGATTTCCCTGACGGTATTGGTCAAGGGCTACCTGATCGGCATCGTCCTGGCGTTCGGTCTGACCACGCTGGCGGTGTCCACGCAACTGGGTCGCGACCTGCTCGGGACGCTGACCGCGATGTTCAACCCGCTGCCGGCCATTGCGCTGCTGCCGTTATCGCTGCTGTGGTTTGGCCTGGGCGAGAACAGCCTGATCTTCGTGCTGGTGCATTCGGTGTTGTGGGCGTTGGCCCTGAACACCTACGCCGGATTTCTCGGTGTCTCGGAAACCCAGCGCATGGCCGGTCGCAACTACGGCCTCAAAGGCCTGCGCTTCGTCTGGCACATCCTGATTCCGGCCGCACTGCCGTCGATTCTGGCGGGCCTGAAAATTGGCTGGGCGTTTGCCTGGCGCACCCTGATCGCCGCCGAGCTGGTCTTCGGCGCGTCGTCGGGCAAAGGCGGGTTGGGCTGGTACATCTTCCAGAACCGCAACGAGTTGTACACCGACAAGGTGTTCGCGGGCCTGGCGGCGGTGATCATCATCGGTCTGCTGGTGGAAAACCTGCTGTTCAGCAATGTCGAGCGCCTGACTGTAAAACGGTGGGGCATGCAGCGCTGAGCGCTCATTAGAAGAATATTTCGCTGAGTGGACCGGACCGCCGGACATGAAGCTTTCCAACACTTTTCGCGTTTATTGTGAGGATTCTATGGGGACTTCATCCAAATTTCCGGTGCTGACCGCTCTGGCAGCCACGGTTGGTCTGGTCGGCGCGCTGTTGAGCACCGGCGCTCACGCCGAGGGCAAGATCAGCATCGCCCAACAGTTCGGGATCGGTTATCTGATTCTCGACGTGGTGCAACAGCAGAAGCTGATCGAGAAGCACGGCAAGGAGCAGGGCATCGACATTAAGGTCGACTGGAACAGTATTTCCGGCGCTACCGCCATGAACGAAGCGCTGCTGGCCGGGGCGCTGGACGTGGTGTCGGCTGGCGTGCCGCCGATGCTGACCATCTGGGACCGCACCAAGGGCAAGCAGAACGTCAAAGCCATCGCCTCTCTGGGCTCGATGCCTAACTACCTGCTCAGCAACAAGCCCGACGTGAAGACGATCAAGGACTTCACCGACAAGGATCGCATTGCCGTGCCAGCGGCAGGCGTGGGCTTCCAGTCGCGTACCTTGCAGATCGAAACGGCCAAGCTGTTCGGGAACGACAACTACAAGAAATTCGACAACATCTCCGTCAGCCTGCCGCACCCGGACGCCACCTCGGCGCTGATCGCGGGCGGCTCTGAAATCAGCGCACACTTCTCAAGCCCGCCGTTCCAGTATCAGGAGCTGGAAAACCCCAACGTGCACAAGGTGCTGAGCTCTTATGACGTCCTGGGCGGTCAGGCTACGTTCAACGTGCTTTACACCACGCAGAAATTCCACGACGAGAACCCGAAGACCTACAAAGCCTTCTATGACGCGCTGGTCGAAGCCGAAAAGATCATCAAGGCCGACAAACCCGCGGCGGCAAAGACGTACATCGAGGTCGAGAAATCCAAGCTGCCGCTGCCGTTGGTGGAAAAGATCGTGTCCGATCCTGAAATCGACTTCACCGTCGTGCCGCAACGCACCTTCATCTACGCCGAGAAACTGCACGAAATCGGTGTCTTGAAGAACAAGGCCGACAGCTGGAAGGATTTCTTCTTTGAAGAAGCCCATGGTGGTGCGGGGAGCTGATACCCGGGCCTGACGAGCTGTTCCAATTTCGGGAGCAGGCTTGGTGCGGGCTGCGTTAGGGCGAATGCGGAGGATCAGAGATATCGATGATGACAGCCCCACCGCATTCGCCACCGTCGTAACCTCCGGCAGCTCCTACAGTGACGGTGCCGTTACCCGGCGTTGCGGTGAGCAATGGTGTGTAGAGGCTGGCTTGGTGTTGGGCTGCGTTTGGGCGAATGCGTGGAGTCAGCGACATCAATGGTTATTGATCGTCCGCATTCGCCACCGTCGTAACCTCCGGCAGCTCCCACAATTACAGCGCTGTTGCGATACGCGTTCACGGAACGGTGTGCGGATCGGTTCAATCCGGCCAATGCCACGCCGGTTCATCCAGCATTCCCTGGCCGACAATGCCCGTCTGTCCCAGAGTTTTCTCCAGCACGATGCAGTTGCACTCAGGGTCTTGCTCCAGAGCGGCGATCAGACGGCTGGCGTGGGACACGACCCACACCTGACACCGTTGCGACGCTCGCATGATCAGCCTCGCCAGCGCGGGCAGCAGGTCGGGGTGCAGGCTGGTTTCCGGTTCGTTGAGCACCATCATGGTCGGCGGGCGCGGGGTCAGCAGGGCGGCAATCAACAACAAATAGCGCAGCGTACCGTCCGATAACTCCGCGGCGGATAAAGGCCGCAGCAATCCCTGTTGGTAAAACTCCAGCGCGAACAGTCCACCGGCTTGCGCGTTTATCTGCACCCGCGCGCCGGGAAAGGCGTCGCTGATCGCGGCATCCAGCGCTTCGGGCTCGCCAATTTCACGAATCGTTTGCAGCGCGGCCGCCAGGTCCCGGCCGTCGTGATGCAGCACGGGCGTGCGAGTGCCCAGCTGTGCCTTGCGTGCTGGAGCGTCGGCATCGCTGCGGAAGTGATCATAAAATCGCCAGCCGCGAATGCTTTCGCGTAATTGCAGCACTTCCGGGGAGGAGCGCAGGTTGCCGACCTGATCGAAGAGGCTGTCGAAGGTCGGTGTGTGTTGCGCCAGAACATCCCAGTTGCGGCCCTCTCGCGTGCGAATCATCGGGCCGGCGCGGTCCACCAGCAGACTGGCCGGCCGATAAATCGCGCCCGCCCAGATGCACTCACGCTTGATCTCAGGATCGAGGCCGAATGCTGTGGCGGCTGTCGGAGGTGGCGGCAATCCCAATGAAATCGCATAACTGAAGTCCTGCGCTGCGAAACCCAGGCGCAGCCGCACGACGTCTTTGCGTGGGCCGCCCTGAATCGCCACCTCACCCTTGCGCATGCGTCGGCTGATGCTTTCCGGGCCAGCCCAGAACGTCGATTTCAGGCCGCCTTCCCGGGCAAGCGCGCTGATGACGCCACCTTGAGCAGTTTCCGCGAGCAGACGCAGCGCCCGATACAGATTGGACTTTCCGCTGCCGTTGGGGCCGGTGATCAGATTCAGGCGTGCGAGGGGCACGACCAGCGTGTTGATCGAGCGGTAGTTGGCGACGGCCAGAGTCGTAAGCATCGAGCTTTCCTTGCTGCCTGCGTATGCGGGCGATTGACAGGTTCGACGGAGTTTAGCGGCGCAAGGAACCCTGATCTACGCTGACAGTCGCATGATCACATCATGACAGCGCTCGGCAGCGTGGTGTAGGCAACGGCATTGGCACAAGGAGCTTGCATGCCCGCTCAACCCTTGGTTCTTCATAAACGCTTGATGGTTCTGGGACTCGGTCTGTGCCTGACATTGCTATCGGGTTGCGGCAAGGAAAAGCCGGCGGATCCGGCGCTTCCACGTGTGCAGGTGCAAGAAGTCAAAACCGCCGAGTTCGCCGCTGCTGTCGCGCTGACCGGTGATATTCAGGCGCGTGTGCAGACGCAGCTATCGTTTCGCGTTGGCGGCAAGATCATCCAGCGCATGGTCGATGTCGGTGATCGCATTACCGCCAAGCAAGTGCTCGCCAAGCTTGATCCGAAGGATTTGCAGACCAGCGTCGATTCGGCCATCGCGGCCGAAGCCGCCGAGCAGGCGCGTGTCAAACAGACCGCCGCGGCGTTCGTCCGTCAGCAGAAACTCCTGCCAAAAGGCTACACCAGCAAAAGTGAATACGATTCGGCCCAGGCGCAATTGCGCAGCAGCCAGAGTGCGCTCAAGGCTGCTCAGGCCCAGTTGGCCAACGCGCGTGAGCAGTTGGGATACACCTCGTTGATCGCCGATGCGCCGGGCATCATTACTGCGCGGCAGGCGGAGGTCGGTCAGGTGGTGCAGGCCACCATGCCGATCTTCAGCCAGGCCCGTGACGGTGAGCGCGACGCCGTGTTCAACGTCTACGAATCCCTGTTCGTTCAGCCGCCGACCGATCAGCCCGTGGAAGTCACGCTGCTGGACAACCCGGCCATCAAGGCTATCGGCAAGGTGCGCGAGGTGACGCCCGCTGTCTCGGCGCAGACAGGGACCTTGCAAGTGAAGATCGCCTTGAGTTCGTTGCCCGACGGCATGGATCTGGGGTCGGTGGTCAGCGCGGCGTTAACCGTCCCGGCGACACAGAGTGTCGAGCTGCCGTGGTCCGCACTCACCAAAGGGCTGGGCGACCAGTTGGGCAAGCCCGCCGTGTGGGTAGTCGATGATCAGAAGAAAGTCAGTTTGAGGGGCGTCACGGTCGGGCGGTATCTCACGGGGAAAGTGATCGTTGTCGATGGCCTGAAAAATGGCGAAAAAGTGGTGGTCGCCGGCAGTCAGCTGCTGCATCCCGACATGCAGGTGGAAACGGTCGTGGCATACAACAACCTGACGGGGGATTCGCAATGAAGCGCCTGTCATTGATGGTGTTATCCGGCCTGATGCTCGGTGCTTGCAGCAAGGAAGAGCCGCCACCGGAGCCCGTGCGTCCGGTGCTCTACATGGAGGTCAAACCGCAGGCGACCGAAAATCTCGGGCGCTTCGCGGGCAACATCGCAGCGCGCTACGAAAGTACGCTGGGTTTTCGCGTGTCCGGGCGCATCGCGTCGCGCAGCGTCGATGTCGGCAGCGAGGTCGAGAAAGGCCAGCTGCTGGCGACACTCGATCCCACCGACTTGCAGAACCAGTTGCGCTCCAGCCAAGGCGACCTGGCGCGCGTCGAGGCCCAGTACATCAACGCGCAGGCCAACGCCCGACGTCAGCAGGAGTTGTTTGATCGAGGCGTGGGCGCGCAGGCAGCGCTGGACGTCGCGGTCACCGATCTGAAAACCACTCAGTCATCCTTCAATCAGGCCAAGGCAGCGGTTCAACAGGCTCAGGACCAGTTGAGCTACAGCGAATTGCGCACCGATCACCCCGCCGTGGTGACTGAATGGAAAGCCGAAGCGGGTCAGGTCGTCAGCGCCGGTCAGCAGGTCGTGACGCTGGCGCGGCCGGACATCAAGGAAGCGGTCATCGACCTGCCCGCGCCACTGGCCGAGCAACTGCCGCAGGATGTGGTGTTCAAGGTCGCCAGCCAGCTTGAGCCGAACATCAACACTACTGCGACACTGCGTGAGCTGGAGCCTCAAGCCGAAGCCTCGACCCGCACTCGCCGTGCGCGCCTGACGTTGGTAGACACGCCCGCCGCGTTCCGTCTGGGCACGGCCATCAGCGTCACCCTCAGCTCAGCAATCGAGCCGCGCATCGAGCTGCCGGCGAACGTGTTGCAGGAGGTCGACGGCAAGACCCAGGTCTGGATCGTCGACATGCAGAACCAGACAGTCTCGCCGCACCCCGTCAACGTCATCAGCCGTGACGATGACACCCTCGTTGTGTCGGGCGTCAAGGGCGGCGAGCGTGTGGTCACCGCCGGTGTGAACAGCCTCAAACCGGGGCAAAAAGTCAAAGTCGATAAGGACAGCCCACGATGAAAGGGACGTTCAACCTCTCCGATTGGGCGCTCAAGCATCAATCCTTCGTCTGGTACCTGATGTTCGTCGGCCTGCTGATGGGCGTGTTTTCGTACATGAACCTGGGGCGTGAGGAAGACCCTTCGTTCACCATCAAGACCATGGTGATCCAGACCCGCTGGCCGGGCGCTACGGTTGATGAAACCTTGAAACAGGTCACCGACCGTATCGAGAAGAAACTCGAAGAACTGGATTCCCTCGATTACGTGAAGAGTTACACGCGGCCGGGGGAATCGACGGTGTACGTCTATCTGCGCGACACCACCAGCGCCGAGGCCATCCCGGACATCTGGTATCAGGTGCGCAAGAAGATCGACGACATTCGCGGCACGTTCCCCCAAGGGATTCAGGGACCCGCGTTCAACGACGAGTTCGGCGATGTATTCGGGTCCATCTACGCGTTCACAGCCGATGGCCTGACGCTTCGGCAGCTGCGTGACTACGTCGAGCAGGTGCGGGTGCAAATCCGCGATGTGCCGGGGCTGGGCAAGATCCAGATGATCGGCCAGCAGGACGAAGTGATTTACCTGAATTTCTCCACCCGCAAACTGGCGGCACTGGGGCTGGATCAACGCCAGGTCGTGCAAAGCCTTCAGTCGCAGAACGCGGTGACGCCTGCAGGTGTGATCGAGGCCGGACCCGAGCGGATTTCCGTGCGAACCTCCGGGCAATTCCAGTCTGAAAAAGACCTTGAGACTGTCAACCTGCGGCTTAACGATCGCTTCTACCGGCTCAGCGACATTGCCGAAATCAGTCGCGGCTATGTCGATCCGGCGAAACCGGAGTTCCGTTTCAATGGCAAAACCGCGATCGGTCTGGCCATTGCGATGAAGAAGGGCGGCAACGTCCAGGCGTTCGGTAAGGACCTGCACGCACGGATGGATCAGGCCACGGCGGACCTGCCCGTCGGCGTGGGCGTGCACAACGTCTCGGATCAGGCGCAAGTGGTCGAGAAGGCCGTGGGCGGCTTTACCAGCGCGTTGTTCGAGGCCGTGATCATTGTGCTGGTCGTCAGCTTCATCAGCCTGGGTGTGCGCGCCGGGTTGGTGGTTGCCTGTTCGATTCCGCTGGTGCTGGCGATGGTCTTCGTGTTCATGGAATACAGCGGCATCACCATGCAGCGGATCTCGCTGGGCGCCTTGATCATCGCGCTCGGTCTTTTGGTGGACGACGCGATGATCACGGTGGAGATGATGGTTTCGCGCCTGGAGCTGGGCGACACCAAAGAACAGGCCGCGACCTTTGCCTACACCTCGACGGCCTTTCCGATGCTGACCGGTACGCTGGTGACGGTGGCGGGTTTCGTGCCGATCGGTCTCAACGCCAGCTCGGCGGGGGAATACACCTTCACGCTGTTTGCGGTGATTGCCGTGGCGATGCTGGTGTCGTGGGTGGTGGCGGTGTTGTTCGCGCCTGTAATCGGCGTGCATATCCTCAGCGACAAGATCAAAAAGCACGAACAGAAGCCCCCAGGACGTATCGCCCGCGCCTTCAACGGCTCCATGTTCTGGGCCATGCGTCATCGCTGGCTGGCGATCGGCATTACCATTGCGCTGTTTGCGGTGTCGTTGTTCTGCATGCGCTTCGTCCAGAACCAGTTCTTCCCGTCTTCAGACCGTCCGGAGATCCTGCTCGACCTCAACCTGCCGCAGAACGCCTCGATCAACGAGACCCGCAAGGCGGTGGACAAGCTGGAGGCGGCGATCAAAGACGACCCGGACATCGTTCGCTGGAGCACTTACATCGGTCAGGGGGCGGTGCGTTTCTACCTGCCACTGGACCAGCAACTGGAAAACCCCTACTACGCGCAGTTGGTGATCGTCAGCAAAGGGCTTGAGGAGCGGGGTGCGCTGATCGACCGCTTGAGAAAGCGGCTGCGTGAGGATTTCGTCGGCATCAGCGCCTACCTGCAACCCTTGGAAATGGGTCCACCGGTGGGGCGGCCGATTCAATACCGCGTCAGTGGTGACGACATCGACAAGGTGCGCCAGCACGCCATCGAGCTGGCCACATTGCTCGATCAGAATCAGCACATCGGCGAGATGATTTACGACTGGAACGAGCCCGGCAAGGTCCTGCGCATCGACATCAACCAGGACAAGGCCCGGCAGCTCGGGTTGTCGTCGGAAGATGTGGCGCAACTGATGAACAGCATCGTCACCGGGGCCAACGTGACCCAGGTGCGCGATGACATTTACCTGATCAACGTTGTCGGCCGTGCCGTGGATGCCGAGCGGGGCTCGCCGGAAACCCTGCAGAACCTGCAAATCGTGACGCAAAACGGCGCTTCGATTCCGCTGCTGGCGTTTGCCAATGTGCGCTATGAGCTGGAGCAGCCGCTGGTCTGGCGACGGGACCGCAAACCGACGATCACCCTCAAGGCGGCGGTGCAGGACGAGATTCAACCGACCGATCTGGTCAAACAGTTGAAGCCGGAAATCGACAAGTTCGCCGCCGGCCTGCCGGTTGGCTACAAGGTCGCCACCGGCGGCACGGTGGAAGAAAGCGGCAAGGCCCAAGGCCCGATCGCCAAGGTCGTGCCGTTGATGATCTTCTTGATGGCGACGTTCCTGATGATCCAGCTGCACAGCGTGCAGAAGATGTTCCTCGTCGCCAGCGTCGCGCCGCTCGGCTTGATCGGCGTCGTGCTGGCGCTGGTGCCGACCGGAACGCCCATGGGCTTCGTGGCGATTCTCGGCATCCTCGCGCTGATCGGCATCATCATCCGCAACTCGGTGATTCTGGTGACGCAGATTCACGAGTACGAAGTGGCGGGGTATCTGCCTTGGGACGCCGTGGCTGAAGCCACCGAACATCGCCGTCGGCCGATTCTCCTCACGGCTGCGGCAGCGAGCCTGGGCATGATCCCGATTGCCAGAGAAGTGTTCTGGGGCCCGATGGCCTACGCCATGATCGGCGGGATCATCATCGCCACGCTGCTGACGTTGCTGTTCCTGCCAGCGCTGTACGTCGCCTGGTACAAGATCAAAGAGCCGACCCAGGAGCAGCGCGAGAAGGCTGAGGCCGAGAAGCAGAAGCGCACGGAAGAAGAGGGTGAGTCAGGTGCGCAGCCTGCGGCGGAGTGAACGGTAGAGCGGGCCCAGTGGGCCCGTGCATACGTCAGCCGTTGCGGCTATTTTTCAGGCGCGTAGACAACTTGGAAGTCTGCAAACTCAACGGGACCAAAGGTTGGGTTCTGTTCTTGGGCGTTCAATAGATGCTCAGCTGGTGAGGCTGCCCTAAAGGCGATAGATGCGATGTTCTTCTCGGGTACCGCGCGAAAGTTGACTTCCTGTGTCACCCACTGCGCGGTCGTGTAGAGAAGTGCACCGTCGAACGTCGGATCCAGTCCGCCCTCCGTGTTCTGCCAAACAATGCCGATTACGTACAGGACAACGGGGTCTTCGGCGTTGGCGGGCGATTTGACCTTAAACGTAACCCGCAGGGGCAACGGCTTGTACGAGAAGGACTGGATGATGCCAAGCCCCTCTGGCAGCACGATACTGTAGCCATCGCCCTGGCCGATGTATTCCGGCGGAGACGGCGGGTCTTCTGGTTGTGACTGCCAAGGCGGCAGCTTTGCATTAATGAAATTTCCATTTCTGATGAGAGTGTCCATGAGTTTCGCTCGTTTTATGTGTTCGTTCGTTGAATAGAACGATGAGAATAAAATCAAGCTGTACGCCGAGATACTGTCACTTTTGACACTGGTTAGACTTCTTTGAAGTCAGCGCAATCGCATCAGGTTATGAAGGATGCGGCGCTTCTTCAGCGTTGATAACCCCTGGCGGGCTCAGGCTTTGCGCCACACACTGGCCAGCCACGGCTGTTGATCTCGGGGCAGTCCTGCAGGCCGGTAGTAGTGTTCCACTTCGACAAATCCTGCGTCGGTGAGCAGGGCGGTCCATGATTCGAGGTCGTGAAAGGAGCCATAGCGTTCCCCCTTCCAGCCTTCCTGATTATCGCCACGCGGATTGGAACTGAATAACACGCCGCCGGGCTTCAATGCGGCTCGCAACTCGCGCAGTACACGCGGGAGTTCCTGACGCGGGACATGAAACAGCGAGGCGTTGGCAAAGATGCCGTCGAAACGTTCGGCCGGCAAGTCGAGTTCCAGAAAATTCTGATGCAACACCTCGCACCCGCTGTCCGCGCGGGCCATCTCGGCGAAACGCTCCGAGCCGTCCAGCCCGGTGGCGATGTGTCCCATGGCCGTGAGCGTCTGCAAGTCCCGGCCTGGGCCGCACCCGAAATCCAGAATCTGAAAGGGCGCTTGGCCCTGAATATTGCGCAGCAGCGCATTGATGTTCTGACTGACGTCGTGATCCCGCGTCCCTTCGCGGAAGCCCTCGGCGACAGCGTTGTAATTGCCCAGCGTGGTGGTGGTGATCTGGGCGAGGTCCTGCGGGTCGAGTTTCATTGATGCGCATTCTGAGCGGGAGAAGCCGCCAATATACCCTTGCTCAGGTTTTGGGCAATTGCTCAGGGGAAAACCTCCGATTCCGCTTTTGCCCGGAGGCCGTGGGGTCAACCGCGATCCTGCGTCTGCCCGGAAGATGTAGGAGCGTGGCTTGTCTCTGGGCCGCATCCCGCGATCTGCTGCGCAGCGGCAGCAGATTGGGTCAATGCGGTTTGCCTGAACGATCAAGGGGGCTGGTTTTACTGCCGCTTCGCGCCAGATCGCGGGACAAGCCACGCTCCTACGGCCTGCGGCCAGAATCAAATCAGACGGCATATCGTCAGATAAAAAATCCGGCGTCTACAGCGGCCCTGCTTCTATCCGGAGGGAGTGGGGTTGGCCGCGATCCTGCTTCTGCCCGAAGGGTGTAGGAGCGACCGGGGTGGCGCTCCACCTTGCCCGCGATCTGGCGCGCAGCGGCAGAAGATTCGGTCAACGCAGTTTGCCAGTAACGACCAAGGGTGCTGGGTTTACTGCCGCTGCGCGCCAGATCGCGGGGCAAGCCACGCTCCTACGCCTTCGGCAGAATCAAAAGCCTGGCGTCATGTCGCAGTTCCGCTTCAGCTCGGAAGACGTGGGGTTGGCCGCGATCCCGCTTCTGCCCGGAGGGCGTAGGAGCGTGGCTTGTCCCGCGATCTGGCGCGAAGCGGCAGCAGATTCGGTCAACGCGGTTTGGCTGTAACGACCAAGGGTGCTGGTTTTACTGCCGCTGCGGGCCAGATCGGGGGCAATGAGTAATGTTCAGCGTTTACCAATAACCAGATCGACGACCTCATTGATGGTTTCGATTTGTTCCCAATCTGCGGGGCGTGGGTTCAGCTTATAGCGCCACTTCACCTGCATCATGAAGCAGGTGATGTCGTCATCTATGATGTCGAAATCTTTGATGAAGTTGGTATGAGCCGATACCGCTTCGCGTGGAATGAAGCCAATGATCGACACGAAGAGTTCGATGATCTGTTGAGCCAGCTCGTCTCGATTTGCTTCAGCGTCCATTTTTAGCCTCATACGCACATAGTCCTACGCTCACCAGATCAAACATCGCTAGTCCGGCCGCTACGAAAGGAATTCCTCTTCCAATGACACCGAAGACTCTTACCGTGCCAAAAGTGGCTTTGGCCATTCTGGCGACTGTGGGTTGCCTGATGAGAGTGCGTGGAAAAAATCGCATACCGACCAGGCTGGCGATATTGGTCGTTTTGCTCGAACCGGTGTGGACCCACGCCCCGACCGCGGTTTTGCTGATCGGGATGCCCGCAGTGGAGACTATTGCCGTAGCCACGGTAAGCCCATAGTGTTCTTTCGTGCAATTCCAGAGCGTTTCGAATGTAGTGTCCGGAAGCGTAGTTTTTGCACTGCGCATCCCGCTAATAACTTCGAGCCCGGGGCCTCCATTTGCCCAGGATTGTGGAGGCAATATCAAAGTAGCCGTACAGGAGGTCATCATCGAGCTCTGGAGGTTGAACCTCACCAAGCTCGGTGAGCCTAGATCGACACCTTTGAATCGCAGTTGGTGAAACTCGCTGAAAACAGCCTCAGATAGGTCCTTCTCGTCCATCTCTCAGTCTCCAAACCAAGTAAAAGTGGCACGAGACTAGCGGGTTTAATGTCACTCTTTTTTGCTTCGGAGCGAAACGGAGCGGTCCTACTTCGCGAGCTGACGAGTCCTACACAATCACCGCTTGTTCAACCGTACCGCCAGCCTGTCCCCGCCGAGTTGAATGACCGCCACCAGCACGACCAGCAGCACGATAACGGTGAGCATCACTTGCGTGTCGAAACGCTGATAGCCGTAGCGGTAGGCGATGTCGCCGAGGCCGCCTGCGCCGATGGCGCCTGCCATGGCCGAAGAGTTGATCATGGTCACCAGGGTGATGGTGAAGCCGCCGACAATGCCCGGCAGCGCTTCGGGCAACAGCACGTGCCAGACAATGTGCCAGCGGCGGCAGCCCATGGCTTGCGCGGCTTCGATCAGGCCGTGGTCCACTTCCCGCAGGCTGACTTCGGCGATGCGCGCGAAGAACGGCGTGGCGGCAATGGTCAGCGGGACGACGGCGGCCCAGACCCCGTACGTCGTGCCGACGATCAGCCGGGTGAACGGGATCAGCGCGACCATCAGAATCAGAAACGGCACCGAGCGGAAGATATTGACGAACGCCCCCAGCACGCGGTTGACGTTAGGGGCTTCGAAAATCCCGCCCTTGCCGCTGGTGACCAGAATCACGGCCAGCGGGATGCCCAGAATCAGCGCGATCAACGACGACACGCCGACCATCAAGAACGTGTCGATCACCCCTTGCCACAAACGATCAAGCCACATAACCCAGTACCTGTGCGTGTTGCGCCTGTTTGCGGGCGCGGATGAGCAGTTCTTCTACGGACAACGGCGAATGGCTGATGGCGAGCAAAAGGTGCCCCAGCGCACGCCCTTGAATGCGCTCTACGCCGCCGTGCAACAGGCTCACGCGCCCGCCGAATGCGCCGAACAGCGCAGACAAATCGGGCTCGTGAGCCGTGCTCCCGGTGAACTGCAGGTCGAGCACGACGCTGGAATGTTTGTCAGCGGGCTGCGGCAGCAAGCGCGCCTGAATGTCCTCGGGCAGCGCGTGTTGCAACGGCGCCAGCAGGGTTTTGCTTACCTCATGTCGAGGATCGCCGAACACTTGCCAGACCGGACCTTGTTCGACGATCTGGCCGCGCTCAAGCACCACCACGCGGTCACAGATTTCCCGGATCACGGCCATCTCGTGGGTGATCAAAATGATCGTCAGGCCCAGTCGCTGATTGATTTCACGCAACAACGAAAGAATTGACTGCGTGGTTTCCGGGTCGAGCGCGGAGGTCGCCTCATCGCACAGCAGAATCGCCGGGTCGTGCACCAGCGCGCGGGCGATGCCGACGCGCTGCTTCTGACCGCCGGACAACTGCGCGGGATAGGTGTTGTGTTTGTCCTGCAAACCCACCAGTTCCAACAGTTCAGCGACCTTGCGCCGACGTTGCTCTTTGGGAACGCCTGCCACTTTCAAGGGCAGCTCGACGTTCTTCCAGACCGTCTTGGCCGACATCAGGTTGAAGTGCTGAAAGATCATGCCGATCCTTCTGCGCAGTTCCACCAGCTTGTCTTCGTTGAAGGCAGCGATGTCGACCTGATCGATCAGCACCCGCCCGCTGCTGGGTTGTTCCAGGCGGTTGATGGTGCGAATCAGCGACGATTTGCCAGCGCCGCTGCGTCCGATAATCCCGAATATTTCGCCACGCTGGACATCCAGATCGATGCCTTGAAGGGCCGCGACCGGGCCTTGTTGCCCTTCGTAGATTTTGCCCAGCTGGCTGAAGCGCACGTGGGCGTGCGCTTTCTCGGGGAAAAGCTCGGTTCGCTCAGCCGCAGGAGCAGCAGCGGGCTCTCGCGGCAGTGAATGGTGCGCGGTCGCGGTCATGTCAGTTCTTCCAGCCGACCTGATACAGCGAGCCGTTCACCTTGTCCAGCGAAGCGCGCACCACCGGCGAGTGTTGGTAGATGTCGATGAATTTGGCCAGACGCGGGTCGTTCTTGTGGTCTGGCTTGATCACGAACTGGATGACGTATTCAGGGTGATCAAGGCCGTCAAAGAGAATCGCCGAGCCGGCGTCGAAGGTTTTCGCCAGGCGGATGTAGGCGGGGTAGCCCTGGACCAGGTCGGCGTCGTCATAGGCACGCACCAGTTGCACGGCTTCGACCTGAATCAGTTTGAGCTTTTTCGGGTTACTGGTGATGTCGTCTTCGGTCGCCTTGTAGCCCACGCCGGGTTTGAGGGTGATCAGGCCCGCCTTGGCGAGCAGCTGCAGACCCCGCCCGCTGTTGATCGGGTCGTTGGCGATGGCCACGCTGGCGCCGGTCGGCAATTCATCGAAGCTTTTGTACTTCTTCGAGTACAGCCCGACGTTGTTGATGATGCCAGGCGCATAAGGAACGAGATCGAAGCCCGAGGCGGCCTTGGCGTTTTCCAGAAACGGAATGTGCTGGAAGTAATTCACATCAATGTCGCCCGCATTGAGGCTGACGTTGGGTGCGATCCAGTCGGTGAACTCCACCAGTTCGACCTTCAGGCCTTGCTTGTCAGCCTCGGCCACGGCGGCTTCCAGCGGAATGGCGAAAGCGGCGGTGGTGCCGACTTTCAGCGGTTGGTCGGCGGCGTGTGCGAGGCTGGTGAACAGGCCGAGGGAGAGGGCCAGGGTTAGAAGCGTTTTGCTCATGAGTTGTTATCCGGTGTCAGTGTCTGGTTTGAATGCTGTGAATTGACACGATCTCTGTGGGAGCGAATTCATTCGCGAAGAATTCGTCAGGCGACCCACATGCATCGCCTGACCTCGTGTCTCGCGAATGAATTCGCTCCCACAGGTTTATTGATCGTCGTTAAATCGCTGGCTTATCGTCGAGCGTGTTCGCACTCCTGAACCGCGCCCCCGTGTGTCGCTCCGGCAGCTTCGGTCCGCCCTCGGCGAACAACTTCTCGCGCAACGTTCCGTGCTCGTACGCGGTCTTGTACGACCCGCGCTTCTGCAACTCGGGAATCACAAGATCGATGAAATCTTCGTAGCTCTCGGGCGTGACGATCCGGGTCAGGTTGAAGCCGTCCAAGCCGGTTTCGGCAATCCAGGACTCCAGCTCGTCGGCGACCTGTTCGGGCGAACCGATGACGGTGATGTAACGACCGCCCAGTGCGTGCTGATCGAGCAGTTTCTGCCGTGTCCAGTCGTTGTTTTTGAGGATTTTCGTCGCCGATTGAATCGCGTTGCCTTTGACGTGCTGAATGGGTTCGTCGAGTTCATAGTCGGCGAAGTCGATTCCGGTCGACGCCGAAAAGTGCGCCAGCCCGGCCTCGGCGCTGGCGTACTTCAGGTACTCCGCGTGTTTGGCGCGAGCCGCTTGCTCGGTGGGGCCGACGATGACGTTCAGGCCCATGAACACCTTGATGTCATCCGGGTTGCGACCCGCCGCGACAGCGCTGGCGCGGACCTTGTCCACCTGCTCGCGGGTCGCGGGTTTGTTCTGTCCGCTGATGAACACGCATTCGGCGTTATTGCCCGCGAACTGCAAGCCCCGGTCGGAGCTGCCGGCCTGGAACAACACCGGCGTGCGTTGTGGGGAGGGTTCGCACAGGTGATAGCCCTCGACCTGGTAAAACTCGCCGCTATGGCGCACGTAATGCACTTTCTCGGGTTGGGCATACACGCGGGCCTGGCGGTCCTCGATCACCGCATCGTCTTCCCAGCTGCCCTCCCAGAGCTTGTAGAGCACCTCCAGGTATTCATCCGCCTGATCGTATCGGCGGTAGTGCTCAATCTGTTCCTTGAGGCCCATGGCCTTGGCGGCGCTGTCCAGATAACCGGTGACAATGTTCCAGCCCACGCGGCCGCGCGTGAGGTGATCCAGCGTCGACATGCGTCGGGCGAACAGATAGGGCGCTTCGTACGTGAGGTTGGCGGTCAGTCCGAACCCGAGGTTTTTCGTGACCGCCGCCATGGCCGACACCAGCAGCAGCGGGTCATTGACCGGCAGTTGAATCGACTCTCGCAGCGGGACATCGACCGACTGTTGATAGACGTCGTAAACACCGACGATGTCGGCGATGAACAGCCCGTCGAATAAACCGCGCTCAAGCAGTTGCGCCAGACTCGTCCAGTACTCGACCGTCTTGTACTGGGTCGAGGTGTCTCGCGGATGCGTCCAGAAGCCGTGATTGATGTGGCCGATGCAGTTCATGTTGAACGCATTGAGCAGGATTTTTTTCTGGCTCATCAGATCGTTCCCCGGCGCGGCGGGTTGACGTCGTTGAGGTAGAAATTGCCGATGGCGTGGTACTTCCAGCGTACGGGGTCGTGCAACGTGTGCACCCGTGCATTGCGCCAGTGGCGGTCCAGGCCGTGTTCGGCCAGCGTCGCCTGTGAGCCAGCCAGTTCGAACAGCGTGCTGCTGGCGGCTAGTGAGATATCCGTGCTGATGGCACGGGCTTCGGCGACCGCAATCGAGGCTTCGGCCAGGTTGTTCGCCGTGGTCTCGACCTGGGCGCGATCCAGGTATTCACCTGCGCGCTCAAGCAACGCTTCGGCCGCGTGCAGGCGAATGGCGAGCTTGCCAAAGCTGTGCAGCGTCAGGGGATCATCAACGGCTTTTTCGATGCCGGAATCGATCCACGGCCGAGTACGTGTGCGCACGAAATGCAATGCGTCTTCGTAGGCTGCGCGAGCGATGCCGGTGTCGATGGCCGCATGAAGAATCTGGGCCAGCGGGCCGACCGTCGTCGGACGCTCGAAGGCCGTTTGAAAGGGGACCACGTCCTCGGCGTTTACGTAGACGTTATCGAACACCACTGAGCCGCTGCCGGTGGTGCGTTGACCGAAACCACTCCAGTCGTCGACCACGTTCAGCCCCTCCGCGTTGGCCGGGACGAACGCCAGTTGTTGAATGCCGTCCTCGTCGATCACGGACGTCGGAATACGCTGGGCATACAGCGCGCCGGTTGAGTAGAACTTGCGCCCGTTGATGCGCCAGCCTTTACCGTCACGGCTCAGGCGTGTGGTGCGGTCATGGGCGGTCTTGGTGCCCAGTTCAGCCAATGCGTTGCCGAATCGCTGGCCCGCGAGCACCTCGGCGTAGAGGCGTTTTTGTTGCTCGGGCCTGCCGTTCACGCGCAGCACTTCGAGGGCATAAAAATGATTCTGTGGGATCTGTCCCAGCGAGCCGTCAGCTGCCGAGATGAGACGAATGACTTCGGCCAGCGTGACGCTGGAAACGCCTGCGCCACCGAAGGCTTTCGGTACGCTGATGCCCCACAGGCCCGAGCGGGAAAACTGCTCCAGTTCGAGGTGTGGCAGTCGACGTTCGCGATCACGCACTGCACTGTGTTGTTTGAACTGTTCGGCCTGCGACCGGGCGACAGCCAAGGCTTCGACGTCGTCCCGAATGACCGCGATTGCGGTGGCCGCCTGTGTGTCACGCGGCATGGTTTGAATGCTCATAAGTGTGTTTCCAGTGGTCTGGTCAGATCCAGGAGTGACGGGCAGGCAGAGTGCCGTTGAGGTGCCAGGCGCCGACGGCGTGGACCTTCCAGCGCACGGGGTCGTGAAGGGTATGAACCCGCGCATTGCGCCAGTGGCGATCAAGATTGAATTCGGCGAGGGTGGCCCGACTGCCAGACAGTTCGAACAGCTTCTCGCTGGCGTGCAAAGCGATGTCGGTGGTCAACACCTTGGCCTCGGCCACCACGATAGATGCACGCGCTGCCGACTGCGCATCGATAGGCGCTGCAGCGATTTCGTCCAGCACACGACCGGCCTTATGC
The DNA here is from genome assembly GCF_039697315.1 of Pseudomonas abietaniphila. Classification (NCBI taxonomy): domain Bacteria; kingdom Pseudomonadati; phylum Pseudomonadota; class Gammaproteobacteria; order Pseudomonadales; family Pseudomonadaceae; genus Pseudomonas; species Pseudomonas abietaniphila. Next base: position 2,869,896 of record NZ_CP155619.1, on the reverse strand, counting down.
AGCAATGCCTCGGCGGCGTGCAGCTCCAGCTTCAGCTTGCCGATGTCAGCAATCACATAAGGGTCATCGCTGGCGCGTTCGACGTTGGCCTCGATCCACGGACGAGCGCGTTCGCGGACGAAGCGGACGGTTTCGTCGATGGCTTCCCGGGCAATCCCTGCGTCGATGGCCGCCTGAATCAGCTGGGAAACTGCGCCCTGAATGTTGGGTGACAGGCCGAGTTTCCAGTTTTCAACGACCTGGTCACTGCTCACGCGCACGTTTTCCAGCAGCACGCTGCCGCTGGCCGTGGTGCGTTGGCCGAATCCTGACCAGTCATCGATGATGTGCAAGCCAGGCGTGCCACGCGGCACGAAGACCAAGACCTGATTGCCGTCGTCGTTGATTGCCTTGACCGCGACCCAATGCGCGAAGAGTGCGCCGGTTGAGTAGAATTTCCGGCCGTTGAGCAAAAAGTGATCACCGTCGGCGGTGAGGCGGGTTTTCACATCAAGGGTGTTTTTGGTGCCGCGTTCCGGGCCGCCATTGCCAATGCGCGCGCCGTTGAGAACGCTCTCGAACAGCACCTTCAATTGCGCGTCGCTGGCACTGCCGATCAGTGAATTGAGAATGCCAAAGTGGTTCTGCGGGATCTGTCCGACCGCGGGATCCGCCGCTGAGAGAATGGCGAACACTTTGGCGACAGTGACGAACGATACCTGCGGACCGCCGTAGGCGCGCGGGATCGAAATGCTGCCCAGGCCGCTGCGGGTAAACCGCTCGATTTCGGCCCACGGCAGCTGCCGTTCGCGATCGCGCGTCGCGGCATTCACGCGCACGAGGGCGGCGAGTTCCTGCGCGGCGGCAAGCGCTTCGGCATCGTTACGCAGAACGGTAGCGGGTAGCAGTGGAGGAGCAATGTCCAGGGTGTGCTGGACAGACAGGGCGCTCAGTTCAGTCATGATGGTGACCTGCGCGAGCGAGAGCACGGGGATAGGGGTGCTTGACCATTCGAACCTCGAATCAAAACCGCAATGGCGGCAGACAAACTAACGATGGTCCGGTGGTCCGGTGTATATACCCTAAGCGTGTATAAAAATTAAATAAACTTCCATTTAGGAATAAGCATAGAAGCCTGAAGACGGATTCAATGGCCGTTCACGCGGCTTGCGCGTAAGCCAGGCATGAACTGAAAACCAGCATGAGGATCACGTATTTGACGACAGGTCTGCGGTGCATGACGAACGCCTCCTGAAGGGTTTTCCCGAGGCTAGCAGCCTTGTTTTCCCTCTACTTGGGCTGATCTGTAGGATCAGTTGCTCGATGTTGTGGGAGTTTTCCGTTCCGCTTCGCGTCTGTGAAACGCCACACGTTTTCCGGCGAGCGGCGAGTCGCGGCCCATGCACCGGAACCGCGACGCCGCCGTTTGAAGCGGTGCCTCAATCGTCAGGAATGTCCGAGTCGTCTGTACACTCCTTGATTGATCGAGCAGGCGCCCATCGTGAGTTGTTGCCCACACGATCGATGACGCAGTAGGTGATCTCTTGGTGCACGTCGTCTTCTGCTTCGCTGATTAAAGTGGCGGGTACGTGAACGGTGAGTTCGTGGCCCACCTCGCTCTCAGTGAGTGCAGGCAAATCCATCCGCATGTCACCCCAGCGCAAAGTGATCTCGTCATGAACCTCCATATTCAGATAAGGCTCCAGGATGATATCCACCCCCTTTTTGAACTGCTCCGGGGCCAGGCCGAGGCACAGGGTGGCGTCTGCAAACCTCACCGGTGCCAATCCCTGATTCTCCTCGCCGTCAGGGCTGACCAAATGACCGCCAGGAGTCTCCAGTTTGACCCAGAGCTTGTGACACGGCGATTTCACGGGCTCCTCGCCTATTTTGGTGACCGTGTAATAGGTCTTTACCTTCCCGCTTCGCAGGAAACTCTCCGGCACATGTAGGACGGATGTGTGACCGATGTCAGACGCCGTAAGAAGTGTTGACGCAACGTAACAGTCTCCCCAGAACAGCTCGATAAGGTCGCCGCACTCCATTTCGGGATAGGGATTAATATGTACCAACAGGTTGGACGCTGCCAGAGCACCGATACCTTGTTTGTTCGACTGAGGCAGGCAGGGGGCCAGAAGCGTGATGGGCGTGTAGCTGACTGGGGTCTGGATCATCTTTGAATACTCATTGAATGTGAAACCTGAATAAGGCGTGCCGCGATGTCTGTCATCGCAATAGCCACTTGAAATCGATGCGATTAGTACACGCCCGATGCACGGTGTTGGCAAACATTACAAACGGATCCAAATTCGGGCTTGTTATTTGTTCAAGAGCGCTATGTAAGTTGCTATCGAGGTAATTGTGTTGCTGCATTTATGTCAACGATAAAAAAGGCGTAACTGCTTGTGAACTGGAGAAAAGGACATTTCTTACGGAAATGTCCTGTCAATCAGTGGGCGGTGATGGGACGCCGTCCTACACGGAGCGGGCAGCTCTGTCGGCATGTAGGACCCATATGCGTCATGGCACTCATCAGCGTTGTTGCTGATGGAATGGCGGGGTGTTACATGAACTTTGAAGAGGGTGTTACTCGCCATGCCCAACATTAAAGTTTTGAATAAGATGCGAGCGGTGGCAGGTGTGTATTCAGAGGGAGTTTGGATGAGTGGATAGTTTTCTAAATATTGTGGGCAAAGAAAACGGCGCTTGATAGCGCCGTCTTTTTATACGTGTGATGTAGGACTAATTCCTGCTGCGTTCCAGAAACTGCCGGGTTCGTTCTTCTTTCGGGTTCGCAAACAACGCTTTGGCCTCGCCCTGTTCGACGATGACGCCTTTGTCGATGAAGACCACCCGGTTAGCGACGTCGCGCGCGAAGCTCATTTCGTGCGTGACGATGACCATCGTGCGGTTTTCCTCGGCCAACGCCCGAATAGCACTGAGCACTTCGCCCACCAGCTCCGGGTCCAGCGCCGAGGTGGGCTCGTCGAACAGAATCACTTCAGGCTCCATCGCCAGGGCTCTTGCGATGGCCACACGCTGTTGCTGCCCGCCGGAGAGACGACGCGGGTACGCATCTTCCTTGCCCGCCAGACCGACCTTGGCCAACAAGGTGCGCCCAAGCTCGACTGCCTGCTCGCGGGGCATCTTCTTGACCACGATCGGCCCTTCGATGACGTTTTCAAGCGCAGTGCGATGGGGGAACAGGTTGAAGTTCTGGAACACGAAGCCCACGTGCTGGCGCAGTTGGCGAATGAGGCCTTGCTGCTGACTTAGCGGGCGGCTGCCGTCGATCTTGATGTCACCCACGACGATGGTGCCGCTGGTGGGTTGTTCCAGGTAATTGAGGCAGCGCAGAAAGGTCGTCTTGCCCGATCCGCTGGGGCCGATGATGGCGACCACTTCGCCGGGCTCCACTTTCAGATCGATGCCCTTGAGGACCTGGTTGCCCTTGAATTCCTTGGTCAGTTTTTCAACGGTGATCATGCCTCAAGACTCCACGTCGTGGCGGTTGGCCCGTGCTTCCAGACGGTTCTGAACGTGCGCGAGTACCGTGCACAACACCCAGTAGATCACCGCGACGGTGAGATACATGGTGAAGACCTCAAGTGTTCTCGAGGAAATCAACTGCGCCTGGCGAAACACCTCCGGTACCTGGATGGTGGCGGCCATGGCGGTGTCCTTGACCAGCGAAATGAAGCTGTTGCCCAGCGGTGGCAGGGCGGTGCGTGCGGCTTGCGGCAGGATCGCGCGGCGCATGGTCTGCGCGCGGGTCATGCCGATACTCGCGGCCGCTTCCCACTGCCCCCTGTCCACGGCACCAATCGCTGCGCGCAGGATCTCGCAGGCGTAGGCGGCCATGTTCAGCGACAAACCGATGAGCGCCGCACTGATGGCATCCAGTTCGATGCCGAGGTCAGGCAGGCCGTAATAAATCATGAAGAGCTGAACCAGCAGGGGCGTGCCGCGAAAGAACGACACGTAAACCCTGGCGATGGCGCTGATGATCCAGACCTTCGACAAACGCATCAGTGCCAGGCCGAAGCCCAGCACCAATCCGAAAAACATCGATCCGAGACTCAGACCCACCGTGTAATACGCGCCCTTGAGCAGAAAGGGCGCGGAGTCCAGCGCGAGCTGTAGGCTCTCTGGAATCATTTGGTCACGTCAGCCTTGAAGTACTTTTGCGACAGCTTGGCGAGCGTGCCGTCGGCGCGCAGTTTGTCGATGGCCTTGTTGATCGCGTCCAGCAGTTCAGGCTCGCCCTTGCGCAGTGCGATACCGGCTTCCTGACGGGAGAACGGTTCGCCGGAAACGGCCAGCTTGTCCTTGGTCTTGGCGACCAGTTCCAGTGCGGCCAGACGGTCGACCAGAATGGCGTCGATGCGGCCTACACGCAGGTCCTGGTATTTGGTCGGATCATCGTCATAGGTTTTGACGATGGCGTCCGGAACGTTGGCCTTCAGCCATTCTTCGTAGTTGGTGCCCAGGCCTACTCCGACTTTCTTGCCTTTCAGATCAGCAGCGGTCTTGATGACGCCTGCGTCCTTGGTTTGCACCAACGCTTGAATGCCCGACACGGTGTAGGGTTCGGAGAAGTCATACTTCTTCTTGCGCTCGTCGGAGATGGTGACCTGGTTGATCACGACGTCCAGACGCTTGGATTCCAGAGCGGCCAGAATGCCTGCCCATGGAGTCGCGCTCAGCTTGACCTTGACGCCCAGTTCCTTGGCCAGCGCCTCGGAGAACTCGACTTCGAAACCGGTCAGCTTGCCGTCTTCGCCAACGAAGCTGAACGGTGGGTAAGTGCCTTCCAGGCCGACGTTGAGGGTGCCGTTCTTTTTGATGGTTGCCAGTTGCTCGCCAGCGACGGCTTGGGTCACCAGACCGGTGCCCAGCACCAGGCTGAATGCCGACAGCAGGAAGGTGCGGCGGATTGCAGACATGTTCATGTGAGTCCCCTGTTTTAATTGGAATGTCAGGCAAGCTTCAGACCTGACGAAGCTACTGTGGCACCGCGCTTTTATCCAGCTTTTTCAGTGCTCTGCCGGGTATTGATGCGGTGGTTCGGCGCGATCATAGAAGCAGTCGTTTAGGATTAAAAATAATTAAAAACGAATCGCTTATTTGTTTTATGCATATAGAAGTCACGCGCCGCCCATCGACCTGTAGGAGCGTGGCTCGTCCCGCGATCTGGCGGGCACCGGCAGCAGTTTCAAATATCTCGGTGCGTCAGATGTAACAAGTGGTCTGCAATTGCGACTGCTGCGCAGTCGATCGCGGGACAAGCCACGCTCCTACAGGAGCGTAGTGTGGCTCATTGGCCCGAGAAAACGTCCGGGTACGCAAACAACGCAGGCGCACCGCCGGTGTGCAGAAAGATGATCGGACCGTCGTCGAAGCGCTGCCGACCGATACCGTCCAGCAGACCGGCCATGGCTTTGCCGGTGTAGACCGGATCCAGCAGCAGACCTTCCTGACTCGCCACCAGCTTGATTGCCGACAGCGTGCCTGCGTTGGGCTCACCATAGCGAGGGCCGTAATACTCATCCCACAGCTGGACCTTGAAGGCAGAAGGCATCGGTTCGCCCAGCAGTTCGGCGGTGCGCTCGGCCAGTCCCTGAACCTTGGGTGCCTGGGTTTCTTCCGGGCGAGACACGGTGACGCCAATGACAGGCAATTGCGGCAGGGCTTCTGCCAGCGCCAGGCCCAGGCCGCTGTGAGTCCCGGCGCTACCGGAGGCCAGCACCACCGCGGCGAACTCGACGCCGCTGTATTGAATCTGTTTGGCGAGTTCGAAGCCGGCACGGACATAGCCCAGCGCACCGATGGGGCTGGATCCGCCAATGGGCACCAGATACGGTTTCTTGCCGCTGTTGCGCAAGCGCGCCGCGAGCGCCTGCAACTGCTCATCAGCGTTGTCCAGGTTCTCGACGAGTTCGACTTTGGCGTCGAACAAGTCCAGCAGCAGCCGGTTTCCGTTGCCCAGGTAATTGCTGTCTTCGGTGGCGATGGGGTTTTCCAGCAAGGCGACGCAACTCAGGCCCAGTTTTGCGGCCAGCGCGGCCGTTTGACGGACATGGTTGGACTGAATCGCGCCCGCCGTGATCAGCGTGTCGGCGCCCTGCGCCAGTGCGTCTGCCGCCAGATATTCCAGCTTGCGCAGTTTATTGCCGCCCATGGCCAATGGCGTGATGTCGTCGCGCTTCACATAAATGTCGCGTCCGGCCCAGGCCGACAGGCGTTCGAGCTTCTCCAGAGGGGTGGGAGCGCCGAGCAGTTCGAGGCGGTCAAAACGGTCGAGCTGTTGTTTGATCATGGTGATGTCTGTAGGTCTCAAAGTGAGTCGCTGGACTATAGGCAGACGACACCTACAGGGCAACCTGACGATTTCCTTCAGCCCTTAGGCAAAAGCCTCACTAAAATTGTTATTTTTTTGCTCCAAATGTTTGCCGTACAGTGGCTCAACCTTCGGCCATGTCCAGCCTGACGAGCCGTCGAATTGAGGAGAAACCTGCGTGAGCACTATTCCCGAATTGTCTCCCGAGGCGTGTGCCCAGGGCGTGACCGGCCACTGGCAGTTGCAGCGGATTGTGGGTGAGCTGCGTGCTGCACGTGATGACTGGCGCACTCGCAACGGTCGCGTCAGTGGCGAAAAGGGCGGTCGTGAGTTGCCTTCCCGCGAAGCCCTTCGCGACATTCTCGAAGCGCTGAGTGGCGCGCTGTTTCCGATGCGCCTCGGTCCGGTGGACCTGCGTGAAGAGAGCGAGGACTTCTATGTCGGCCACACGCTGGACGTAGCGCTCAACTCGCTGTTGGCTCAGGCGCGACTGGAATTACGGTACGTCGCTCGTCAGCGTGGCGAGGATGCCAGTTGTGCCGATGTACACGCTGAGCGCCTGATTCAGGACTTCGCCAGCGCATTGCCGCAGATTCGCCGCATCCTCGACACCGACGTGTTGGCGGCCTATCACGGCGACCCGGCCGCGCGCAGCGTTGATGAAGTGCTGCTGTGCTACCCGGGGATTCTGGCGGTGATCCATCACCGTCTCGCTCACCACCTGTACAACAACGGCTTGCCGTTGCTGGCGCGGATCAGTTCGGAGCTGGCGCATTCGGCGACCGGCATCGACATCCATCCCGGCGCGAAGATCGGCCCGAGCTTCTTCATTGATCATGGAACCGGTGTGGTCATCGGCGAAACCGCAATCATCGGCGAGCGCGTGCGTATCTATCAGGCGGTGACGCTTGGCGCGAAACGCTTCCCGGCTGACGAAGACGGCCAATTGCAGAAAGGCCACGCGCGTCACCCGATTGTTGAGGATGACGTGGTGATCTATGCCGGCGCCACTATCCTGGGACGCATCATCATCGGCAAGGGCTCGACCATTGGCGGTAACGTCTGGCTGACCCGCGGCGTTCCTCCGGGGAGCAACGTCAACCAGGCGAACCTGCAGCATGATGACGGGAGTCAGAAGTAGGTTTTTGCGTCGTCTGAACTGACGTATCGCGAGCAAGCTCACTCCTACAGGCCCACCGTCGGCCGCAGGATGTGTAAACGGCTCGTTCCCTGTAGGAGTGAGCTTGCTCGCGATGCGTCAGTTCAGACGACGAATACGTTTCCGGATGTACCGCTCACCCGCGATCAGGCGCCCTCCCGCAATTTTAATCCGCGTCGCCATCACTCCTCCGGAACCCGCGGAACGAAAGGCTTTGGCAACACGTCCTACCCCCGCGTGAGCGAGCGTCCAGGCACCGGCAATTGGTCCTTTGCCCCCTTTCCGTGTTTTAATTGAACGTTCAATCAAGTTAAACCGGTGGTTCGCTGCCCGCTCGCATCAGGAGGCCTGCCCTTGCCGTATCGAATTTGCATGAATGTTTTTTCCGCCCGAGAGGCGGTATTTGTATGAGTATTCCAAGCGCTCAAAATAGCGCCCCCGTTCGCATGAACGCTCCCGTTTTCTATTTCGCCGCCAGCTTTCTCCTGATCTTTGGTGTTGTCGTCATCAGCTTTCCCCAAGCAGCTGGAGAGTGGCTTCTGGCCGCTCAAAACTGGGCTGCCAACACCGTTGGCTGGTACTACATGCTCGCCATGACGCTGTATCTGCTGTTTGTGGTGGTCACGGCCCTTTCGGGATACGGCAAGATCAAGCTCGGCGCGGATCATGACGAGCCCGAATTCAGCTACCTGTCATGGGCCGGCATGTTGTTCGCGGCCGGGATCAGCATCACGCTGTTCTTTTTCTGCGTCTCCGAACCGCTGACCCACCTCATGCAGCCGCCTCAAGGCGAGGGCGGTACGACTGAATCTGCGCGCCAGGCCATGCAGTTGCTGTTTCTGCACTGGGGCCTGCACGGTTGGGGCGTGTTCGCGTTCGTCGGCATGGCCCTGGCGTACTTCGCGTACCGCCACAACCTGCCGCTCGCGCTGCGTTCGGCGCTGTATCCGCTGATCGGCAAACGCATCAATGGCCCGATCGGGTATGCCGTGGACGGTTTCGGGATCATCGCAACCATTTTCGGTCTGGGTGCCGACATGGGGTTCGGCGTACTGCACCTGAATTCCGGGCTGGACTACCTGTTTGGCGTGCCGCACACCCAGTGGATTCAAGTGGGCCTGATCACATTGATGATGGGCGCGGCGATTCTGGTTGCGGTCGCCGGCGTCGACAAGGGCGTGCGCGTCATGTCGGACATCAACATGCTGCTGGCCTGCGCGCTGCTGCTGTTTGTGCTGTTCGCCGGGCCGACCCAGCACTTGCTCAATACACTGGTGCAGAACATCGGCGATTACCTCGGCGCGCTGCCATCCAAGAGTTTCGACGTCTATGCGTATAACGGTCCCAGCGACTGGCTGGGTGGCTGGACGGTGTTCTATTGGGCGTGGTGGATTGCCTGGTCGCCCTTCGTCGGGCTGTTCATCGCGCGTATCTCGCGCGGTCGGACCATCCGCGAGTTCGTCTGCGGCGTGCTGCTGATTCCCTTGGGCTTCACGCTGGCCTGGATGTCGATCTTCGGCAACAGCGCCATCGATCAAGTGCTCAACCACGGCATGACCGCGTTGGGGCAGGCGGCTATCGACGACCCGTCCATGGCGCTGTACCTGATGCTGCAGAGTTATCCCTGGAGCAAGACCGTCATCGCGGTCACCGTGTTCATCAGCTTTGTGTTCTTCGTGACCTCGGCGGATTCGGGCACTGTCGTGCTGTCCACGCTTTCCGCAAAAGGCGGCAGTCCGGATGAAGACGGTCCGAAGTGGTTGCGGGTGTTCTGGGGCGTGATGACGGCGTTGATTACCAGCGGTCTGCTGTTCTCCGGCAGCATCGATGCGCTGAAGTCGGCGGTGGTGCTGACGTCGTTGCCGTTTTCGCTGATCCTGCTGCTGATGATGTGGGGCCTGCACAAAGCGTTTTACATGGAGTCGCAACGCCAGATCGCGCAGCTGTATTCCCTGGCGCCGGTATCAGGCGCTCGGCGCGGCGGTTGGCGTCAACGTCTGAGTCAGGCGGTGCATTTCCCGTCGCGTGATGAGGTCTATCGGTTCCTGGATCAAACCGTACGTCCGGCCATCGAGGATGTTACTGCGGTGTTCGTGGAAAAAGGCCTGAGCGTGGTGACTCAACCTGATCCGGCCAATCACACGGTGGGCCTTGAAATCGGGCATGGCGAAGAGCGGCCGTTCATCTATCAGGTGACCATGCGTGGCTATTTCACGCCGTCCTTCGCCCGGGCCGGGATGGGCTCCAAGCAACTGAACAACCGCCGCTATTACCGTGCCGAGGTTCATCTGAGCGAAGGGAGTCAGGACTACGATCTGGTCGGCTACACCAAGGAGCAGGTCATCAACGACATCCTCGACCAGTACGAACGGCACATGCAGTTCTTGCATCTGGTGCGTTAGCGATCAAGCTCACGTCTACAGCGCGGTGTTTCCCTGCAGGTGCGCGTGCAGCAAACGCAATGCCGGGGTATCCAGGGCCTGCGCCGCGTAACACAGCCCGACCCGGCGATTGAGATTGGGGGTCTTCGCTGTTCGGGTGGTGACGCCTGAATGGTGACTGGCCATGGACTCAGGCAGCATCGCCAATCCCGCGCCCGCTGCCACCAGCCGCAGCGCCAGCGTGAACGTGCCGGCTGTCGCGGCCACGGAGGCGGAGCTGCGGTTGTACAGTTCCATCAGGCGCTGATGGGAAGGATGAGAGGGACAGGTGATCCATTGAACGTTGGCAAGGTCGGCCTCATCCAGTGCGGCCTCCTGTGCCAGTGGATGCTGGGCTGGGATCGCCAGCACAAACGGCTCCTCCCATAGCGGCAGAAACAGTTCGTCCTCGCAGCAATCCTCTTCCACCGAGAGCCGCGCATCGCCGCTGCACCCGTCCTGCAACGTGAGCAACAGATTCGGGACGACCTGATAAGCCAACGCCAGAAAAGCTTCGAGGTGGCTGGAGGCGATGTCACCTTCGACGCCGATGTCGAGTGCCAACCGATCGTTGCGTTGCCGAAACTGATTGCTCAGCGCATGGGCTTCGGCCAGCAATCGCCGAGCCTGTGGATAAAGCGTGCGTGCGTCATCCGTCACGTCCACTCCGCGGGGCAAGCGCTGGAACAACGTCGTGCCCAGTGCCTCTTCGAGCTGGCGAATGGTGACCGAAAGCGTCGGCTGGCTGGTAAACAGACGTTGCGCCGCCGACGTGATATTGCGCTCTTCAAAGACCGCGATGAACGCACTGAGTTGACGAATATCCATATCAGAAACCGATACCAGCGAGAGGAAATAAGCATTTTTCGGCAGCTGCCGAGGCTGAATATACTCGCTTTAACGCTTTGCTATCGGTTCTCTGTATTCCTGCCCATCAGGCTTGGGAAAATCGCCCGTAGGCCTTGAACCGATTCAGCTGTAGAACATCCGAAAGAGAGACCTGAGCCGTAACGGGCCACTCATCATTCAGACAAGAAAGAGAGGATTGAATGACGTACATCGCTGCTCAAAACCGCTATGAACGCGTCCCGTATCGTCGAGTAGGCCGCAGCGGCCTGGTGTTGCCTGCCTTGTCGATGGGCCTGTGGCACAACTTCGGCGACAGCACCCCCATGGACACTCAGCGTGCCATGCTGCGGACCGCATTCGATCTGGGCATCAACCACTTTGACCTCGCCAACAACTATGGCCCGCCGTACGGCAGCGCTGAAATCAACTTCGGCCGCCTCCTGCGCGAAGACTTCAAGCAATACCGCGACGAGCTGATCATCTCCACCAAAGCCGGCTGGGACATGTGGCCGGGCCCTTACGGTCAGGGCGGTGGTTCACGCAAGTACGTGCTGGCGAGCCTCGATCAGAGCCTGCAGCGCATGGGTCTGGATTATGTGGATATCTTTTATTCACACCGCTTCGACCCGGACACCCCGCTGGAAGAAACCGCTGGCGCGTTGGCGACCGCAGTACAGCAGGGCAAGGCGCTGTACATCGGTATCTCTTCATACTCGGGCGCAAAAACCCGCGAGATCGCCGGTTTGCTGAAAGAGTGGAAAGTCCCGCTGCTGATTCACCAGCCCGCCTACAACCTGCTCAATCGCTGGGTTGAAAAGGACCTGCTGGACACGACCGAAGAGCTGGGCTCCGGCGTTATCGCCTTCACGGCACTGGCGCAGGGTCTGCTGTCGGACAAATACCTGAACGGCATTCCGAAGGATGCGCGGGTCAACCGTCCGGGCGGCGGTTCGCTGCAGGCGTCGCACCTGTCCGAGCAGAACATCGAGCACGTCCGCGCGCTGAACGAGATCGCTAAACGCCGCGGTCAGAGCCTGGCGCAGATGGCCTTGGCCTGGACACTGCGCGATCCGCGTGTCACCTCAGCGCTGATCGGTGCAAGCCGCCCTGAGCAGATCATCGAAAACGTCGGCGCCCTGGACAACCTTGAGTTCAGTCAGGAAGAGCTGGCGGAGATTGATCGATTCGCGGTGGAAGGCGGGATCAATCTGTGGGAGAAGCCGTCCTCGGCTGAGTAACGGTACCGAGGAGGATACAAACCAGGCGCGCCCCTACAGATAAAGGGGCGCGCGCTGGAGTCTCTTAGCCCTCATCCCCTTCGTCGTCATCCCCACCATCAACCTTCATGCCCAACTCTTTGATCTTGCGGGTCAAGGTGTTGCGGCCCCAGCCCAGCAACACGGCGGCGTCGCGACGACGGCCCGCGGTATGCTTCAGGGCGGTTTCGATCATGATGCGTTCGAAGGTCGGTACCGCGCTGTCCAGCAGGCTGGATTGACCGCGTGCCAGTGCCTGGTCCGCCCATTGACGCAGGGCTTGTTCCCAGTTGGTGACCGGTGCTGCGTCCTGCGGCAGGCTCAGCAGCTCTGGCGGCAGATCGCTGATGTGCACTTCACGGCCCGAGGCCATGACGGTGATCCAGCGGCAGGTGTTTTCCAGCTGGCGTACGTTGCCCGGCCACGGAAGGTGCTTGAGGTATTCCTCGGTCTCGGCTTTCAGCAGCTTTGGTTCGACCGCGAGCTCTTGCGCGGCGCGGCTGAGGAAATGCCTGGCGAGCGTCGGGATATCTTCACGACGATCGGACATGCGCGGAATGTGGATGCGAATCACGTTCAGGCGGTGGAACAAGTCCTCACGGAATTTGCCGGCCTGAACCAGGGTTTCCAGATTCTGGTGAGTGGCGGCAATGATCCGTACATCGACCTTGACCGGCGTGTGACCACCGACCCGATAGAACTCGCCGTCTGCCAGTACACGCAGCAGGCGTGTCTGTGTGTCGGCCGGCATGTCGCCGATTTCGTCGAGAAACAAGGTGCCGCCGTCGGCCTGCTCGAAACGTCCGCGACGCAGGTTCGCTGCACCGGTGAACGCGCCTTTTTCATGGCCGAACAGTTCCGACTCCATCAAATCCTTCGGGATCGCCGCCATGTTCAGGGCGATAAAAGGCGAGGCCGAGCGCGGGCTGTGGCGGTGCAGGGCGTGAGCGACCAGTTCCTTACCGGTACCGGACTCACCGTTGATCAACACCGTGATATTGGAGTGACTCAAGCGACCGATGGCGCGAAACACTTCCTGCATTGCCGGCGCTTCGCCGATGATTTCAGGGGTGCGGGTCAGGGTAGGCGCGACGTCCATGCCCTGTTGTTCCTGAGCGTGCTGATTGGCACGCTTGACCAGCGAAACCGCTTCGTCGACGTCGAACGGCTTGGGCAGGTACTCGAAGGCGCCGCCTTGATACGAGGCCACGGCACTGTCCAGGTCCGAGTGCGCAGTCATGATGATGACCGGCAGGCGTGGATGCTGTTCGCGAATGCGCGCCAACAGGTCCAGGCCACTGGCGCCCGGCATGCGAATGTCGGAAATGATCACGTCCGGTTGCTGACGGGCCAGGCGGCTCATGACGCCATCGGCACTGTCGAAGCTCTGTGTGGTCATGCCTTCTTGCTGCAAGGCCTTTTCCAGTACCCAGCGGATGGAACGGTCGTCATCGACGATCCAGACAGTTTCACTACGGCTCATGTCGAAGCTGCTCCTTGTTCCAGCGGCAAGAAGATCGAGAAAGTTGTGTGGCCAGGATGGCTGTCACACTCGATCAGCCCCTGGTGCTGACTGATGATGTTCTGGGTGATGGCAAGGCCCAGCCCGGTACCGTCCGGACGGCCACTGACCATTGGGTAGAAAATGGTTTCTTGAAGTTCCGGCGGGATGCCCGGACCGTTGTCGATGATCTCGATTTTGCTGACCAGCCGATGCCGCACGTGACCTATCGTGAACTGGCGCATGGCGCGAGTTCGCAGGCTGATCCGGCCAAGACGCAGCTCGTTCTGCCCGCTGATGGCCTGCATGGCATTGCGCACAATGTTGAGCACGGCCTGAACCATTTGATCCCGATCGATCAACACGTCCGGGATGCTCGGATCGTAATCGCGCACCAGTGTGATGCAGCCCTGACTCTCGGCTTCAACCAGGCTGCAGACGCGTTCCAGCACTTCATGAACGTTGGTCATGGCCAACGAGGGCAGCTTGTTCGAGCCCAGCATCCTGTCCACCAGGTTACGCAGGCGATCGGCTTCCTCGATGATGACGTTGGTGTAGTCCTTGAGGCTCTCTTCCGGCAGTTCGCGCGCCAGCAGCTGTGCGGCGCCGCGAATCCCGCCAAGCGGATTCTTTATTTCATGGGCAAGGCCACGCACCAGCATTTTGGTGGTTTCCTGCTTCGACAGCTGAGCCTCTTCCTTGGTGATGCGCAGCAGGCGATCCCGTGGATGGACTTCCAGCAGCAACATGGTTTCGCCTTGCGACAGAATCGGCGTCACCGCGTAATCGACCGTCAGTGTCTGTCCGGTCAGCGCGGTCAGCATGGCTTCACGCTTGGTGAACGGATGCGCCTGCTCCACCGCTTGACGAAGCGAACTGAGGGCTTCGGCGGACTCGGTGAACAGCTCACTGATGAATTGCCCGTGGCTGCGCTGACCACTGATCGCCAGCAGCATTTCAGCTGCAGGATTCATGTACTCCAGGCGCAAGTCCGAGTTGAGCAGAATCGTGGCAGTGGTCAGGTTGTCGAGTAACAGTCGGTGCAACGTATCGCTGATAGTCATGAATCTCGTTGACCTCTTTTGGCACATTACACGTGGGAGGGCCCAAACGTGCAGGCTCTGGTTGGTCTTCGCCAGCGTTGGAAAGCCTGTTGTTACGGGCTTGCCGATGCTTATTTGATAGAAAATGCAAAAACCAAACCAAGGCTCCGAAAAGAAGCGCCGATCGAGTCATTTCGGGCGTTTTTTGGACAGTCAGCCCGAAGAGTGAGCAGTGGCAGACGATTCGTGAACCAAAATGGGCTTTTAAACGGCGCGCTCGTTCAGGTTGTGCACCATTGTGGAGCTTGGCCGCTCAGGACCGTGTTATCAGAAAAAAGGCAGGAAGCTGCTCTTCTCTTCCGGCGGCTTGTCCTTGATCGGGCATTCGGGGCGCGCGCCGTAATCTTCGGTCTTGCAGGGTTGAGCGAGGCGCTTTTGCGCGAGGGATATCCGCAGCATGTGGAACGGCTGATTGGGCGTCCGTTCCGCCACCCTGCCGAACTCGTCAACGATCTCGACCGACAGTTGATGCGTACCGCGATCAATGTTGGTCAGTGGAAACACCGGGCTGCGAGTGGCTTCGCCGTACACCTTGCTGTCCAGCAACAGGCGATAGGTGTGTCCGGGTTGCAGCTCGGGGTCGTTGGTGACGGTCACGATAAGGTTGCCTTGTATATCGCGAATCGTGCTGTCCGGCTCCGGCGCCAGAATGCGCAGCAACTGATACCGAAACAAAGGGCCGGGCTTGGTCTTCGCGCTGGATGCCTGACTGGGTTTCTTCGGTGCGGCCTTGATCTGGTTGCTCGGGGCGATGTCGACCTTTTTGGCATTGCGTCGCGGTTGATCGGTGAATACCCGATTACCTTCCGCGTCGATGTAGGTGTACACCTCGGCAACCGCCGAGTGACCGATGAGCATCAACAGGCAAACAAGCGCGCATTGCAGCCAGGTGGTTTTAAGGTTTACCGACATGGACTCGCTGCACTGTGAGGGTGATGGTCTGGCTTTGCTGGATCAACTGGGCGCCCTGCAGGACCTGTACGGCAAGGCTGTGCTCGCCACGATCGAGCTCCATCACTTGCAGGCGCGGGATATTGGTGGGCTGGCCGTAAGGTCTGCCATCGATTACCAATTGCAGCAGATGCCCCGACTGCAGGCGTGGCTGGATTGCCACGCCGACCGTAAAGCTGCCGTTGTTGGCGCGCAACGCTTCGCCATCCGGCAGGTCGGTCAGTTCCAGCACGGTGTAGGCCGCTGTGTTTTGCTGTGCCTGGCTCTGGTTTTGTGGCGCACTCGTGGTGGCGGGCGCCGGTGCAACGGTCGGTACGCTATTGAGCGGTGGCAACTCGACCGTCTCGGCCCGGGTTCCGTTGGGCGGCTGGTTGCTGTAGGCCGTGTTGCCGTTGGCGTCGGTGTACTTGTAGATCTGCGCGGCAGCGGGCAGTGCAAGCACCAGCAGCAGAAGGGCGAGACATTGACGCATGAACACTCCAGGGCAGCGATCAGGACAACCAGCAATGGTGTCGCGCTAAATGCATCGCGCGGCACGGGGCAGCATAGAGGAATACTGATCGACGGTGTCATTTGAGAAGCGGACCTGCGCGTCCGCTCACTGCAGCGCCGTTGTCCGGCAGAGATCGCCCGTCGCTCGTTGCAGGGCGGTCACTATCACGGGATCACCTGTCTGTTGCTGGATCTGCGACTGCACCCAGCCTGAACATCGGGTATCGCTGCGATAAGGCTGAAACGCCGAGTAACTCTGCACCAGCACTGGCAGCAGCGTATCCAGCCGACCCCGAATGCCGTCGGTCAAGCTGACATCGGGTTTCTCCGGGGAGTGGCCGGTTTCGCGCCATTGTTCGATGCGCGCGTATTGCACCATCTTGTTGGCCTCCATCTGCGCCGTCATGAATTCGCGTACGTCGTCGCCAGTCAGCTTGAATTCGCCGGCCCGTGATTCGGCGTTCTGGATCACCTGACGCTCACGCTCACTGTCCTGCACCGGCTTGCCGCTGTGCCATTTGCTGCGCGCCACGTCATTGGCAATTTCCAGCCTCAGCTCCATGGCCGCAATCAGTGGCTGAAGTTGCACGGGAGGCTGCTGAGCGGGGGCGGCGTGAAGGCCGCTTGAGACCAGGCCGCAGGTTAAGGCAACGAGTTGGAGTTGTTTAAGCATTGTTATGCACTCACGGATGACCGAACGATCACTATTTATCACGTTGGCTGGACGAGAGCGGCATTCCCGGGGTACCCGCATAGAAGACAACGAGCTCCACCGCAGTATTCCCCGTTAAGCCTCGGTGCTGCCGGTTGACCATTTCAGGCAGCACATCGCCCGGCTTGAGCAGAATCGACTGACCCCCTTCCCGGGTTTCCACCGTGAGGTGGCCGGACACGACGTAGGCCGCATTGGGCATTGGGTGTTCGTGCCATTTGAGGGCGGTGTTGGCGGGGATTTTGATATTCACAACCGTCAGCTCAGGCTTGCTGGCAGGGTAGGCGTCATAAGACACGCCATCCCAGGAGCTTGAGCTTTTCAGCAGAACGGTTGATTGCACGCCCGAGGCGCCAGAAGTACTGGACGTCTGAGCGGTGACGCATCCGCCGAGGGTGATCATCGCCAGGAGCAGGCAGGCAGAACCAGGTTTGAACATGAACAAAATCCTTGTGCTGTAGACGAGCAGAGACACAAGGTTGCCGGAAGCGGTTTTTCCATCTGCGGTACATATTTATAGCCAACGCATTGCACAATAAAAAAGGCCTCCCGAAGGAGGCCTTTCATTCACGCAGCCAGCGGCTGGCGCGACTGGATCAGCAGCTGTAGTACAGCTCGTATTCCAGTGGGTGTACGAAGGTACGTACCTTGATTTCTTCTTCCGATTTCAGCGCGATGTAAGCGTCGATGAAGTCGTCGCTGAACACGCCGCCTTTGGTCAGGAACGCACGGCCCTTGTCCAGTTCTTCCAGCGCTTCTTTCAGGCTGCCGCAAACTTGTGGGATCTCTGCAGCCTCTTCAGGTGGCAGGTCGTACAGGTTTTTGTCAGCTGCATCGCCAGGGTGGATCTTGTTCTGGATACCGTCCAGGCCAGCCATCAACAGGGCTGCGAAGGCCAGGTATGGGTTAGCCGATGGGTCCGGGAAACGTGCTTCGATACGACGGCCGCGTGGGCTGGAGACGTAAGGAATACGGATCGAAGCGGAACGGTTGCGAGCCGAGTAGGCCAGCATGACCGGAGCTTCGAAACCTGGGACCAGACGCTTGTAGGAGTTGGTCGACGGGTTGGTGAAGCCGTTCAGCGCCTTACCGTGCTTGATGATACCGCCGATGAAGTACAGGGCGGTGTCGGACAGGCCGGCATAGCCTTCGCCCGCGAAGGTGTTCTTGCCATCTTTGGCGATGGACATGTGGACGTGCATACCCGAACCGTTGTCGCCGTACAGAGGCTTAGGCATGAAGGTAGCGGTGCGGCCGTAAGCGTCGGCAACGTTGTGTACAACGTACTTCAGGGTCTGAACTTCGTCAGCCTTCTTGACCAGCGTGTTGAATTTCACGCCGATTTCGTTCTGGCCAGCAGTTGCCACTTCGTGGTGGTGAACTTCGACGACCTGGCCCATCTCTTCCAGGGCGTTGCACATTGCGGTGCGGATTTCGTGGTCGTGGTCGAACGGTGGAACCGGGAAGTAGCCGCCTTTGATACCAGGACGGTGGCCCTTGTTGCCGCCTTCGATGTCAGCGTCGGACATCCAGGAGCCTTGTTCGGAGAAGATCTTGAACATGGAACCGGAGATGTCGGATTTGAACTTCACTTCGTCGAAGATGAAGAATTCTGGCTCTGGACCGGCGAATACGGTGTCACCGATACCGGTGGACTTCAGGTATTCCTCGGCGCGGTGAGCGATAGCGCGTGGGTCGCGGTCGTAACCTTGCATGGTCGAAGGTTCGATGATGTCGCACACCAGGATCAGGGTCGGCTCTTCGGTGAACGGGTCCAGAACGGCGGTTTCGTCGTCCGGCAGCAGGATCATGTCGGAGGCTTCGATGCCTTTCCAGCCAGAGATGGAGGAACCGTCGAACATTTTGCCGACTTCGAAGAAATCGTCTTCCAGCGCATCGCGAGCTGGCATGGTCACGTGGTGCTGAGTGCCTTTGGTGTCCGTGAAGCGCAGATCAATCCACTTAACGTCATGATCTTTGATGAGTTGAACCGACTTCGACATGTTGTCCTCCGGGGTGGATTAGGGCTGAGTAGTGGTGGGCCCTTTAATTTGGGTGATGCCGGGCGCGATAGTCGGCCAAGGCAACCTGCCTCACAAGGGAGCAATTTGCATGCCAGTGCCCTGTGTTGGGTTTTCCGCGGAAAACAACCGGTTTTAGGGCGTAAAACGTCGCAATTGTGAAAAGCGGCGCACCTTAACGGTGCGTCAGGATTGTATACAGTCACTTTTTGGTGCGCTGATGATCGGCTATACGATAACTGGTTAAACCTTGAGCAATTTCCGCTATAATCCGCGCCCCCCTTTTTCGACCGGCACCTCGCGCGCTGTTTTCATGAAACTAATCGTCAAAGTTTTCCCGGAAATCACTATCAAAAGCCGGCCTGTACGCAAGCGCTTCATCAAGCAGCTGGCCAAAAACATCCGTACCGTGCTCCGTGATCTGGATCCGGCGCTGGTGGTGGATGGCGTGTGGGACAACCTTGAGGTCGAAACGAAGGTCGAGGATGCGAAGGTCCTGCACGAGATGACCGAGCGTCTGAGCTGCATGCCCGGCATCGCCCATTTCCTGCAGGTCGATCAGTACCCGCTAGGCGACATGGATGACATCTATGAGAAGTGCAAGCTGCACTTCGGTGATGCCCTGCCTGGCAAGATTTTCTCGGTGCGCTGCAAGCGTGCCGGTCATCACGACTTCAGCTCGATGGACGTCGAGAAGTACGTGGGCAGCAAACTGCGTCGCGAATGCGGTGCGGCCGGAATCTCCCTGAAAGCGCCTGAAGTTGAGGTGCGCATCGAGATTCGCGACAAACGGTTATTCGTGATTCACAGCCAGCACAACAGCATCGGCGGTTATCCGCTGGGCTCGCTGGAGCAGACGCTGGTGTTGATGTCGGGTGGTTTCGATTCCACCGTCGCGGCGTATCAGGTGATGCGCCGTGGCCTGATGAGCCATTTCTGCTTCTTTAATCTGGGCGGCAGGGCCCATGAACTGGGCGTGATGGAAGTCGCGCACTTCATCTGGAAGAAGTACGGCAGCTCGCAACGGGTCCTGTTCATCAGCGTACCGTTCGAGGAAGTTCTGGGAGAAATTCTCGGAAAAGTCGATAACAGTCATATGGGCGTAGTATTGAAGCGTATGATGTTGCGCGCTGCGACCAATATCGCCGACAGGCTGGAAATCGACGCGCTGGTGACCGGCGAAGCGATTTCGCAGGTGTCCAGTCAGACACTGCCTAACCTGTCGGTCATCGATTGCGTGACGGAGAAGCTGGTTCTGCGCCCGCTGATCGCCAGTCACAAGCAGGACATCATCGACCTGGCCGACGAGATCGGCACCGGCGATTTTGCCCGGCACATGCCTGAATACTGCGGTGTGATCTCGGTCAATCCAAAGACCGCGGCCAAACGGAACCGCGTTGAGCATGAAGAAAAAGAATTCGACATGGCGGTACTCGAGCGTGCGCTCGAAAACGCCCGTATGGTGCCCATCGATCGCGTGATCGAGGAATTGGGCCAGGACGTTCAGGTCGAAGAAGTCAGTCAGGCTCTGGCCGGACAGGTGGTCATCGACATCCGTCACCCGGATGAAGCCGAAGACCGTCCGCTGGAACTGTCGGGCGTTGAAGTACAAACGCTGCCGTTCTTTGCACTGAACAGCCGTTTCAAGGAACTGGATCACACGCGCCAGTACCTGCTGTATTGCGACAAAGGCGTCATGAGTCGCCTGCATGCTCATCATTTGCTCAGTGAGGGGCATGCCAATGTGCGCGTTTATCGACCGAGCTAAGTGCCCGGGGCTGTTTGCCTGTGGCTTGCGTCACCGGCCCCCCGACACCAGTCGTCAGCCGTAACGGCTTTAGCCGGCTCTACTGTTCATAGCTGCCTACACTAAGCAGCTGACCGAATCCTCTGATCGAGATACACAAGTGATCGAAAATCTACGCAACATCGCCATCATTGCTCACGTTGACCACGGTAAAACCACCCTCGTCGACAAGCTTTTGCGCCAGTCCGGCACCCTTGAGCGCAACGAGCTCAACGACGAACGCGTGATGGACTCCAACGACCAGGAAAAAGAGCGCGGTATTACCATTCTCGCGAAGAACACCGCGATCAACTGGAATGGCTACCACATCAACATCGTTGACACCCCGGGCCACGCCGACTTCGGTGGTGAAGTAGAGCGCGTGATGTCGATGGTTGACTCCGTTCTGCTGCTGGTCGACGCTCAAGATGGCCCTATGCCGCAAACCCGTTTCGTGACCAAGAAGGCGTTCGAAGCCGGCCTGCGTCCAATCGTGGTCATCAACAAGGTTGACCGTCCGGGCGCGCGTCCTGATTGGGTTCTGGACCAGATCTTCGATCTGTTCGACAACCTGGGCGCTACCGAAGAGCAACTGGACTTCCAGGTCGTCTACGCCTCGGCCATCAACGGCATCGCAGGTCTGGACCACAACGAGATGGCCGAAGACATGACCCCGCTGTACCAAGCGGTCGTCGATCACGTCCCTGCGCCGAAAGTTGACCGTGACGGTCCTTTCCAGATGCAGATTTCGGCACTGGACTACAACAGCTTCCTGGGCGTCATCGGTGTTGGCCGTATCGCTCGCGGTCGCGTCAAGCCGAACACCCCGGTTGTGGCGATCAGCGCTGACGGCAAGCGTCGCAACGGTCGTATCCTCAAGCTGATGGGTCACCACGGTCTGCACCGCATCGACGTCGAAGAAGCAGCTGCCGGCGACATCGTCTGCATCAGCGGCTTCGAAGAGCTGTTCATCTCCGACACCCTGTGCGACCCGACTGTCGTTGAAGCGATGAAGCCGCTGACCGTTGACGAGCCAACCGTTTCCATGACCTTCCAGGTCAACGACTCGCCATTCTGCGGTAAAGAAGGCAAGTTCGTGACGTCCCGTAACATCAAGGACCGTCTGGACAAAGAGCTGCTGTACAACGTTGCACTGCGCGTTGAGGAAGGCGACTCCGCTGACAAGTTCAAAGTATCCGGCCGTGGTGAGCTGCACCTCTCGGTACTGATCGAAACCATGCGTCGCGAAGGCTTCGAGCTGGCCCTGGGCCGTCCTGAAGTGATCATTCGTGAAGTTGACGGGGTCAAGCAAGAACCGTACGAAAACGTGACCATCGACATCCCTGAAGAATCGCAGGGCAAGGTCATGGAAGAGATGGGTCTGCGTAAGGGCGACCTGAGCAACATGGTGCCGGATGGGAAAGGCCGTGTGCGTCTGGAATACAACATCCCTGCTCGTGGTCTGATCGGTTTCCGTAACCAGTTCCTGACCCTGACCAACGGTGCTGGCATCCTGACCTCGATCTTCGATCGCTACGACACCGTGAAGTCGGGCCACATGTCCGGTCGTCAGAACGGCGTTCTGGTTTCGGTTGAAACCGGTAAGGCACTGACCTACTCCCTGGAAACCCTGCAGGCGCGTGGCAAGCTGTTCGTTGAACACGGTCAGGAAATCTACAACGGTCAGATCGTTGGCCAGAACAGCCGTGACAACGACCTGGGCGTCAACCCTACCAAGGGCAAGAAGCTCGACAACATGCGTGCTTCGGGTAAAGACGAGACCATCGCTCTGGTTCCACCTGTTCGCTTCACCCTGGAACAGGCTCTGGAATACATCCAGGAAGACGAGCTGTGCGAAGTCACGCCTAAGTCGATCCGTCTTCGCAAGAAGATCCTCGACGAAAGCGAGCGTACCCGCGCTGCCAAGAAAGCCAAGGCGTAACTAGCCCCGGCTGAACGAAAACGCCCCCGGTCGCGAGACCGGGGGCGTTTTTGTTTGTGCGGGATATGTGAAAGCGCGGAGGTTTCTGTGGGAACGAGCTTGCTCGCGAAGGCGTAGGAAAATCCAATGCCTGTTGGACGTCTGATGAATCCTTTCGCGAGCAAGCTCGCTCCCACAGTTTTACTTCAAACCAATGTGATCAGAACTTCAGTGGCACCCGGCCGGAGTTTGAGTTCAACGTCCCGCTGCTCTCGCGCACGACTTCTTTGGGCTTGTAAGCGCAATAGCCGGGGCGCGGACCGATCTTGGGATGGTTGCGGCATGTATCCGGGCGTTTATCGTAGATCGTGCACAAACGGCTCTTGCGATCCAGGTAAAGGCAGTCGTTGTTGCTCATGCGCTGCAGCGTGAAGATCCCCGACTTCTGGTTGAAGCGCTCGACAATGCCTTCTTTCTGCAGGCGTTTGGCGATGTTCTTCGGGTTGTCGCCCTGTTCGAACTCGTCGACCACGCCAATGCGGATCAGGTCCTTGATCTTCGCTTCAACCGGCAACGTGCAGCAGCTGGACACGCAGCCTCCACACATGTAGCTAGAGTATTTCTGCCAGGTCTCAAGGCGGTCGAGTTCGGCGGCGGCGATCAAGGTGGGTTTCATGACGATTGGGTTCCGGGTGTATCGGGCGCGCGATCATACCGGGCCGCGCGCATTTCCCCTATCGCAAAATGATCGATGCGACTATCGGCAAGCGCCTGGCGGCTGCCATCGCTTCGCAATACAGCGCGAGTAGGGTGGGCGCACCAAGCCAGTCACGCAGAATCGAGGTTAACCCATGCAACACGCTGAACAGGTCGTCAACGAGGTCTTCGGCCTCTATGCGCAACGCGGCAGCGACGATTACATCGGCGAGCCGGTGTCGCAGATCGAACACATGTCGCAGTCCGCCGAGCTGGCGCTGGCAGAAGGTTATGACGACGAAGTGGTGCTGGCGGCGTTCTTCCACGACATCGGTCATCTCTGCGAACGCGATCCGGGTGCGGCGAGCATGGGCGGCTACGGCGTGGCCAGTCACGAACGGGTGGGCGCCGATTACCTGCGCACATGCGGGTTCAGCGAGCGGGTCGCCAGGCTCGTGGAATACCACGTTCGGGCCAAGCGCTATCTGACGCTGAGACAACCCGGCTATTACGACCAGTTGAGCGAAGCGAGCCGACGCACGCTGGCGTATCAAGGCGGCGTGATGAGCGACGCCGAAGCCGATGCCTTCGAGCGCGACCCGCTGTGCGGCGTCAGCCTGCGGATGCGTCAGTGGGATGAAATGGCGAAAGAGATGAATGTGCCGGTGATGGATCTGAACATCCTGAAAGAAAAGGCGCTGGCGCTGCTCGCCGCATAACCCTGTAGGAGCAATCGGAGTTTACGACGGTCGCGATAGCGATTTGCCTGACACACCGCATCGCGACCCTCGCAAACTCGGATTGCTCCTACAAGGGGCGCGATATTCAGATAAGAACCGAGCCAGCCAACACCTCGATCTGCTCCTGCCGCTCGGTCTGATCAAGCTTGGGATGCGGATTCAACGACGACCACTGCGGATGCGCTCGCGCCTTGTGCAGCGCATCGGGCAGCTTGCCCTGGCGCCAGGTCTTGTCCTGCGGGGTGTCGAGCTTGATGCTGTCGACGGCGGCATGACCGCGAGCCTCCAGTGCAATCAGCAATTGGCGCTGTCGCAACGCCAGCAGACGCAATACGGCGTCGTCGACCGTCAGTTCGCGTTGACCCTTCAGCTTGCCAAGCAAGCGGCCGCCATAACTGCGGGCGGTTTGCAGTGCGCCGCCGGCAATGGCGCCCACCAACGCCGCAGCGCCGAGGGTGATACCGCCCACCAGCAAGTCCACGCCCGCACCCGCCGCCGCGCCAGCCGCGATGCCACCGCCCACGCGCACGCCCAGCAGCTTCAGCGTTTCGGGATTGAACAGGTCGTCCCCCCAGCGCCCGTCCAGCAGCGGCAGATCGCTGGCGGACGCATCCTCCCGACGAAACGCATACAGCTTGAGCAATGCCTCGACGCAACGCTGTTCGCGGTGGCGTACAGCTTTGCGCACGTCATCGATGGCCGATTGCACCTGATCAGACGTCGTCGCGACGCTACGTCGACACGCCGCGCAGTCCAGCAGCAGCTCGGCAATAAGCCGTGCAGCGCTGTGGCGACGAACCTCGCGTTGCGCCTGTTGATCAGCGATCAAGCGTTCCAGCTGACCCCGAGAGTTTTCCAGCAACAGAGCGAGGCTTTCATACAGCCGCCGCTCGCCATCTTCCGGCGGTGCCACGCTGTCGAAGCGCACCAGCGCGTGCAGGCCGAGTCGGGCCAGGGCTTCCCGCCAGTCCGGTTCGCGGTGCCGGGAACTGCTGACGAAGTTGAGTACCGGCAACAGGGGCTTGCCGCAACTGGCGAGGACGGCGAGTTCGTCGCGGTATTTGGCAAGCACCGGCTCGCGGGCGTCGATCACGTAGAGACCGGCATCCGACGCCAGCAACTGGCGCAACACCTTGGCTTCCTGTTCGAAGCGCTGGCGGGCTTCACTGCCTTCAAGAAAACGCGCCAAGCGTGCCGGGCCGTCAAGGCGTTCGCCGGGACGATCAAGGCGCTCCAGGAAGTCGAGCAGGGCGATCGCGTCTTCAAGGCCCGGCGTGTCGTAAAGCTCCAGCAGCGCTTCGCCATCGACCGACAAGCGCGCACCTTCCACGTGGCGCGTCGTGCTTGGCCGGTGCGAGACTTCGCCAAATCCGACATCGCGGGTCAGCGTGCGCAGTAATGAGGTTTTGCCCACGTTGGTGTGGCCGACCACGGCCAGCTTGAGCGGCGGGTGCGCGTTGCTATCAGTCATGTCCGGTCTCCAGCCAGGTCAGTGGCGCGCTGTCCGTCCACTTCAGATCCAGTTGCTGCAACGCTTGATGCCAATCGCCAAGGCGGTCGGCATCCAGCGCCTGACCCGACGGCGCAGGCAGCAACCAGATACGGGTTGAAGCCGCACACCGTGCCAGCTCGGCAATCAGCGCAAGACTGCCTCGATCGGGCGAGCGACGCGGATCGCAGGCGATGGCCAGTCGCGCGGGCGGGTAGCGGGTCAGTTGGTCGAGCAGGGTCCTGCGGGATTCGCGGCTGTCGAGTATGCCGGCGTCGGCCACGGTTTCTGGCAGCGTCGGCGGCCAGGGACGTTGATCGTCGAGTTCGACCGCGACCAGCAGCGCGCCTTCGCTCTCATGGGTCGATGTGCCGGTGTGCACCTGATGCAGTTGCGCGGGGGCGGCGTCGTTGACGCCCAGGCGTTCGCTGCTCGGCATCAGGCGTTCCCGCAGTTCGGCGAAACCGGGCTGGCTGAGGTCCAGCGCCAGCTTTTTGCGACCTGCGCGCCAACGGGCGTAGCACATCAGCGTCAGGAGTAAACGAGGCAGGATGCCGTACACCACCAGCACGCCGACCAGCCAGGCGGCCCAGGCCTGTCGGGCGTTTTCGATCGTCTGTGCGCTGTTGCCGCTGGCACGGATCATGTCTTCTGTGGGCACGTCGAACCCGAGCAGCGAGGGCAGAGTGCCCAGGCTCTGGGTCAGGCTGACAAACGTGTCGCTGCCCAGAATCGTGGTTTCCCAGACGAACCCGTAGCGGCGAGTCGCCATGAGCAATAACAGAAGCGTGAGGGCGCTGAGCAGTGCCAGCAACCAGAGGCCGTTGACGCAGGTGCCCAGCACCCAGCGGTTGAGCCGCTTGCGTTGCAACAGCAGAATCAGGGCCGGCGCCAGTTGCGCCGCTTGAGCATCGCGGGCGAGTTTCTCGCTGAGCCATAACCAGAGGCGACCGAGGCTGGTCGCGCTCCCGCCCGCGAAGATCAGGCCGAGCGCCCAGCTGAGTAGCAGGATCAGGTTCACGCCAAGCAGGCTGCCCAGCGCCCAGAACACATTGACCGGTGTCTGTCCGTCACCCAGCGCCGCGAATGCCAGACCCGCACCGCTGATGACAGCGAACGCGGCCAGCACGATCAGCGAGAGCCGGGCACCTTGTTTCCAGTGGTGCAGGGCCGCGAGCATACCGTCGCGTTCGGCAAGCCAGAGAGCGCGGTTCTTGATCCGGGTCAGCAAGTCACCCGCGCTGGCGCGGGCACGGCGATTGGCCTCGTCATCCTCCAGCGGGCCGGCGTGCTGCTCACGCAAGCGCACGGCCTCGGTCAGCCACAGTTCATCGAGTGGGGTCAGTGCAGTCACACAGTATCTCGTTGGCGAAGTCAGAAGTGAGCATAACCGTTGTGGCCGTAATCGCGCACAGCGGCAGGGTTGGCCTCTCTTGGACAACCGCAATCGCGAGCAAGCTCACCGCCTGCAGCCTTACTCAACACGTTGTGGGAGCGAGCTTGCTCGCGAAGCGTTCTTTGACGCATCGCGGCATCGCGATCAGGGCCGGGCTACGAATCCATCCGTGGCCTCTGCTATCCTCGTCGCCATGAAAAAACATCTCCCCCTCAGCCTGATTGCCGCCCTCGGTGAAAACCGGGTCATCGGCGTCGACAATTCCATGCCCTGGCATTTGCCGGGGGACTTCAAGTACTTCAAGGCGACCACGCTGGGCAAGCCGATCATCATGGGTCGCAAGACGTGGGATTCGCTGGGCCGTCCGCTGCCCGGTCGATTGAACATCGTCGTGACCCGTCAGGCTGGCCTTCAGCTTGAGGGCGCCGAGGTCTTCACTTCCCTGGAAGCTGCCGTGCAGCGCGCCGAGGAGTGGGCGACCGAGCAGGGCGTTGACGAGGTGATGCTGATTGGTGGCGCGCAGCTTTATGCACAAGGGCTGGCGCAGGCTGATCGCCTGTACCTGACGCGCGTAGCATTGAGTCCTGAGGGCGATGCCTGGTTTCCGGAGTTCGATCTTGCGCAGTGGAAACGGGTGTCCGACACGCCGACCCCGGCGCTGGATGACAAGCCTGCGTACAGCTTTGAGGTGTGGGAACGAGGTTAAATCGCATCGTCCGATGCTGCCCGGTTCCAGCTCCAGTAGAGACTGTTCCTCCACCGTTAAGGTGAAGGTGTCGAGAATCTGTGGGAGTGAGCTTGCTCACGAAAGCGTCCTGATATTCCCCGCATCTTCAGCGCCTGAACGTCAGTCTTCGTGAGCAAGCTCACTCCCACAGTGGGCCGGAAGTGGCTATGCAGCTGTCACAAATATGTCGTTTTTATGTCATTCGTCGCAAATGGTTATCAACGTGACGCCATCAGAACGAACACGGTCGCTGACGCATTAAAACAGTAATGGCTTTTTGTTACGGTCCAGCCTCGAACTGATAAAGGGGAGGACACCGTTATGAAGCTCGCACCAAAACTGTTGGCCGCTGCGCTCTGTCTGGGCCTTGCCGGGCAGGCCATGTCCACGGAACTCAAGCACTGGCCCGAGCCCGCGGCCAAGCAGTTGAACGCCATGATCGCGGCAAATGCCAACAAGGGTAACTTCGCCGTTTTCGACATGGACAACACCAGCTACCGCTACGACCTGGAAGAGTCGCTGCTGCCGTTCATGGAAAACAAAGGGCTGATCACCCGAGAAAAGCTCGACCCTTCCCTCAAGCTGATCCCGTTCAAAGACACCGCTGAGCACAAGGAAAGCCTGTTCAGCTACTACTACCGCCTTTGCGAAATCGACGACATGGTCTGCTATCCATGGGTCGCGCAGGTGTTTTCCGGCTTTACCCTCAAAGAGCTCAAAGGTTACGTGGACGAGTTGATGGCGTCCGGTAAGCCGGTCCCAAGCACCTATTACGAAGGTGACGTGGTCAAAACCATCGAGGTCCAGCCGCCGAAGGTCTTTACCGGCCAGGCCGAGCTCTACAACAAGCTGATGGAAAACGGCATCGAGGTCTACGTGATGACCGCCGCGTCCGAAGAGTTGGTGCGGATGGTCGCGTCGGATCCCAAGTACGGCTACAACGTCAAACCGCAGAACGTCATCGGTGTGACCACGCTGCTGAAGAACCGCGACACCGGCGAGCTGACCACCGCACGCAAACAGATCACAGCAGGCAAGTACGACGAGAAGGCGAATCTGGGCCTGGAGCTTACGCCTTATCTGTGGACGCCAGCCACCTGGATGGCCGGCAAACAAGCGGCGATCCTGACCTACATCGATCAGTGGAAGAAACCGGTACTGGTCGGCGGCGACACGCCGACGAGTGACGGCTACATGCTGTTCCACAGCGTCGACGTCAACAAAGGTGGCATCCACCTGTGGGTCAACCGCAAAGACAAGTACATGACCCAGCTCAACGGCATGATGAAAACCAATGCCGAGGCTCAGGCCAAAGAAGGGCTGCCGGTGACGGCCGACAAGAACTGGGTGATCGTCAAGCCGGACGAGATTCAGTAATACGAATGACGCAGCGGCACGCAGGGAATGCGTGCCTCTGCGTTATCCCCACCAAGTTATCCCCACAAACGCCGGTAACGCCCGTCGGCGTCATGATCATTGGCCTGCTTGGCCGTGTTGAAATGCCGTCCTCCTCTGGGATCCGTCCCGTGTCCCGCGATATACAGCCAGTTGCCCTGATTGCTGTAGACGTCGTAGTCCACCAGCTGCGATTCGAACCACGCCGCACCAGCGCGCCAGTCGCTTATAAGCTCATGAATCAGGTAGCTGGCGACGATCTGGCGCATGCGGTTTGAGAGGTATCCGGTGGCGGCCAGCTCGCGCATGCCCGCATCGATCAAGGCCTCTCCGGTGTCTCCACGGCACCAACGCTCGAACCCTTGGGGGTTGTGATGAGGCTCCGCGCCGCCGTTCAGGCCGCTTGCTCGATACAAACGTCGCCCGTACTTGAGGTGCAGAAAGCGGAAGTAGTCGCGCCACAGCAGCTCGAAAAAGATCCAGTACGTGCTGTCGTTGGCGCCCTGCGCGGCTTCAAATGCCTTCAGTGCCTGATCAACCTGTGGAGCTGACAATGAGCCCAGCGCAAGCCTGGGTGAGAATTTGGTCGAGTCGTCTACCGCACTCAGGTTATTGCGTGTGGCCTTGTAGCTGTTCGCCAGTTGACGGTCGAAATACTGCTGCAGATGCTGGTGCCCCGGTTGCTCGCTGCCGTCGAACGCAGGCGTTTGATAGGGAAGGGCTGAGCGTGGATCAGTGTCGGGGGGCGATAGACACGGGATGGCCTCGACGGTCACGCCGTTCGGCAGTCCAGGCAAGGCCGCTGGCGCATCCAGCACCTTGCGCGAGGCGGTGCCGGCTTTTTCCACCGAGCGGCGGAAGCTGCTGAACACGTCCGGCAGTTCATCGACGTGCATCGGCAGCGACTCGAGCGTGAACAGGCTGGATTGCCAGTGATCCTCGACCTGAAGGCCCGCAGCGCGTAGCGCCTCAACTTGCGCCTCCTCCTCGGGGGCTGCGATGCGTTCGCAGATAATCTTTTTGACCGAAAGGCGCCGTGCGAGCGCGATCAGTTGCTCAACGGGGTCGCCCTCCAGATGCAGCAGTGCGCTGCCTTTTGCACTTAGCTGGTCGGCCAGCGCCCTCACCGCAGTATTTTCCATGCACAGGCGGTGCGGTCCCTTGCGAGGGAAGCCCCACGGCGTCGACGTTTGCGGCGCGGCGCAGTACACAGGCAACAGCACCTGAGCCTGCTTGCAGGCCTGAATGAGTGCAGGGTTGTCGGCAAGCCGAAGGTCCTGACGAAACCAATAGATTAAGGTACTCATGGGAAGGGCTCACCGTCGATGGATCAAGGTCTTGGACCACGGGTAAAGGACAATGGATCTGTGCGGCTGACTCAATTAAAGCGCTCAGCAGGAATGCACTTTTGAGCCATAGTCATACAGGTGAATGACTGGAAAGGAGCTCAAATGAAAGCGATGTCTGTCTCTGCGCCGCCAAGGTACGTGGCCCTGTTGGGGTATGGCGGTTTGCTGCCGTTTCTTGGGCTCGTGTTGCTGATCTTGGTTTCAGCTGAACACCGTCCTCTCTGCACGCAAGCGCTGCTCGCCTACGGCGCGGTGATCCTGAGCTTTGTGGGTGCGTTGCATTGGGGGTTTGCCATGACCTTGCAGGGCTTGAGCGCCGATCAGTGTCGCGAGCGGTTCATCTGGAGTGTCATCCCGGCGCTGATCGCCTGGCCCGCCATGTTATTGCCTGCCCCGCTGGGGTGTCTGCTGCTGATTTTTGGTTTCGTCGCGCACTACTGGCAGGACAGGCGTTTGGTGAAGGCCACCACGCTGCCCGCGTGGTATTTGCCGATGCGACTGCGTTTAACGCTGGTCGCCAGTCTGTGCTTGCTGTTGGGCGCAATCACTGTCGCCATCGGCTCGTGAAATCACTGACACGCTGGCCCATCCGAGAAATCGCAGACAAAAAAACACCCCGACCAGCGGGGTGTTTTTCATCGCGGGTCGATGCTTATGGCACCAGCTTGTCCAGCAGGGCTTTATCGCGTACAGCGCCTTTGTCGGCGCTGGTCGCGAGCAGGGCGTATGCCTTGAGGGCGGTGGTGACCTTGCGAGGACGCGATTCGACAGGCTTCCAGCCTTTCTTGTCCTGCTCGGCACGACGGGCCGCCATTTCCTCGTCGGAGATCAACAGATTGATCCCACGGTTTGGAATGTCGATCAGCACTTTGTCGCCATCGCGCACCAGACCGATTGCGCCGCCGGCTGCCGCTTCAGGCGAAGCGTGGCCGATGGACAGGCCCGAAGTGCCGCCCGAGAAACGTCCGTCGGTCAACAGTGCGCAGGCTTTGCCCAGGCCTTTGGATTTCAGGTACGACGTCGGGTAGAGCATTTCCTGCATGCCCGGACCGCCTTTCGGGCCTTCGTAACGGATGATCACGATGTCGCCGGCTTTCACTTCGTCAGCGAGGATGCCGCGAACGGCGCTGTCCTGGCTTTCGAAGATTTTCGCGTTGCCTTCGAACACATGGATCGACTCGTCAACGCCTGCGGTTTTCACCACGCAACCGTCCAGCGCGATATTTCCGTACAGCACGGCGAGACCGCCTTCCTGCGAGTAAGCATGCTCGACACTGCGGATACAGCCGTTTTCACGGTCGTCGTCCAGGGTTTCCCAGCGTGTCGACTGGCTGAACGCGGTTTGCGTCGGGATGCCTGCCGGGCCCGCTTTGAAGAAGTGATGAACCGCTTCGTCGTCGGTCTGGGTGATGTCCCACTTCGCGATCGCTTCTTCCATGGATTTAGCGTGCACGGTGGGCAGGTCGGTGTGCAGCAGGCCACCACGGGCCAGCGAACCCAGGATGCTGAAGATGCCGCCCGCGCGGTGGACGTCTTCCATGTGGTACTTCTGGATGTTCGGCGCGACTTTGCACAGCTGCGGCACTTTGCGCGACAGACGGTCGATATCACGCAGGTCGAAGTCGATCTCTGCTTCCTGGGCGGCTGCCAGCAGGTGAAGGATGGTGTTGGTCGAACCACCCATGGCGATGTCCAGCGTCATTGCGTTTTCGAACGCTTTGAAGTTGGCGATGTTGCGCGGCAGAACCGAGTCATCGTTATCGCGGTAGTAGGTTTTGCACAGGTCGACGATGGTGCGGCCGGCTTGCAGGAACAATTGCTCGCGATCACTGTGCGTGGCCAGGGTCGAACCGTTGCCTGGCAGGGCGAGGCCCAGGGCTTCGGTCAGGCAGTTCATCGAGTTGGCGGTGAACATGCCGGAGCACGAACCGCAAGTCGGGCAAGCGCTGCGCTCGTACTCGGCGACTTTCTCGTCGGAAGCGCTGGAGTCAGCGGCGATGACCATGGCGTCGACCAGGTCCAGGCCGTGGCTGGCGAGTTTGGTCTTGCCGGCTTCCATCGGGCCGCCTGAGACGAAGATCACCGGGATGTTCAGGCGCAGAGCCGCCATCAGCATGCCGGGGGTGATCTTGTCGCAGTTGGAGATGCAGACGATGGCGTCGGCGCAGTGGGCGTTGACCATGTACTCCACGGAGTCGGCGATGATCTCGCGGCTCGGCAGCGAGTACAGCATGCCGTCGTGGCCCATGGCGATGCCGTCATCCACGGCGATGGTGTTGAATTCCTTGGCGACGCCGCCTGCCTTTTCAATCTCGCGGGCGACCAGCTGGCCCAGATCCTTGAGGTGCACGTGACCCGGTACGAACTGGGTGAACGAGTTGGCGATGGCGATGATCGGCTTCTTGAAGTCTTCGTCCTTCATGCCCGTGGCACGCCACAGAGCGCGCGCGCCGGCCATGTTACGGCCGTGGGTAGACGTTTTCGAACGGTAATCAGGCATTGGAGCACTCCGGCTAATCGGCTAATAAGGAAGGGAGTGAGCTTCTAGTGACGTCGGATGCAAAGGCAGTGACCGGATGCAGCGAAGAAACCGAACGACACGGGATCACCGTACGCTCAGCCTGAGCTCATAAACCCGCCGGGGATGACTGGCGATGAATAGCGCTGATTCTACACCTGTGGCGGCGGGAGGGAATGGGCAAGAAATCTTGTGGCGTACACAGAACCCTGTAGGAGCGTGGCTTGTCCCGCGATGGATCGAGAGACTGCCTCAGATCCAGATAGCATCCCACAGAGGGTAGTCGTGCACCCGCCTGGCTAGCCCTGCTCTGACCGGGTTCATGACGATGTAGCGTGCAATTGCTTGCAGATCCTCCTCTCGTCGAACTGCTCGGTCGTGATAACCCTTTTGCCAAAGGCGATGATGGCTTCCGGTCGCATGGTTTAACGCCCTTACGGTGCGCGACTTGGTTTTGCACATCAAGACAGCAAGATGGGCATCCTGGAGCTCCACTAACCAATGGAAATGGTCGGGCATGACAACCCATGCTAACGATCGGGCTGCTCTTTCTTCTTCTGCTTGGCGGAAAGCATTCACGAGCAATCGACCCATCCGCCAGTCGCCGAAAAACGGTGTGCGATCTCGTGTAACGCTGGTTAGTAGATAAATACGTCCGCTTTCGGAGTAACGCCCAAAGCGGAGGCGATTGCCTCCGGGTGACATCTCAGACATTCCGTTGCCCTCGTTAATCAGCGTTGAGGGTAACGTTAGCGGCCAAGAATCGATGGGCTCGCGAAATTGTGTGTCAGAAAGCGCCAATTGTAGGAGCGTGGCTTGTCCCGCGATCTGTTGCGCAGCAACAGTAGATCCAGCGAATGAGATCTTCCTGACATACCGCAAATGCCTGGATTTACTGCCGGTTCCCCGGCAGATCGCGGGACAAGCCACGCTCCTACAGAGGATCGCCATAGGGCGGGGGGAGGCTGTTCGGCACAACAGCCGAAGTGAGTTTTTAATGGGATAGGGGCATGTGGAGTTGTGTTTCCAGAAAGCGCCAGTTGTAGGAGCGTGGCTTGTCCCGCGATCTGTTGCGCAGCAACAGTAGATCCAGCGAATGAGTTCTTCCTGACATACCGCAAATGCCTGGATTTACTGCCGGTTCCCGGCAGATCGCGGGACAAGCCACGCTCCTACAGAGGATCGCCATAGGGCGGGCGGGAGGCTGTTCGGCACAACAGCCGAAGTGAGTTTTTAATGGGATAGGGGCATGTGGAGTTGTGTTTCCAGAAAGCGCCAATTGTAGGAGCGTGGCTTGTCCCGCGATCTGTTGCGCAGCAACAGTAGATCCAGCGAATGAGTTCTTCCTGACATACCGCAAATGCCTGGATTTACTGCCGGTTCCCGGCAGATCGCGGGACAAGCCACGCTCCTACAGAGGATCGCCATAGGGCGGGCGGGAGGCTGTTCGGCACAACAGCCGAAGTGAGTTTTTAATGGGATAGGGGCATGTGGAGTTGTGTTTCCAGAAAGCGCCAATTGTAGGAGCGTGGCTTGTCCCGCGATCTGTTGCGCAGCAACAGTAGATCCAGCGAATGAGTTCTTCCTGACATACCGCAAATGCCTGGATTTACTGCCGGTTCCCGGCAGATCGCGGGACAAGCCACGCTCCTACAGAGGATCGCCATAGGGCGGGCGGGAGGCTGTTCGGCACAACAGCCGAAGTGAGTTTTTAATGGGATAGGGGCATGTGGAGTTGTGTTTCCAGAAAGCGCCAGTTGTAGGAGCGTGGTTTGTCCCGCGATCTGTTGCGCAGCAACAGTAGATCCAGCGAATGAGTTCTTCCTGACATACCGCAAATGCCTGGATTTCCTGCCGGTTCCCGGCAGATCGCGGGACAAGCCACGCTCCTACAGAGGATCGCCATAGGGCGGGCGGGAGGCTGTTCGGCACAACAGCCGAAGTGAGTTTTTAATGGGATAGGGGCATGTGGAGTTGTGTTTCCAGAAAGCGTCAATTGTAGGAGCGTGGCTTGTCCCGCGATCTGTTGCGCAGCAACGGTAAAACCCTGCGAATGAACTCTTCCTGACATACCGCAAACGCCTGGATTTACTGCCGGTTCCCGGCAGACCGCGGGACAAGCCACGCTCCTACAAAAGCTTGTCCCGGAGATTTGCTATCAACTATTCGGCAACAACCGGCACGTAATGCTCTTGATGTAGCGCGTTTCCGGGATGGCCGGGTGTACCGGGTGGTCCGGGCCTTGGCCGCCGCGTTCCAGCAGCTGGATGTTGCGGTCCAGATGACGGGCGCTGGTCAGGAGGATATTTTGCAGGTCGTCTTCGGGCAGGTGCATCGAGCAGGATGCGCTGACCAGAATGCCGTCTTTGCTCAGCAGGCGCATGGCCTGCTCGTTCAGGCGACGGTAGGCGCCTTCGCCGTTCTTCAGGTCTTTCTTGCGTTTGATGAACGCAGGCGGATCGGCAACGATCACGTCGAAGCGCTCTTCAGCGGCTTTCAACTCTTTCAGTGCTTCAAACACATCGCCTTCGATGCAAGTGACCTTCTCCGCAAAGCCGTTCAGCCCGGCGTTGCGTTCAACACCATCGAGCGCGAACCCCGAGGCGTCAACACAGAACACTTCGCTGGCGCCGAACGCGCCGGCCTGCACGCCCCAGCCGCCGATGTAGCTGAACAGGTCCAGCACGCGCTTGCCTTTGACGTACGGCGCCAGGCGCGCGCGGTTCATGCGGTGGTCATAGAACCAGCCGGTTTTCTGGCCTTCCATGACCGGCGCTTCGAATTTCACGCCGTTCTCTTCCAGCGCCACCCACTCAGGCACCAGGCCGAAGGCGGTTTCGACGTAGCGGGTCAGGCCCTCGGCGTCGCGCGCCGCGGAATCGTTCTTCAGCAAAATGCCACTTGGCTTGATCACCTGGATCAGTGCCGCCAGGACGTCGTCCTTATGCTGTTCCATGGTCGCAGAGGCCAGTTGCACCACCAGGATATCGCCGAAGCGATCAACCACCAGACCCGGCAACAGATCGGAGTCGCCGTACACCAGGCGATAAAAAGGTTTGTCGAACAGGCGCTCGCGCAGCGACAGGCAGACGTTCAGGCGATGCACCAGCAGCGACTTGTCCAGCGGCAGCTTGACGTCGCGCGACAGCAAGCGCGCGCAGATCAGGTTGTTGGGGCTCATGGCGACGATGCCCAGCGGCTTGCCGCCCGCTGCTTCCAGAATCGCTTGGGCGCCTGGAGCGAAGCCGTTGAGCGGGGTGGCGGCAACGTCGATTTCGTTGCTGTAGATCCACAGGTGACCGGCGCGCAGGCGACGGTCGGCGTTGGGCTTGAGGCGCAAGCTAGGCAGGGACATGACGTCGCTCCGGAAAAAAGAGCGGGATTATAACGCGTGATCTCGCCTGCGGGCGTCTGGCGATGAATTAACCGGCTAGCGGTCTGTCGGATCCTGAGAGTGTTTCAACGGTTGTCGAAGCATGGGCGGTAAGGGTTAGAATCGCCCCCTGACCTTGAGTGTGTACTTATGTCCCAAGAGCTTACTTCCGAGCAGATCCAGCAGGCGTTGCAAGGCATCAGCGTTCCGCCCCAGCCGCAAATCATGGTTGATTTGCAGATGGAGCAGTACATGCCCGACCCTGATTTGGGTGTGATCGCCCGGTTGATCGCACAGGACCCCGGCCTGTCCGGCGCTCTGCTGAAAATCGTCAACTCGGCGCATTACGGTCTGGCCAACAAGATCGCGTCCATTCAGCGTGCGGTGAATTTGCTGGGCAGCCGGTCCGTCATCAACCTGATCAACGCGCAGTCGATCAAGGGTGAGATGAGTGACGAAACCATCGTGGTCCTCAACCGCTTCTGGGACACCGCTCAGGATGTCGCCATGACCAGCCTGACGCTGGCCAAGCGACTCGGCTCGCAGACGGTGGACGAATCCTACGCGCTGGGCCTGTTCCACGACTGCGGCGTGCCATTGATGCTCAAGCGTTTTCCCGAGTACATGAACGTGCTGGAGGAGGCCTACGCCAAAGCCGGACCGGAGTGCCGGGTGGTGGACACAGAGAACCGCATTCTCAACACGAACCACGCGGTTGTCGGCTATTTCACAGCCAAGTCCTGGCGTTTGCCCGAACATGTCAGCAATGCCATCGCCAATCATCACAATGCGCTGGCGATCTTTCAGGACGATTCGGGCCGCAATGCGCCGCTGAAAAACCTGCTGGCGACGCTCAAGATGGCCGAGCACATCTGCTCGTCTCATCGTGTATTGGGGAATCAGGCCATTGACCATGAATGGAACAGCATCGGTCATCTGGTTCTCGATTACGTCGGCCTGTCCGATTACGACTTCGAAAACCTCAAAGAAAGTATCCGTGAACTGAGCGCGCACTGATCACGTGCGCCTGCTGTCCCGTCGCCTCCGAGCTGCTGCCTCATGCCTGAATTACCTGAAGTCGAAACCACCCGTCGGGGCATCGCGCCTCATCTGGAAGGGCAACGCGTCAGTCGCGTGATTGTTCGTGATCGCCGTTTGCGCTGGCCGATTCCGGAGGATCTGGACGTGCGTCTGTCCGGCCAGAAGATCGTGGTCGTGGAACGACGCGCTAAATACCTGCTGATCCAGGCAGAAGTGGGGACGTTGATCAGCCACCTGGGTATGTCGGGCAATCTGCGACTGGTCGAGGCCGGGCTTCCGGCACTCAAGCACGAGCACGTCGATATCGAACTGGAATCCGGGCTGGCCCTGCGTTACACCGACCCGAGGCGTTTCGGCGCGATGCTCTGGAGCCTCGACCCCCATAACCATGAGCTGTTGATGCGTCTGGGGCCGGAGCCGTTGACCGATCTGTTCGATGGCTTGCGTCTGTACGAGCTGTCACGGGGCCGGTCGATGGCGGTCAAGCCGTTCATCATGGACAACGCGGTCGTCGTGGGCGTGGGCAATATCTATGCGACCGAGGCGTTGTTTGCGGCGGGGATCGACCCGCGCCGTGAGGCCAAGAGCATTTCCAAAGCGCGCTATATAAAGCTCGCCATCGAGATCAAGCGCATTCTGGCCGCAGCCATCGAGCGCGGCGGTACGACGCTGCGTGATTTCATTGGCGGTGACGGCCAGCCGGGCTATTTCCAGCAGG
Source organism: Pseudomonas abietaniphila (assembly GCF_039697315.1). Lineage (NCBI taxonomy): Bacteria > Pseudomonadati > Pseudomonadota > Gammaproteobacteria > Pseudomonadales > Pseudomonadaceae > Pseudomonas > Pseudomonas abietaniphila. Next base: position 2,831,964 of record NZ_CP155619.1, on the reverse strand, counting down.
AATTGTTTGCGTACGGTCGCGGCGAGGAGCCCTGCAAGGTCTGTGGCACAACGATGCGCGAAGTCAAACTGGGACAGAGGGCGAGCGTTTATTGCCCCAAATGTCAAAAGTAGCGCTTAGCGTCCCGCGGGATGTGTGTCGCGAATGAGACAGACATCCCCTTGCTTAACCCCGATCCCTGTTTATAGTGAGCACCATCACTTTTTCGTTGAGCCTGAAGGATCACGCCATGCGCCCGTTTCGTATTCTCGCTGCTACCCTGGCCGTGTTCTTCGGCTTGCAGATGACGCCGGCCATGGCGCAGGTTGAGGCCGCTGGCAGCGGTGATCCGGTTTACCAGATTCAGAATCCCCCGGCTTACGCGATGATGGGCGACCTGCTGATCGCGCGTCCGCTGCTGATCGTGGCAACCGTGATCGGTGCGGGGTTGTTCGTGATCGCATCGCCATTCGCTGCGGCGGGCGGCAATCTCGGCGCGACCGGCAAGGCACTGGTCGTCGATCCGGGTAAAGCAGCGTTTGTGCGCTGCCTGGGTTGCACCACGAGTGGCTACGGCAAGCACGACTGATCGGCGCAGGTCCGCACCAGATTCAGCGGCGCATCGGGTCTGAACGTCGCTGACACACCTATTCCGCGTGGATCACTCGCGGCTTCCACCTTGGCGTTGTTCTTGCGCCACAACAGCACCTGCTGGTTGCCAAAATCGCGCTTGGTTTCCCTGAGGCGATAACCGCGTTCGCGCAGGTCGCTCAATTCCTCTTCCGTGAACGCGCCCGCCTCGTACTCCAGCACATCCGGAATGTATTGGTGATGGTAGCGCGGCGCCGAGGTCCACTGGGTCACGGGCTGATCGTCCAGGTATTGCAGCATCGACAGCAACACCACGCTGGGAATCCGGCTGCCGCCTGGCGTACCGAAGGCGGTGAACGCCTGCGGACTTTCAATGAAGCTGGGGCTCATGCTCGACAGTGGACGCTTGCCGGGTTCGATGATGTTCGCCTGACTGCCGACCAGCCCATAGGTGTTGCTGCCTTTGGGGTCGACCGCGAAGTCGTCCATTTCATCGTTCAAAACCACACCCGTGCCGGGTACGGTGAAGGTCGAGCCAAATGGCAGATTCAGCGAGAGCGTTGCTGCGACGGCGTTACCCTCGTTGTCGAGGACCGAGAAATGGCTGGTGTTGTCACCTTCGCGCCAGCGCGGTGCGGGCGGCAGGATGTTATTGGGCGTGGCTCGATGAGGATCGATGCTGCCCGTCAGCTCAAACAGGTAATCAGGGGCCAGGACCTGAGCGATCGGGTTGGGCACGTAGTCGGGATCACCGAATAGCACCCGATCACGAAACGCGCGTCGCAAGACTTCCACGACGTAATGGGCGCGCTGAACTTTTTCCGATTCCCGCCACGGCAGTTGCTGCAGCATGAACAGGCTTTGCGCCAAGGCAATGCCGCCCGCCGAAGGCGGAGGCGCGCTGATCAGTTCCCGCTGGTCCGCCAGCTGGAAGCGCAGCGGCGTGCGGGTGATGACCTCGTACTCTTCGAAGTCGTGGTAATTCCATATGCCGCCCGCTGCGCGAACCCCGCTCACCATCGCTTGTGCCGTCAGCCCGCTGTAAAAGCCGGCGCGGCCTTTGTCCGCCAGACGATCCAGTGTCTGCGCGAGTTCTGGCTGTTTGATGATTTCGCCAATGTCAGGCACTTCGTTGTTGCGCAGAAACAGGCGGGCGCTTTCTTTGTTGGCGCGCAGGGCAAACAACCGCCAACTGGCACGTTCCCGGTAGACCTCGTCGACCTTGAAGCCGCGATACGCAATGCGGATGGCAGGCGCCATGGAGATGCTCAAGGGCAAGCGGCCATAGCGCTCGGCGAGTTCAACCAGTGCCGCGGGCAACCCCGGGATCGCGGCCGCCAACGGGCCATTCAGGGAAAGGTCCGGTTGAGCAACGCCGTGGCGATAAAACATCTTGAGCTTGGACTTGAGCGGCGCTTTTTCTCGCGCATCGAGGAATTGATACTGGACAGGTTCACCTGCCTGACGCAGTAAGAAGAAGCCGCCACCGCCCAGGCCAGAACCGTAAGGCTCGACCACGGCAAGGGTCGCGCTGATTGCGATGGCAGCATCGAAAGCGTTGCCGCCGTCGACCAGAATTTCCCGACCGGCGGCGGTGGCGATGGGGTGTGGGCTGGCAATGGCGGCCTGGTCAGGGTGATCAGGACTGGCTTGAGCCGAAAGGGCGCTCAGTGAAAGCACTGCGCCAAGCAACGAGGGTATTCGCTCCAGCATCGATGTCATGCGTATCTCGCTCAGGTCAACAGGCATTACAGCCAGTGTCTTCGGCGAAAGCGCGGATGCCGACAAAAAATGCCTTTGGTTATGCCTTGCTGGTAATCAACTGGTACTTGGCCATGAGCTCATCTTTGCTCTCGACGTGGTTCTCATCCAGCGGAATGCAGTCCACGGGACAGACTTGCTGACACTGCGGCTCGTCATAATGGCCAACGCATTCGGTGCACAGGTTCGGATTGATCACGTAGATCTCCTCACCTTGGGAAATCGCTTCGTTCGGGCACTCGGGTTCGCAGACGTCGCAATTGATGCAATCGTCGGTGATGATCAGGGACATGGATACTCCTGCCGCGGTCGACACCGGGGCATAACTAAACTAATGCGGCGAATTGTGCCGCATTAGCGCTCGGTATGCACCTGAACATCACTCACGAACCGGGCTGGAACCTTTCCTTGAGCGCCTGAGCGACAGCCGGGTGTACGAATTTAGTGATATCACCACCCAGCGCCGCAATTTCTCTGACCAGCGTAGATGAAATGAATGAGTAGCGTTCGGACGGCGTGAGAAAAAGACTTTCCACGTCGGGGGCGAGCTGTTTGTTCATGTTGGCGAGCTGAAACTCGTACTCGAAGTCGGAAACGGCGCGCAGTCCACGCAACAGGATGTTGGCGTTCTGCTCCTGGGCAAAATGCGCCAGCAGGCTTGAAAATCCCACCACTTCCACGTTCGACAGGTGCTTGGTTGCTTCGCGCGCCAGGTCCACGCGTTGCTCCAGAGGAAACAGCGGGTTTTTCTTGGGACTGGCGGCAACGGCGATGACCACTTGATCGAACATCCGCGAGGCACGCTCGACCAGATCGATATGGCCCTTGGTGATAGGGTCGAAGGTGCCTGGGTACAACACTCGGTTCATCGCGTCGTCCTGGTCGGAGTCCGTTGGGGACTCGGATGGTAGCGCAGGAGACTGGGTCGGCCAAGTCAGGCCGCAGGACTGGCTGCGATAGAGGGCCTCGTAGGAGCCAGCTACAGATTAGATATTGATTGCAAATCATCGGAGCGACGCAGTTCCTGTAGGAGACGTCCGAGGTTACGAGGGCAGCGATGCGGTGGGTCAGTGACGACCGCATTCGCCAGCAAGCCGGCTCCTACGGATGATGCGTCACGTGCGCTTCAATCGATCCACCAGCGCCGTTGCCAGCTTCGCCGTCAGTCCGTAGATCGACAACTGTGGATTGGCGCCGATGCTGGTCGGAAACAACGATCCGTCGTGAATCGACAGGTTTTCCAGCTGGTGATGCCGACCCAGGCTATCAGCGACGGCATGTTCCGGATCTTCACCCATTGCACAGCCACCCATGACGTGCGCGCTGCCCAGGCGCGTGCGGAAGATTTCCAGGCTGAGGGTGTCGATCAGCGAGCGCGCCTGAGCGGCGGTTTTCACGTAGTCGGCGTCGCCGTGTAACGGCATGACGGCCTTGGCGCCGCCCGCAAACTGAATCTCGGCCATGCTGTGCAGCGAGCGGCGTACGCCGTCCCAGGCGTAGGGCGACACCTGATAATCCAGCACCGGCGTGTTATCGCCGCGCAATTCGACCGTTCCACCGACGCTGCCGGGGTGAAAGCCGTCGCGCAGCAGCGCCAGCATCATGTGCGTGTTCGGCAACTGGGCCATGCGTTCTGCGTTTTTTGGACCGTAATCGCCCAGCAACGTTGCCGTCAGCGCGGGTTGCAAGGGCGGGACCTCAAGCTTGTAGGCCATGGGGCCTGTCACGCCGTCGCGCCACTGGAAATGGTCGGAGTAGATCGATTGTGGCGCGCCGTAGAACGGGTTGATGACCTTGTCGAACAGGCCCGCCGAGAATGCCACCAAGTGCAGGAACGTCCGCTTTCCCAGACGGCCATGCGGGTCCGGCGCCCTGGAGCGCATCAGCAGGGCGGGGCTGTTGATGCCGCCGCCGGCGAGCACCGTGTGGCGCGCCTTGACCGTGATCTTGCGCCCGGTGGGTGCGACGCAACGTTCATCCATCGCCTGGCACTCTACGCCGAGTACCTTGCCGTTCTCGATGATCAGGCGTTCGGCGCGAGCGAGGTACAGCAACTCGCCCCCTCGTTCCAGCGTCGCAGGAATCGTCGTTACCAACATGGATTGCTTGGCGTTGGTCGGGCAGCCCATTCCGCAATAGCCCAGGTTCCAGCAACCCCGCACGTTGCGCGGGATCACATGCCAGCTGTAGCCGAGTGCCTCGCAGCCCTGCCGAATGACGTCGTTATTGGCGTTTGGCGGCATGATCCACGGCGAGACGCCCAGTCGTTGTTCCATCTTGTCGAACCAGGGGGCCATTTCGGCCGGGCTGTGGCCTTTCACGCCATGCTCGCGCGCCCAGTGGTCGAGGGTCTGGTCGGGCGTACGAAAGCTCGACGTCCAGTTGATCAGCGTGGTTCCACCCACCGCGCGGCCTTGTAGGATCGTGATGGCGCCGTTCTTGCTCATGCGGCCAATGCCTTCCTGATACAGCGTTGAATACGCCTGGTCCTCCAGCATCTTGAAGTCGGAGCTGGTTTTCAGCGGACCCTCTTCGATGATCACGACCTTGAGCCCGGCGGCGCTGAGGATTTCCGCCGTGGTGCCGCCGCCTGCACCGCTGCCGATGATGGCGACGTCGGCTTCCAGCGTCAGGTCTCGCTCAAGCGTCGAGCCATCGTAAGTTTTCCATCCGCGAGCAAGACCCTCGCGGAACGTGTCGGGAACAGGCATAGAACCTCGGCTTTTTATTGTTTTTATGGTTTAGATTTTCGGCGGCCCAGGATACCCGCACGCGACCCACGACTCGGCCCGGCCATACCAGGCCATGAGCGCCAGCTGCAGCAACGAGCTGTGGCCCTGTCGCAAAAGGTTCAGCGAACTGTTTTGCCAACGTCCCAAAAAATGCCGGATTTGCTCGGCATCGGCGTTTTCCCAACGGCCCCAGATCCCCGTCAGCGGTCCTCGAGTGATCGCCATCGCCAGCACATCGAAGAGTTGCTGAGTCAGCTTGAGCATTTCCGGGGACAGACCCGCCAGGCCGCTGTCCAGGCTGTGCAACGTGGCGTCTACCGCATTTCGTAAGGTGACCGCTGCGGTTGCGCCCTCAAGCATGACCGGAATCACGGCCTGCAAAAACGGCATGTCGCTCGCACGCAAAACGCTGAAACCCGGCGCTGCCGTCTGACTGGAGCACCCGCTGAGGCTCGCCGTCACGCCTGCCGTGGACAGAAATGCAGTCGCCCCGAGCCCCAGTTTCAGTACGCCGCGCCGGGAAACGCCCGAAGCCGCCGCAGTCATCGCACGAACAACCGCTGAATCAGCTTCTGTATCGCCTTGCCATACGGTGGATAAATCAGCCGCGCGGCGTTGAAACGCTGCTTGATGAACACGCCTTTGGCCTTGCTGAATGTCAGAAAACCTTCGTGACCGTGGTAGTGCCCCATCCCGGATGCGCCGATACCGCCGAAGGGCAAGTCGTCTTGGGCGACATGGAGCAAGGTGTCGTTCAGGCAGACGCCACCGGAATGCGTCTGCTCCAGCACGCGTTTTTGCTCGGTCTTGTTGTAGCCGAAGTAATACAGCGCGAGTGGGCGAGGTCGTTGATTGATGTAGTCGAAGGCCTGCTCGATGCGCTCGTAAGGGACGATGGGTAACAGCGGGCCGAAAATCTCGTCCTGCATGACCAGCATCTCGTCCTTGACGCCGAGTATGAGACTGAACGGCATGCGTCTTCCCTGGCCCTCTTCGTACAGCGAGATGACAGTTGCGCCCTTGCTCGTCGCGTCGGCCACGTAGCTGTTCAACCGGGCCATGTGCCGTGGGTTGATGATGGCCGTGTAGTCCGGGTTGTCCGCCAGTGTCGGATAGAACCCGGTGACTGCCTTTTTGTAGGCGTCGACAAAATCCTCGACGCGCTCCTTGGGCACCAGAACGTAATCCGGCGCGACACAGGTCTGGCCGGCGTTCAGCGTTTTGCCGAAAGCGATGCGCTCGGCAGCGTCCTTCAACGGGACGTCATGGGAGACGATCGCAGGGGACTTACCGCCCAACTCCAGCGTGACGGGCGTCAGGTTATCTGCCGCAGCGCGCATCACGTGTCGCCCGACACTGGTGGCGCCAGTGAACAATAAATGATCAAACGGCAGTCGGGAAAACGCCACGCCGACGTCCGCCTCGCCCAGCACCACCGACACCAGGTCCTCGGGGAAAACCTGGGCGAACAGCTTTTTGAGCAACTCACCTGTCGCAGGCGTGGACTCGCTGAGCTTGAGCATCACCCGATTGCCTGCCGCCAAGGCGCCCACCAGCGGACCAATTGCCAGGTACAGCGGGTAATTCCACGGCACGATCACGCCAATCACGCCCAGCGGCTGATAGATGACTTTGGCCGAGGCGGGCTGGAATGCCATACCCACGTGGCGCCGAGATGCGCGCATCCACTTCTTCAGATGACGGCGTGCGTAATGAATGTTGTGAAGACTCGGCATCAATTCGGCGAGCAGCGTCTCGTCGGCGCTGCGGTGGCTGAAATCCGTGCTGATCGCGTCGATCAACGCCTGGCGTTCGTGGCTGAGCAACTGGCGAAGGCTGTCGAGCCACTGCAGGCGTTGCCCGGCGACCGGCATCGGGTTTGCCGCGAACGCCCGACGCTGACTGTCGAACACTCGCTGAAGTTCGGCATTCGGGTCGGGAAGGTCGTCAGGCGGGGGCAAGCGGACGGATTCGACAGGCATTGCTGCAGTTCCTTTTGGACGTTGTAACGTTGTTTTAGAGTCATTGCTCTATAAAGTCAAATGGCCTCGTCATGATCATTGCCGAGAGGGTCATGACGCTTGCACAGCGCAAATCTGCGGGCCAGACTGCTTCGCGCCGGTTCCTGGCGAATCGTTTCGCAACACCCGACATGGAGTCTCAATGCGTACGGACTATCTGGCGTTCTTCTTTTCCCTCTTTCTTTCGCGGCTTGCCGACCAAGTTCTGCTGTTTCTGGTGCCGCTGATCGTCTTCCAGACGACCCAAAGCGCTTCCTGGGCGGGCCTGGCGTTTTTCGTCGAGACGCTGCCGCGGTTCCTGGCGTTCCCCATCTGCGGCGCGCTGTGCGACAAGTTCGCCCCGATTCGCCTGCTGCACATCAGCCAGATGTACCGCGCGGTGGTCTGCATGGTTGCCGTAGTCTTGTACGGGCTGTTTGGCGGGATCTACTGGCTGGTGCTGCTCTCCGCGATCTGCGGCGTGCTGACCACTCAGGGGATCATGGCGCGTGAAGTGGTGATGCCCCATATCTTCGCGGATTACCGATACGGCAAGACGCTGTCCTACTCACAGATCGCCGACCAGACCGGGCTCGTCCTCGGGCCGTTGCTGGCAGCGCTCTCGCTGGAGTTCTGCCCGTGGCCAGGCGTGGTGATCGGCGTTGCGCTGCTGTTCGTGCTGGCTGACGTCGCGATGCGTGAGTGGCAGCGTTCCAGCAACGTGACGCTGGAGACCTTCGAGCAGCACGCAGACATCTGGTTTCAGCCCTTGCGCATTGCCTTCAGCCACATTCGTCAGTCCGTCGAGCTCAAAAAGATCATCTGCCTGGCGGCGGGCGTGAATCTCATCGTGGGCGTGACGCTGGCCAGCTCGGCCGCCATGGTCATCGGCTCATTCGGTGAAAGCAAAGACTTCTACGCGGGGCTTCAAGCGGCGGGGGCGCTGGTCACCATCCTGATTCTGTTCGGGCTCGCCCGTATCGCGTTACCGCTGTCGTTGCTGGGCAGGGTGTCGTATTGCGCCATCACGCTAGGGGCGCTGATCACCGCCACAGGTGCTGCCTCCGAGATTTATGTGGTGGGTTTTCTGCTCGTCGTCGGCTTCGACAAGATGTTCAACGTCTACATGCGGACCATTCGCCAGCGGGTGATTCCGGTGCGCGATTTCGGCAAGACCGTTGGTGTCATTACGTTGCTGAACAACCTGACCCAACCGTTGGCCGGATTGTTGGTAGGTGTTCTGGCCGTGTCGATGGGGTTGCGAGGCGTAATTCTCGCGCTGGCAGTCGCCGCCGCGTTGATCGGTCTTGCCGTGGCCATCGCCACCCGTACGAAGGTCACGGCATCCGTCGAGTCGTGAGGGCTGCACCGCATCGCGGCGCTTGCGTTAAGATCGGACACATTCCTGTCACGTCCCAACGTTCGAGTCGAGCATGGCGCCGCGCATTAAAACCTTACGCATCAAGACCCGTGAACGCATCGTGCAGAGCAGCCTGGAGCTGTTCAATCTGCAGGGTGAGCGCAGCGTCAGCACTAACCACATCGCTGCGCACATGGAGATTTCGCCGGGCAATCTGTATTACCACTTCGCCAACAAGCAGGCGATCATCGCCGAGCTGTTCACCGAATACGAAGCCTTGGTCGACAGCTTTTTGCATCCGCCCAAAGGTCGCTTGCCAGGTGTCGAAGACAAGCGTCATTACCTGACGGCGATTCTCGACGGGATGTGGCGCTACCGGTTTTTGCACCGCGACCTGGAACATCTGCTCGATGCCGACCCTGAGCTGGCGGCGCGTTATCGGCGGTTCTCGCAGCATTGCCTGATCAAGGCCATGGCCATTTACGGCGGTTTCGTCGAAGCCGGGATTCTGGAGATGGACAAGGTCCAGATCGAATCGCTCACGCTCAATGCCTGGATCATCTTGACGTCCTGGGTGCGTTTCCTCTGCACCACCCGGGAAAACGCCACGCACCTGAACGAAGACGCTATCCGGCGCGGCGTGTATCAAGTGCTGATGCTCGAACTCGCTTACGTTACCCCGGACGCGCGGGAAGCCGTGCATGCGCTGTGCGCCGAATTTTATGTGCCGCTCAACAAGGCACTGGAGGACGCGAGCTGAAGCGCGTTCATCCGCTCAAATGGATTGTCTTATCGCTATCGCCACTTTCACTGTCTGCAGGAGCCTGTCATGTCCATCGCGCAATTGATCAGCCCGCAACAACTGGCCGAACGCCAACAACAACCCGGGCTTGTGGTTCTGGATTGTCGTTCCTCTCTTGATGACCTGGACTACGGCCAGCGCAGCTATGCCGAAGGTCACATAGAGGGTTCTTCGTACGCGGACCTGCTCAATGACTTGAGCGGACCCATCACCAAAGGCGTCACGGGGCGCCATCCGCTGCCGGACCCGCAGGTGCTGATCGAGCGCCTGCGCTTTTGGGGCGTCAACAACGACAGCGAGATTGTGCTTTATGACGATGGCCCAGGCGCATACGCGGCCCGTGCATGGTGGTTACTGGCGTGGTTGGGCAAGCGAGATGGCGTGTTCATCCTCGACGGCGGTCTGAAGGCGTGGCATGCGGCGGGGCTGCCGTTGAGTCTGGACCCGCCGGATCACCGACAAGGCGCGTTCGATGGCGCTCCCGATGAATCCCTGGTGTTGAGCGCAGCGGATTTGCAGGCGCGACTCGGAACCCCGGAGATGACCTTGATCGATGCCCGTGCGCCGGCACGCTTTCGCGGCGAGGTCGAGCCTATCGACCCGATTGCAGGGCACATTCCCGGTGCTCAATGCGCAGCGTTTACCGACAATCTGGGCCCCGATGGACGTTTCCTCCCGGCTGAACAGCTCAAGCAGCGGTTTGCGCAAACGTTAAAAGGCCGCTCGCCAGATCAGTTGGTGGCTTACTGCGGTTCCGGTGTCACGGCGTGCCATAACCTGTTCGCATTGTGCCTGGCGGGCTATCCGCTGGGCAGGTTGTATGCAGGGTCGTGGAGCGAGTGGATCAATGATCCGGCTCGTGGAGTTGCGACAGGGGAGTGACGCGCTCTGCTGATCGGTTTGGGAGTCTTGATCGATCGGCTGCCGGACTGGATCTGTGGGAGGGAATTCATTCGCGATGGAGTGGGGCAGCCGATCGAGATGTATCGAATGTACCCTCCTTTCGCGAATGAGTTCGCTCCCACAGGGGCAAGTATGTCTGGCCGAGTTCGCGCTATATCTGCCCCATCGTCCATCGCAGCAGAAAAAACACCACCAGGCCGCCACCAATGGTCGCCAGCAGGTGACGGCTGAACGCTGCAATCGCGATGGCCGCGATGCCGGCCAGCAAGTAGGCGTTCTGAAACGACACCTGCCAATGCTCGCCGTCCGGCAGCAGCATACCGGGCACCACGATGGCGGTCAGTACGGCCGTAGGCACGTAGTGCAGGCCTTGGCGCACGACCGGCGGGAAGCGTAGGTTGGGCCATGCGAAGAGGCTGTAGCGCATCAGAAAGGTGATTGCCGTCATGCCCAGAATCAGCCACCAATAGCTCATGACTGAGCCTCCTCGTGCGAGCGGTCATGGGAATTGGCCGCCTGTCGACGTTCAAGCAGAACACCCACGGCAATCCCGCTGAACGCGGCCGCCATCAACCCCAGTTTGTACGGCAGCGACCACGTCATCAGTGCCACAGCGCCCGCGGCCAGTGCAGCGGCGATCTGCGGCTGATTGCGTAACAGCGGCACCACGATGCCGATGAACGTTGCCAGCATCGCGAACTCCAGACCCCAGCTCGCCATGTCCGGCACCGCCTGACCGAACAACACGCCCACCAGCGAGCTGCCGACCCAACAGGCATACAGTGCGCTGGTCACGCCCAGCCAATACCAATGCGCCAGCGGTTGGCGGCCGTGGACGAGGTAATAGCGCTGCACCACCGCGAAGGTTTCGTCGGTCAGCCAGAACGCCAGCAGCAATCGCCAGCGTTGCGGCAAGCCATGGACCTGCGGCTGCAACGTGGCGCTGTAGAGCACATGGCGCAGGTTGACGATGAAGGTGGTCAGCAGAATCACCACGGCGCTGGCCCCGGCGCCCATAAGGCTGACGACGATAAATTGAGCCGAGCCTGCATAGACGAACATCGACATGCCGACCGCTTGCAACAGCGACAAACCGCCGACTCCGGCGAGGGTTCCGAAGATGATGCCGAACGGCGCAATGCCGACGAGCATGGGCACACTGTCGCGAAGACCGCGAACGTAGAGTTGATGACGGGACATGGTGTTTCTCCTTATGCCCCGAATGTTAGGCGCGTGGTGTTTCGCTGTCTTGAACGATCTTGCACAGTGGAGAGTGTCTACAGGTGAGTGTCGGCACCGTGCACATCCACCAACCATTCCGGAATCCGCTTCTCCAGGTAATAGGTCGGCGTTTTGATCGTGCCGCCGACAAACCCCACATGACCGCCATGGTTCTGCAGATCGAATTGCGTGCTGGCGGAAAGCTCGCTCGTTTCGGGCAGGCTGTGCCTGAACACGAACGGGTCGTCGATTGCCTGCACCAGCAGCGTTGGTGTGCGAATGGCCCCGAGGAAATAACGGCTTGAGGCGCGTCGGTAGTAATCCTTAGCGTCGACAAAACCGTTGAGCGGTGCGGTCACCTTTCCATCGAATTCCCAGAAGGTTCGTAGGTTGTCCAGCGAGCCCAGCGCGGCGAGGACGGCGAGGCCCTCATTCATGCCTTCATGCTGAAAGCGCCGCTGCTTGTCCCGGATGTAGCCGACCATTTCACGCATGAAATGCCGTTGATAGACCTTTGAAAAACCCAGACCGATACGGTCGGCGCATTCATCCAGCCTGAACGGCACCGAGACCGCCGCCGCACCCTGAAGATTGCTCTCCAGCCCTGACTCGCCCAAGTGCTTGAGCAGAATGTTGCCGCCCAGCGAATACCCGACCGCGTACAGCGGCGCCAAGGGGCGCGCAGTTCGGATATGTGCGATGACGGCCGCAAGGTCTTCGCTCGCGCCGGAGTGGTAGCTGCGCGGAAGCAGATTGGGTTCGCCTGAGCAGCCTCGCCAGTTCAGCGCAACGCTGGTCCAGCCACGTTTCTCCATGGCTTGCTGCAGGCCGACGACGTACGGCGAGTTGGAGGAGCCGGTGAGGCCATGGAGCACCAGTACGACGGGCACCTTGGCGTCGTGCGGGCCGTACCAGTCCATGTCGAGGAAGTCCCCGTCCTCCAGCCAGATGCGCTCGCGTCGACGATCCATGTGAATGGTTTTTCGCCAGAGCGGACCCCAGAGGGTCTGCAGGTGAGGGTTGCCGAGTCCGAACGCGGGAACGAACGGACGGCTGTCAGCCTGCGACAACACTTCTTTCCCACAGCGCGTAATACACCTGCCCGGCCTTCTTCTCACGGTGCAGGCGCCAGTTGCCCGGCAGACCGAGGGTCGACGGCGCGGTTTCACTCTCGGTGTAGATCCATGCGTTATCCGCGAGCCAGTTGCGCTCTTCGAGAAGCGTGCAGGCGGGCGTCAGCAGATTCTGATGGAACGGTGGGTCGAGAAAAACCACGTCGAACTGTTCAGCGGGTTGCGATTCCAGGTAACGCAATGCGTCGGTGGCGTGCGTCTTGCCGACGGTGCAGCGCAAGGTGCCCAAGTGTTCGCGGAGGCTGGAAATGGCGCTTGAGTTGGTGTCGAGGGCCAGGCCCATGCTGGCGCCACGGGACAAGGCCTCCAGGTACAGCGCGCCGCTGCCCGCGAACGGGTCGAGTACACGGGCGCCTTCGATATAAGGCGCCAGCCAGTTGAACAGGGTTTCACGCACGCGATCCGGCGTCGGGCGCAAACCCGGGCCGTCAGGGAAACTCAGACGCCGACTGCGCCATTCGCCGCCGATAATCCGCAATTGGCCAAGGCCCGTGTGGATTTTGTGCCCTTTGTGGATACGCGGCGGCTTGGAAGTCGAGGTCATCAGTGCTCCGGAACGCCGAGAGGTTGCTCGGCGGGTTTATCAGTAGGGGGCGGCAGCGGTTTCTGCGGGACGGTCGGACCGGCAGTCACGATCACCAGCTTGTCAGCGTCCAGGTGTTTGTTCATCACCGCTTTGATCTGCTCGACGGTGACGCTCTGGGACTGCGTCATGAAGTCTTCGAGGTAGGTCAGGGGCAGATTATAGAAGCCAATGGCACCCAGTTGGCCAACGATCGCCGAGTTGCTGGCGGTCGACAGCGGGAAACTGCCCGCCAGTTCACGCTTGGCATCGTCCAGTTCTTTCTGGGTCGGGCCGTTGGCGAGGAAGTCGCGGGTGATGTCCTTGACCAGTTTGAGCGTGTTTTCGCTCAGTTCGGCGCGGGTCTGCAGCCCGATCATGAATGGACCTTGTGCCTGCATCGGGGTAAAGCCCGAGGACACGCCGTAGGTCAGGCCACGTTTCTCGCGGACTTCCGACATCAAGCGACTGCCGAAGCCACCGCCGCCCAGGATCGAGTTACCCAGCGACAACGCAGCGTAATCCGGGTCGGCGCGGTCGATGCCCAGTTCAGCCAGCATCAGGTGCGTCTGCTTCGAGGGGAATTCGATATGGGTTTCGCCTGGTTTGGGCTCGGTCGGTGCGACGGTCTTCGCCAGCGCCGGCCCTTTCGGCAACGACGCCGATACCTGAGCGGCCACGGCTTCCGCTTCCGAACGGGACAGGTCGCCGACCAGGGCAATGACCGCGTTACCCGCTGCATACGCCTTGGCATGGAAGGCCTTCAGCTGCGCCAGGTTGATGGGCGTGATGCTTTTGGCCGTGCCCATGCTCGGGTGTGCGTAGGGGTGATCGCCGTACAGGCGCTTGAACAATTCGTCGCCCGCCAGCTTGCCGGGGTTCTGTTTCTGGTACTCGAAGCTGGCCATCAACTGGTTCTTGATCCGCGCCAGCGAGTCGGCCGGGAAGGTGGGTTTGCCGACGACTTCCGAGAACAGCTTCAGCGCAGGCTCACGCTTGTCCGGGGCGCTCAGGCTGCGCAGCGACGCAATGGCCATGTCGCGGTAGGAACCGTTGCCGAAATCGGCGCCAAGACCTTCGAAACCCTGGGCGATGGCGCTGACATCCTTGCCTTTCACGCCTTCGTTGAGCATGGCGTTGGTGATCAGGGCGATACCCGGCGTCGCGCCGTCCTGACTGCTGCCGGCGGCGAACAGCAGTCGCATGTCGAACATGGGCAGTTCATGGGCTTCGACGAACAGCACGCGAGCGCCTTCGGCGGTTTTCCACGACTGAATGTTCAGCGTGCGTCGGGCGGGCGCTTTGCCGTCGAGCTCTTTCAGCGATTCGAGGGTATTGGCGGCTTTGTCGATCGCCTTGGGTGCGTCAACGGTCGTGTCGGCCATCACCGGGGCCGTGCCGAACAGGCCGAGTGTCGCGGCGAGCAACAACGCAGGAGCCCGCGTTCGCGCAAAGCGTGTTTCGTTGCGCTTACTCATGGGCTTTCTCCTCAGGCAGAACGTGCGCGACCGCAAGGCGTTCGCGGGTGAAATAAGTGCGTGCAGCTTTCTGGATGTCTTGCGGCGTCACGCTCTGCAGCGCCGCCAGTTCCTGGTCGATGAGCCGCCAGGACAGGCCGACGGTTTCCAGTTCGCCGATGGTGCTGGCCTGACTGGTGATCGAATCGCGTTCGTACACCAGCCCGGCGATGACCTGGGCACGCACACGCTCGAGTTCTTCCTGGGTGGGCGGCTTGGTTTTCAGTTCATCGAGCAGGCGCCAGATACCGGCTTCGGTGTCGGCCAGGGTTTTCTTTTTCTGCTGGTTGGGCGTGGCGCTGATGGTGAACAGGCTGTCGCCACGGGTGTAGGCGTCGTAGTCCGACGATGCGCCGGTGACCAGCTCTTCGCCGCGCTCGAGCCGGGTCGGGATACGCGCGCTGTAGCCGCCATCGAGCAGGGCGGAGATCAGGCGCAGCGCGTTTACCGACTGAGGGTCGGTGGCCGTGGAAAGGCTCGGCACGTTGAAGCCGTACATCAGGCTCGGCATCTGCGTCGCCACATGAACGGTGATCTGGCGCAGGCCAGGCTCAGGCAATTCGAGCGGCTTTTTCGACGGTGGAACGTCGCGACGAGGAATCGGACCGAAGAAACGCTCGGCCAAGGCCTTCACTTCGTCGGGTTTCACGTCACCGACCACCACCAATGTGGCGTTGTTCGGCACGTACCAGGATTCATACCAGTGACGCAGCTCTTCGACTTTCATGCGGTCCAGGTCAGCCATCCAGCCAATGGTCGGCGTGTGATAGCCGCTGGCAGGGTAGGCGATGGCCTTGAAGCGTTCGTATGCCTTGGCGTTGGGCTTGTCGTCCGTACGCAGGCGGCGTTCTTCCTTGATGACTTCGATCTCGCGGGAGAATTCTTCCGGTGGCAGCTTCAGCGTCGCCATGCGGTCGGCTTCCAGCTCGAAGGCTACGCTCAGGCGATCACGGGCCAGCACCTGGTAGTAGGCGGTGTAGTCGTCGCTGGTGAAAGCGTTCTCTTCGGCGCCCAAGTCGCGAAGGATCAGCGACGCTTCACCGGGGCCGGCCTTGGAGCTGCCTTTGAACATCATGTGTTCAAGCGCGTGGGAGAGGCCCGTCTGGCCGGGCGTCTCATAGCTGGACCCGACCTTGTACCAGACCTGAGACACCACGACCGGCGCGCGATGGTCTTCGCGCACGACCACTTTCAGGCCGTTATCCAGCGTGAATTCGGAAGTGGGTTGGGGATCGGCAGCGTTGGCTGCAAGGGGCAAACAGAGTGTGCCGAGCAGCAGGCCTGCGGCACAGCGGGCGAGAGCATTCATTCGTAATTTGAACCTTCGAGGCGGCCTGCTTGAACTTAGCGTCGGCGGGCGCGGGGGTGTTAGGATAGCGGCCAGTTTGGCTGCCGACTATGTCTAAGACTCATGCTTGGGAATCGGACTACGAAGAAATCCGCCGCTATGACGTATTTCTGTAGGGATTGCCGGGAGCGTTGAGTGATTGTCTAACAAAGCGTCACTCGGCCAACTGATGAACAAGCGGACATAAAAGCAGTCTGTTTCGCATTGACAGAATTTTTCAGAGGCGCCGCTCTGGCGCGTCGCTACCGTGAGATAGCCGTCCTCCATGTTTGGTTCCAACGACGACAAGAAGACCCCAGCCCCGGCTGGCGAGAAGAAAGGCCTGTTCGGATGGCTGCGCAAAAAACCGCAGGAAACCGTCGCCGAACAGCCCCAGGACTTACCTGCAGCAGCGCCGGAGACTGTCGTTGAGACAACGCCAGTCGTTGCTGAGCCGCAGATTGCCCCAATACCTGCCGAGCCGTTGCCAGAGGCCGTTGCCGCCCACGAGCTTGCGCCGGTTATCGAGCAGGCTGACGCCGAGCCGTGGTTGAAACTGCCGGTTGCCGAAGAGCCCGTCGCCCTGACACCTGAGAGCGAGCCGCACGTTACCCCCGAGATTCCGGCTTACACCGCTTCTCCCGTACAGCCGGAAGTCGCCACGCCTCAACCCCCTGCTCAGCCAGCCATTGTCGACTCCACCTCTTTCGAAGTGCCGCCGTCGATCGAGCCGAGCCCGGTCGCCTTGCCTGACCCTGTTGCCGGTGACGATCTGCCTGCGCTGTCGCAGCCGTCTCCAGTCACGCCGCCTCCGGTCTCTGGACCGGTGGTTACACCGGTTGTGCCCGATGTCGAAGCGCCAGCCGCTCCTGCGACCGCCCCGGCACCTGGGACAGCCGAGCCGAAGCAGCCCGGTTTCTTCGCCCGCCTCAAGCAAGGCCTGTCCAAGACCAGCGCCAGCCTGGGCGAAGGCATGGCCAGTCTGTTTCTGGGCAAGAAAGCCATCGACGACGACATGCTCGATGAGCTGGAAACCCGTTTGCTGACCGCAGACGTTGGTGTTGAGGCCACTTCGCTGATCGTGCGTAACTTGACGCAGAAAGTGGCGCGTAAACAATTGACTGACAGTGACGCGCTGTACAAGTCGTTGCAAAACGAGCTGACCGAAATGCTCAAGCCGGTGGAGGCGCCACTGGTGATCAAATCCGAGCACAAGCCCTTCGTGATTCTGGTCGTGGGCGTCAACGGTGCGGGCAAGACCACCACCATTGGCAAGTTGGCGAAGAAGCTTCAACTCGAAGGCAAGAAAGTCATGCTGGCGGCGGGCGACACCTTCCGTGCTGCCGCCGTCGAGCAATTGCAGGTCTGGGGCGAGCGCAACAAGATCCCGGTCATTGCCCAGCACACCGGTGCCGACTCCGCTTCGGTGATTTTCGACGCCGTGCAGGCCGCCAAAGCGCGGGGCATCGATGTGTTGATTGCCGACACCGCCGGTCGTCTGCACACCAAAGACAACCTGATGGAAGAACTGAAAAAGGTTCGCCGCGTGATCGGCAAGCTCGACGAGCAGGCGCCTCACGAAGTGCTGCTGGTACTCGATGCCGGCACCGGCCAGAACGCGATCAATCAGGCCAAACAGTTCAACCAGACGGTCCAGCTGACCGGGCTGGCGCTGACCAAACTCGACGGCACTGCCAAAGGCGGTGTGATCTTTGCGCTGGCCAAGCAGTTCGGGTTGCCGATTCGCTACGTCGGCGTCGGTGAAGGCATCGACGATTTGCGTACTTTCGAGGCTGAACCCTTCGTTCAAGCCCTTTTCGCCGAGCGGGAGCGCACATGATTCGTTTCGAACAGGTCGGTAAACGCTATCCGAACGGACACGTCGGCTTGCATGAGCTGAGCTTTCGAGTGCGTCGTGGAGAGTTTCTGTTTGTGACCGGCCACTCGGGTGCCGGTAAAAGTACCTTGCTGCGCCTGCTGCTGGCGATGGAGCGCCCCACCACCGGCAAGCTGCTGCTGGCCGGGCAGGACCTGGGCCAGATCAGCACCGCGCAGATTCCGTTTTTGCGTCGGCAGATCGGTGTGGTGTTCCAGAACCACCAGTTGCTGTTTGATCGCACGGTGTTCAATAACGTCGCCTTGCCATTGCAGATTCTTGGCCTGTCCAAAGCCGAAGTGACCAAGCGCGTCGACTCTGCGCTGGAACGCGTAGCGCTGTCTGACAAAGCCGAGCTGTATCCCGGCGACTTGTCCACAGGCCAACAGCAGCGCGTGGGCATCGCCCGCGCCATCGTCCACCGCCCGGCCTTGCTGCTGGCGGATGAACCCACCGGTAACCTCGATCCAAGATTGGCAGCGGAAATCATGGGTGTATTCGAAGACATCAACCGTCTGGGCACCAGCGTACTGATCGCAAGCCACGACTTGGCGCTGATCGCGCGCATGCGCCACCGCATGCTGACGCTGCAACGCGGTCGACTGATCGGTGACGGGGAGGCTGGCGTATGAGTGCCACTCGCAGCCCTAAAGTCTCTGAACGCGTCGCGCCTAAGGCCGCCGAGCCAGGCCCGCAGAAGAAAAAGAAGCACGATGACGACGACGGCCCGGGTTTTGGCATGTTGTTCAATGCCTGGGTCGAGGCACATCGTTCCAGTCTGCTGGACAGCCTTCGCCGTCTGGGCAAGCAGCCGATTGGCAGTTTTTTCACCTGTCTGGTCATGGCCGTGGCGTTGAGCCTGCCCATGGGCCTGTCGTTGCTGCTGAGCAATGTCGAGCGTCTGGGTGGATCCTGGCAGCGTGCGGCGCAGATCTCCCTTTATTTGCAACTGGATGCTTCGCCGAGTGAGGGCGAAGGCCTGGTTACGCAGATCAAAGGCATGCCCGGCGTCGCCGAAGCGGAGTACATCAGCCGCGATCAGGCCCTGACCGAGTTCCAGCAGCAGTCCGGCTTGGGCGAAGCGCTCAAGGAGCTGCCAGAAAACCCGTTGCCTGGCGTCGTGCTGGTTACGCCGCAGGAAGTTGACAAAGCCGCGCTTGAAGCATTACGTACACGTCTCGCTGAGTTGCCCAAGGTCCAGCAAGCCCAGCTTGATCTGGTGTGGGTCGAACGTCTGGCGGCTATTCTCAAGCTGGGTGATCGCTTCGTGTTCGGTTTGACGGTGTTGCTGGTGGTGGCGTTGTTGCTCGTCATCGGCAATACCATCCGTCTGCACATTGAGAACCGTCGCACCGAAATCGAAGTCATCAAACTGGTAGGCGGTACTGACAGCTACGTGCGCAGGCCCTTCCTTTATATGGGAGCGTTGTACGGGTTCGGCGCGGGGATACTCTCGTGGGGCGTACTGGCTTTCGGCCTGGACTGGCTTAACGAAGCCGTGGTCAGGCTTGCGGGCCTGTACGGCAGCAATTTTTCCCTGGCCGGCGTGCCCATGGCCGATGGTCTGTCGCTCTTGCTAGGGGCAGTGTTGTTGGGGTATATCGGTGCGTGGATTGCAGTTGCACGCCATTTGAGAGAGCTGGCACCTCGTTGAGTGTTAATGTTTGGGTAATGTGTGTGGCGTAAATTTTGTTTCATCTATTGACTTTTCAGCTAAGGGAACTTGTTTAGCGGTTTCCGGTCAATTTTCGCAGTGCTGAACTGCACGAGTCATGTGTCGGAGGTTTTTTCGTATGACCAATTCTTTGCAACCTGCTTATGCCTTGGTTCCGGGTGCAAACCTGGAAGCCTATGTGCACACGGTAAACAGCATTCCACTGCTGACGCCCGAGCAGGAGCGTGAACTGGCCGAGAGTCTCTATTACGAGCAGGATTTAGGGGCGGCTCGGCAGATGGTGCTCGCCCACCTGCGTTTTGTTGTGCACATTGCACGCAGTTATTCCGGTTACGGCCTGGCTCAGGCTGACCTGATCCAGGAAGGTAACGTCGGCCTGATGAAGGCCGTGAAGCGTTTCAACCCAGAAATGGGCGTTCGTCTGGTGTCGTTCGCCGTGCACTGGATCAAGGCCGAGATTCACGAGTTCATCTTGCGCAACTGGCGGATCGTGAAAGTCGCGACCACCAAAGCCCAGCGCAAACTGTTCTTTAACCTGCGCAGTCAGAAGAAGCGCCTGGCGTGGCTGAACAACGAAGAAGTGCATC
This sequence comes from Pseudomonas abietaniphila, assembly GCF_039697315.1. Taxonomy (NCBI): domain Bacteria; kingdom Pseudomonadati; phylum Pseudomonadota; class Gammaproteobacteria; order Pseudomonadales; family Pseudomonadaceae; genus Pseudomonas; species Pseudomonas abietaniphila. Next base: position 2,811,938 of record NZ_CP155619.1, on the reverse strand, counting down.
GCGTGGCCGAAAGCCTTGGCGTTGAGCCGCGTGAAGTGCGCGAAATGGAAAGCCGTTTGACCGGCCACGACATGGCGTTCGACCCGGCTGCGGAAGCAGACGACGACAGCGCGTTCCAGTCGCCGGCCAACTACCTGGAAGACCACCGTTACGATCCGGCTCGTCAGCTGGAAGATTCTGACTGGACCGACAGCTCGACGGCGAACCTGCACGAAGCGCTGAACGTCCTCGACGAACGCAGCCGTGACATCCTCTACCAGCGCTGGTTGGCGGAAGAGAAAGCCACGCTGCATGATCTGGCGGAGAAATACAAAGTGTCCGCAGAGCGTATTCGTCAGCTCGAGAAGAGCGCGATGAACAAGCTCAAGCTGTCGATTGCTGCATAAGCGCCAAACGCTGAAATGAAAAACGCCCCGAGATGATCGGGGCGTTTTTGTTTGCGCGCTGCGGTTTCCCTCAATGTAGGAGCGCGCTTGCCCGCGATTGCGTTTCGTCAGACGCTATGAACGTGTCAGGCACACCGCCATCGCGGGCAAGCGCGCTCCTACACCCGGACGTGGTCGATGATCATCACCACTTACGGCTGTGATTCAACCCCACCAGATACTCATCCCCGCCCAACTGGCGCATCTGCTGACGAATCCATCCTGCACGCCGCGACACGTAACTGCTGGGGTTGCTGGCACTCCATTCGCGGGGATTGGGGAGCACGGCCGCCAGATAGCTCGCCTGTTGCATCGAGAGCTGGCTGGCGTTGATGTGGAAGTGATGCTGAGCGGCTGCCTGGGCGCCGAACACGCCGTCGTCCCATTCAACGCTGTTGACGTAGACCTCAAGGATCCGTTGCTTGGACCAGAACACCTCGATCAGCGCGGTGAACCACGCCTCCAGACCTTTACGCAGATAGCTGCGGCCGGACCACAGGAACAGGTTCTTGGAGACCTGCTGGCTCAGCGTACTGGCGCCGCGAATCGAGCCGCCGCGCTCGTTGTGAACCAGTGCGGCCTGAATGGCGTCGATATCGAAACCCCAGTGCTCGGCGAACTTCTGGTCTTCGCCAGCGATGACGGCGACTTTCAGGTCATCGGAGATTTTCTCCCAAGGCTCCCAGTCGCGCTGCAGGTCAATGGGCTGGCCGTCGAACCATGATTCGATCTTGCGCTCTACCATCAGTGCGGTGAACGGAGGAGGGACCCAGCGAAAAATCAAAACAAGCACGACACTTGCCGCTGCGAACCAGAGCAGGCCTTTGGCGACACGACGAAGGAGGAAACGCAGCATAGAGATGGCTTGGCCGAACCCGTTGAGCGGGCCATTATACAGACCACGCGCCATTGAACGACTTTGCCTGGAGTTGCATATGTTACGAACGTTTCTGATGTTGGCCGCATTCTTTGGATTTACTGGCGTCGCGCTGGGTGCTTTTGCGGCTCATGCCCTTAAAAATCGACTCAGCCCCGAGTACCTGGCGATTTTTCATACCGGTGTGCTGTACCAGTTGATTCACGCGCTGGCGCTCTTCGGTGTGGCCCTGCTGGCGATGCAGATCCAGGGGCGGCTGGTGGCCTATGCAGGCATTTCGTTCACGCTGGGCATCATCCTGTTCTCAGGCAGCCTTTATCTGCTGACGCTGACCGGCATGAGCAAACTGGGCATCATCACGCCGATCGGCGGGCTGTGCTTTCTGATTGGCTGGTTCATTCTCGGCTGGACGGCCTGGCGGCTTGGCCTCGACACCCTGTAAGGTAAACCTGACCCGCAGGTCCGGGTTGAGACGAATGGCACGCCTTTGCCTTGGTCATACCGGCTGATCGGGCTAGAATGCTCGCCCCCTAAAATGATGGCTGCCCTTCGCATGCGCATTCAGTTGAACGGTGAATCCTTTGAACTGCCCGACGGCGCGACCGTTGCGGCGTTGCTGACCCGTCTGGATCTGGCCGGGCGTCGTATCGCGGTCGAGCTCAATCTGGATATCGTCCCGCGCAGCCAGCATGACGCCACGACGCTGAACGAAGGTGATCAGGTCGAAGTGGTGCATGCCATCGGTGGCGGCTAGTCGTTCACAGCCGAGCCGCCCCGCGCCCCGATCCAGAAAGAACTGCAAGAACCTCAACCGTAAAGAGGATTTCCGATGAGCAATGTTCGTAGCGACAAGCCGTTTACAGTGGCGGGTCGTACTTTCCAGTCGCGCCTGTTGGTCGGCACTGGCAAGTACAAGGATATGGAAGAAACCCGTCTGGCGATTGAAGCCTCGGGCGCCGAGATCGTCACCGTCGCCGTGCGCCGGACCAACCTGGGCCAGAACCCGGGCGAACCGAACCTGCTCGACGTGCTGCCGCCGGACCGCTACACCATCCTGCCGAACACTGCCGGTTGCTACGACGCTATCGAGGCCGTACGCACCTGCCGTCTGGCCCGTGAGCTGCTCGACGGTCACAATCTGGTCAAGCTGGAAGTCCTGGCCGACCAGAAGACCCTGTTCCCCAACGTGATCGAAACCCTCAAGGCCGCTGAAACGCTGGTCAAGGACGGCTTCGACGTGATGGTCTACACCAGCGATGACCCGATCATCGCTCGCCAACTGGCGGAAATCGGCTGCTGCGCGGTCATGCCGCTGGCAGGCCTGATCGGTACTGGCCTGGGGATCTGCAATCCGTACAACCTGCAGATCATCCTCGAAGAATCGAAAGTTCCGGTGCTGGTCGATGCCGGTGTCGGGACGGCTTCTGACGCCACCATCGCGATGGAGCTGGGCTGCGAAGCGGTGCTGATGAACTCGGCCATCGCCCACGCCGGGCAGCCGGTGCTGATGGCCGAAGCCATGAAACACGCCATCCTGGCAGGCCGCATGGCTTACCTCGCTGGCCGTATGCCGAAGAAACTCTATGCCAGCGCGTCCTCGCCGCTGGATGGTCTGATCAAGTAAGAGCCTGTTGATGATTGATTCGCAAAAGCCCGATGCACTTCCGGACGACGAAGTGATGAACGACGAAGTGATGAACGACGAAGACGGTAAAGAGCAGGGCGATGACAGCCATCATCGGCGCATCAAAAGCTTCGTGATGCGCGCCGGTCGTATGACCGAAGGCCAACAGCGTGGTCTGGACCAGGGCAAGCCGCTGTTCGTGCTGCCACTGGCCGATGCACCGGTGGATTTCGATGCGGTGTTCGGTCGTTCAGCACCGCGCACCCTGGAAATCGGCTTTGGCATGGGTCACTCGTTGCTGGAGATGGCCGCCGCTGCACCTGATCAGGATTTCATCGGCGTGGAGGTGCACCGTCCGGGTGTCGGCGCGTTGCTGAATGGCGTATTGACGCAGGGCCTGACCAACGTGCGGGTCTACGATTGCGATGCGATTGAGGTACTCAACCGCTGCGTGGCCGACAACAGCCTCGACCGCCTGATGCTGTTCTTCCCGGACCCGTGGCACAAGGCGCGCCATCACAAGCGTCGTATCGTTCAGGCCGAGTTCGCCGCGCTGGTGCGCAGCAAGCTCAAGCCGGGCGGCATTCTGCACATGGCCACCGACTGGGAACCGTACGCCGAATACATGCTGGAAGTGATGAACGTCGCCCCGGGTTATCGCAACCTGGCCGAAGACGGAAAATGCGTCCCGCGCCCTGCGGAGCGTCCGATCACCAAGTTCGAACGCCGTGGCGAGCGTCTCGGGCATGGCGTTTGGGATTTGAAGTTTGAGAAGCTGGCGTAACCTAG